>JAZDLO010000179.1:0-6599 GCA_043801935.1 bacterium
CCTTCCACCAGGACACGAGCGTCGCCGCGTCGCAGGGCATCATGACCCGTATCTTCGGGAGCTGCGAGGTCCTGCTGTGCACGGACACCTACCAGTTCAAGGATTACTCCAAGTACTTGTCCACGGCCTGGGATCCCGACGCCAAAGCTAGACGGCGCAAGGAGGTATTCCCGCGGGATTGCGAGCGGGCTTACGAGTTGGGAGCAAGGCTCGCCGCCGCGGCGGTTCCGTAAAGAGCAGCGAACCGGACGGTCTCGCATTCGTCGGCACGGAGGCACGCTGTGGTTGACCCCCGGAGTGGCTCCCGGTAAGATTTGGCCTCGGTCTCTTCTTCCCCGGGCTGCTTGGACGCGACATGACGTGGACGCTGTCTCTATGGGTGATCATCTTCGTCGTGTCGGTGCTCGCCCTCGTCAAAGCGGCCGACTTGTTCACGGAGGGCGCGGAAGAGCTTGGCGTCTTTTTGGGTATGCCCTCGTACGTGGTGGGCGTGACCATCGTCGCTATCGGCACCTCCCTGCCCGAATTGGTGAGCTCGCTTTTTGCCGTCGCTCAGGGTTCTCCGGAGATCGTGGTCGGCAACGCTGTCGGCTCCAACATCACAAATATCCTTCTTGTGCTGGGCTTGGCGGCGATCCTCGGAGGACGCCTGTCGGTAAGCCGGGAGATCGTCAAGGTCGACCTACCCATGCTCGCCAGCTCGGCGGCGCTGATGGGGCTCGCGGCTCTGGACGGCACGATCAGCCGAGGCGATGGAGTGCTTCTCTTCGCGGGGGCCCTCATCTACGGCGTGTACGGGGTGCGAATATCCAAGCCGGCTCCGATCGTACAAGCCCAGATAGAGGAGGCCGTCGCTGAGGACCTAAACCTCGAGCACGGCCGCTTGCGCCCACTGGTGGTGATCAAGATCGTTGGTGGGGCGGTCGTCCTCTACTTTGCCGCTCAGTACACGATACGGTCGGTGATCGAGCTGTCTACCCTCTTTGATGTGGGCACCGACGTCATAGCCATATCCGCCGTGGCCCTGGGGACTTCCCTGCCCGAGCTGGTCGTGAGTGTGGTCGCAGCCCGGCGGGGCAAGCTGGAGATCGCCATCGGGAATGTGCTCGGTTCGAACGTCTTCAACTCGTTCGCGGTGGTCGGGATACCTGCACTCGTCATGCCGCTCCCTGTCACTCATCCCGTTCTGACGATCGGTCTCCCGTTCATGGCGGTGGCCACGGTCCTGTACTTCTTCATGGCGCAGGACCGGGAGGTGACGCGATGGGAGGGAATGCCGCTCGTCCTCTTCTATATCCTGTTCTTAGGCGTGTTGTTCAAGCTGTTCTAGGAGCGGTCGCGTAGCGCGCTCTTGAGCTCTTCGATGGTGGCCTCAGCCGACGGATCCACAAACGCCACGTCCTCGCCGGACTCGAAACTCGCAGGAACAGGAAGGAACTGCCTTTCGTGGCGGCCGGACAGCTCAAAACCCTCGACGCCGCCCGAAGCCGTATTGAAGTAGAAATCCTCGATCTTCCCCAATGCGAGGCCCGCGGTGGTCTGGACATGCACTCCTTGCAGCACATACCCGCGGTCGAGGACCTCCTGCATCTCCGGCACCTCCGAAGCGCGCTTGACGCTGGTTTCGGAATCGATGATGAGGGCGTCGAAACCGACCACAAGGACCGCCGGCCAAGCCACGACCTTGGCCTTGGCGAACCATCCGGGCTCATCCAGGAGAAACCCGAGAACGGTGCGGGCCGAGCGATCGATGACCACATCCTCGACCTTGCCGATCTTCGTTCCCGTGTCGCGGGTGATAACGGCAAGACCGACCACGTCTCTTCCCCTACGCATCACGCCACCTCCTTAGTCGCCCCGTCCTGGCTATTTGATCGGGGTCTGCGCTAGAAGCCGATAACATTAGTGGCAAACAGCACCACGATCACGATGATCACGACCACGACCAGAGCGACGACCATCCACACCCGGGATTTCCGCCTTCCTAAAGCCCTTGGCATAACCCCTCCCCCCATCCGGATTCCTTTCCACAAAGATACAGGGAAGTGGTATCTGTTGGAACCCCTTGAACCAGCAAAAGATCAACGGTTACTGGGACTCGACGCGCGGCAGGCAGCCGGCCGGCAGTTGCTATAGACTGACCACGGCGTCCCCAACGGCGCGGACGCGCGATCATCATGATTTTAGGAGAGGACGTCCGGTTTGATCTCGGTCATCGTTCCCGTCTTGAACGAGTCGTCGACGGTAGACTATGTGGTCAGGTTCGCACGCGCGGATCCTCGGGTCACGGAAGTCATCGTGGTTGATGACGGCTCGATCGACGGCACTCCGGAAGTCGCCCGGTCGGCAGGAGCGCGCGTCGTGACCAGTACGTTCCTCGGTAGAGGGGCGTCGATGGAGGACGGCCTTCGTGCTGCCAGCAACGATGTGCTCCTCTATCTGGATGGCGACCTATCTCACCTCGACGAAGACCTCGTCGGGAGGATGACGGGCCCGATACTGGAAGAGAAGGCCGACTTCGTCAAGGCCAAGTTCGCTCGGACGGCCGGCCGGGTTACGACTCTCACGGCCCGTCCGCTGCTTCAGACCTTCTTCCCCGAAGTGGCGGCGCTCGATCAGCCTCTCGGCAGGATCGTGGCGGCTCGCCGCTCCTTGCTCCACAGCGTGCGCTTCGAGCCCGATTACGGCGTAGACGTGGGACTCCTCCTTGATGTGGCCGCCAAAGGGGCGCGGATCGCCGAGGCGGACGTCGGCCGCGTCGAGCATGGCGACCAACCCGTGGAGATCCTGGGGGACATCGCCAAGCAGGTGGTCCGGGTGATCCTCGATCGAGCTTGGCGCTACGAGCGGCTGAATATCAACCAGGTGCGGGAAGTGCAGGAAGTAGAACGCCAGGCGGAAGCCGAGCTCTCCGCGGTGATCCAGCGGCTCGGGCGTGTGAAGAGATTGGCGTTGGTCGACATGGATGGCGTGTTGATCGACGGCAGGTTCGTCCTCGCGCTCGCCGAGAGGACGGCCGCTGCGGGGGAGCTGAGCCGCTTCCTCGACAACGAACTACTCTGCGAAGTAGACCGCACCAGGCACATAGCTTCGGTCTTCACCGGGGTCGACAGGGTGGTCTTCGAGGACACGGCCCGGGAAGTGCCGCTTGTGACCGGAGCCGCCGACATGGTCGTGGGCCTGCGACGAGCCGGGTACCGGGTGGGTATCGTCACCAATGGCTACCACGTCGCGGCGGAGATCATCCGCCGCCGGGTCTTTGCCGACTTCAGTGTGGCCCATCTGATGCGCTTTCGAAAAGGCCGGGCAAGCGGCGAACCCATGCTTTCCCCGGCGATGACGCATCCAGAAGGCTGCAAGGAGCACGAGCACTGCAAATTGAATGTGGCCAAGCACCTCATGGCGGAGATGGAGATCGGCCCTGATCGCGTGCTGGCGGTGGGCGACGGCGAAGTCGATATCTGCCTCCTGAAAGCGGTAGGGACGGCGGTGGCTTTCCGTCCCAGGTCTTCCGCGGTGAGCGACGCAGCGCACCATGTAGTATTGGACTCCCTGTACCGGATAGTGGATCTAGCGCCCTCGGGCGATTGAAGCGCGAGGACTGCCGCCCGTCGCTGCGTTCTGGGGCGACCTCGGGTGATATTCTCTTGACCCGCAAGTCCGAAAGGAGAGGAACCACGGTGGACGAACTGACTGCTGACAAACTGATGATCCGGGAGACGGTCGACAACTGGGTCGTCTGGCGCGACGCGGGAGACTGGGAGCGATTTGCCACGGTCTGGCACCCCGACGGGTGGATGACGGCCACCTGGTTTCAAGGCCCGGCCGAGGAATTCATCAAGATCAGCCGGAAAGCCTTCGACGAAGGCGTGAACATCCTCCACCTTCTGGGCGGTTGGTCGTGCGAGATCATGGGTGCCAGGGCCATCTCACAGACCAAGATGACCATCCACCAGCGCGCCCCGGTAGAGGGTGTTCTGGTAGACGTCGTGTGCTGGGGGCGTTTCTACGATTTCTTCGAGAAGCGGGACGGCCGGTGGGCGATCGTGAGACGGCAGCCTATCTACGAGAAAGACCGGCTCGATCCGGTGGACCCGGCCGCGGCGCTCAAACTCGATGCCGGATTGCTCGCCAGCTTCCCCGAGGGCTATCGCCACCTGGCCTACCTGCAGGCGAAGAACGGCTTCAAGATCAAACCGAACCTGCCCGGTCTACAGGGACCGGCGGTGCAGAAGCTTTGCGCAGAGGGAGCAGCCTGGCTGGCGGGGGCGGCCCAACCCGGGGAACCACTCTGAGGAACGGACCATGCTGGTAGCCGACCTGGAAGCAGTGCTGGAGAAGCTGGCGCCCAAGGCTCTGGCCGAGCCGGGCGACAATTGCGGGCTGCTCGCAGGAGATGAGCGGGCTCCGGTGCGCCGGATCCTGGTCGCGCTCGAACTCACCGAACCGGTTCTCGAAGAAGCGCTGGCGGGCGGCTACGACACCATCCTTACCCATCATCCTCTGCTGTTTTCTCCGCTGCGCTCGCTGGTCGACTCTCGGCCCCGGGAACGGCTGGTGCGGCGTCTGATCGCGGGTCAGATCAGCCTCATTGCCTGTCACACCAATCTCGACGCAGCGCCCGGGGGCTTGGCCGACATCGCCGGCGAGGCGTTGGGCCTGCGGGGTCTGGCCCCTCTACAGCGTGCATCGACCGACTGGTGCAAGTTGGTGGGCTTCGTTCCGGCAGATGCCGTGGAGGAAGTAGCAGCTGCGGTGTTCGCGGCTGGAGCGGGGGTCATCGGAGACTACCAGGAGTGCGCCTTCGCCGCCGAGGGGAGAGGGTGGTTCACGCCGGGATTGGGCACGCACCCCGCCGTCGGGCGACCGGCAGTGCCGGAACGGACGCCGGAGACGCGCTGGGAGGCAGTCGTACCCCGGGCCCGCGTATCGGCGGCGATCGCCGCTTATGTAGGCGCCCATCCCTACGAAGAACCCGCGTTTGACATCTACCCCGTCGAGAACGTGCTGGCCCATGCCGGCCTCGGCAGAGTGGGAACGTTGGCCGAACCGCTCCCCTTGGCGGCTCTCGCCGCCCGGGCCGGGGAGGCTTTCGGCCTGGGCGCGCCGGGCTGGAGCGGAGACGGCCGGAGGATCGTCAACCGGGTGGGGGTCCTGCCAGGCAGCGGCCGCAGCCTTATCGATCAGGCTGCCGCTGTGTGCGAGGTCCTCATCACCGGCGATCTGAGTTACCACGACGCGGAACGCGCCGGGGAAGCCGGGCTGTCGCTGATCACGGTCCCCCACGGGGATTTCGAATGGTGGGCGTTTCGGCGTTGGAGCAAGAACCTCGATCGCGAGTTGGCTGAAAGTGAGGTCACCGTGGAGACATCGAGAGAGTGGCGCTCTCCCTGGGAGGGAGCCGCGGCCGCTGAGACGGCTGGGGCGGATGCCGACGGCCCTCGGGGCCGGGGTGATGCCTCGAAGGCTCGACTGTGGATCGACGGCGGTTCGCGAGGTAACCCTGGGCCGAGCGCTATCGGCGTCGTCCTTGAGGACGATAAGGGTTCGCTGCTCGACACAGTGAGTCGGGCGATCGGGGTGGCCACCAACAACGTGGCCGAATACCGGGCTTTGTTGACGGGTCTGGAGTTGGCTGAGGCGGCCGGCACGCGTGAGGTTGAAGTACTGTCCGACTCCGAGCTTCTCGTGAAGCAGATGCGGGGCGAATACCGGGTCAGGAACGAAGGCTTAAAGCCGTTACACGAGGAGGCGGAGCGCCGAGCCCGGGGTTTTGACCGGTTCTCTATCCGCCACGTCAACAGGGAGCAGAACGCCCATGCCGATAGCTTGGTCAACCACGCGCTGGACGAAGCCCTCTGACACTAGCTGGACAACTCCCCAGGGCGTTTGCATCGTGGTGGGGCCTGGTCTATAATCCACCAGCCGCGAGGCGCCGGGCGGATGTAGCTCAGTTGGCTAGAGCGTCTGCTTGCCATGCAGAAGGTCGAGGGTTCGAATCCCTTCATCCGCTCCATGTTCCTGCTCTTTTCGAGGCGACGTGGCCGAGTGGCTTAGGCACGGGTCTGCAAAACCCGCTACACCGGTTCGACTCCGGTCGTCGCCTCCTCGGAAAGCTCCTGCAAAAGCCCTGTTTTTCCGCTCCACATCGAGCCGCGGAAAACGGGGTTTTTGTCAATTTAGTGTCAATTTAGTGTCCACTTTTTCCGCGGGTCTTCCTGTCGGCCGCTACTAGGGCCGCCTGCAACGCCGCCCCGATCTTGATAGCAGCCTCCTCGTCCATGCCCTGAACGGCGTGGGCGTGGGTGTCCAGGGTGAAGCCCACCTTGGTATGTCCGAGACGTTCGCTCACGATCTTGGTGCTTGCCGCAGTTTCATGGATAGCTCCACTTCTGGCAGGCTTCTTCTGGGGGTTCAGACTACAATGTAGTTAAGAGAGCATCCGTAAGTGGAGGCAAAATGCGAGTGAGGCTCGGGGTCCTTACGCTTATCCTGGCTACGGCGCTTGCGATAGTGGGATGCGGATCAGGAACGTCGACGGGCAGCGGCCAAGAAGATTCAACAACATCTGCCCCAACAAGATCTGCCCCAACAACATC
>JAZDLO010000204.1:0-2013 GCA_043801935.1 bacterium
GACCGCCTCCACCACATCGACCTCGTTTGCGACCAGCGTATGGTGGGCGCCGAACTCGGCCGCAAGGGCCAGCCGTTTGCGATCTTTGGCGAGTCCAACCATCACGATCGGCTCGGCGCCGGATTCCACCGCGCTTATAACGCTCGCGAGTCCCTGGGCGCCGGGGCCAAGGATGACGACGCTCTCCAGGAACTGCACCTGCCCTTTGGTCCTGACCCAGCGGATGCCGTTTCCAATGACGCTGGCCAGGTGAGCCGCTTCCGGCGCCACATCCGGGCGGATCTTGTGGACCTTGGAGCCCCAGGAGACAAAGAGGTGCCGGCCATACCCGCCGAAGAGATGGGGCGGCGTCTTGCAGGAATCGCTCGTGCCGTAGACGCGCCTGCTGATACAAAGCTGGTAGTGGCCCGTGGAGCAGAATTCACACCATCCGCACGAGAGGTACGGCTCTACGACGATACGGTCTCCGATAGCCACTTGGTATCGCCGGGCCGCCTCCTCTCCGATCTCCTGGACGAACCCCACCATCTCATGCCCGAGGATTATAGGATAGGGTGGGTTCCAGACCGATGTCCCCGTGTATTTCTTGGGCTCCGAGCCGCAGATCCCCACCATCTCGACCTTGAGGAGCAGGTCCTTCGGCCCGACAGCGGGGAGTGGAAACTCCCAGGTCTCCATGCACTTCGGCCTGACGACGACCACCGACTTTGTTGTCCCCGGCATCGGGAGCACCTCCCTTTACGATATTTCGTATTCCTTATTTCCCGCGGATCAGGACTAGCACCACGGCGGCTGGGGCAACGCCTCGATATCGGTCACGACGTCCACCACCACCGGCCGGTTGGCCCTCAGGGCCTGCTCCAGGGCATTCCGGAGGTCGCCGGGCCGCTCGATCCGCAGCCCCAGGCAGCCCATGTTCTCAGCGATCTGCGCGAAGTTCGTTTCCTTGAATACCCAGAGCCCTCGTCCCTTCGCCTCGGGGTTTCCTCCATACGAGGCGTCGACGACGCCCTTCACCTGCTGGAGCGAACGGTTGTTGTTGACCACCACCACCACATTGATGCCCATCCGGGCGGCCGTCTCCAGTTCCGACATGTAGTAGTAGAAGCCGCCATCGCCCGTGAAGCAGAGCACCGGCTTGTCGGGCAGGGCGCACTTGGCTCCGATCGACGCCGGGAACGCCCACCCCAGCGTGCCCGCACAGCGGAGATACCTCTGGCCGGGCGCTTTGAAGTCGATCATGGTGGCGCTCCATATCGCCGCGTGGCCCGTGTCGGACACGATCACGCCCCCGGGCGGCAGGATCTCGCCGACCTCCTTGCAGAGCCGCTCCGGCCGGATGGGGGTCTGGTCCGAGTAAAGCAAGGGCTCCGCTTCGGAACGCCACTCGCCGACCAGTTGCCGGATATGTGCCAGCCAACCTTTCTCACCCGCCTTTGTTTCGACAGCATCGATCAGTCTGCGTAAGGTTGCCCTGGCATCTCCGCACAGCCCCGCCTTCGCCGGATAGTTCCGTCCGATCTCCGCCGGATCGATATCGAGTTGTACCACGGTTGTGCCGGGGCGGGGGATTCTCCAGTTGGCGGTTGTGTGTCCGCTGGCGCGAGAGCCGATGAAGAAGACGAGATCCGCGTCGGCCACGGCCCGGTTCGCACACCGGCAGGAGTAAGTGCCGATCACTCCGACGGACAGCGGATGACGGTCGGGGATGGTCCCTTTCCCGCTGAGCGAGGTGGCCACGGGCATCGAGAGTTTTTCGGCGAGCCCGACCACTTCCGACCAGGCCCGGGAAGTCGCCACTCCTCCTCCGGCCACGATGATCGGCTTTTGCGCCTCCATCAGAAGTCCGGCTGCCTTTGCGACCGCGCCCGGGTCCGCCTCGGTGCGATAGGCCGGGCAGCGGCTGAACTGATCTTCGAAGAGCAGCCCGAAATCCATCGGCTCCTGAACCATGGCTTCCCCATGCCGCCCCGAGATTTCCAGGTGAACCGGTCCGGGCGCTCCGGAGGTGGC
>JAZDLO010000210.1:0-3569 GCA_043801935.1 bacterium
CCCTCCAGATAGGGGAACCAGAGGTCCTTGTGGACTTCCTCGATCGTGCGCCCCACGACTTCGATGTCTTCTTCGTTGAAGTAGCCCAGATTCCGCTCGGCGGCGGCGGCGAAGTAAGCAACTTTGTCGATGCTCAGCCCCACCATGCGGCAGGCGGTGGCGTCCAGGGCCACCGGGTCCTTGCTCCCCACCACGCAGCCGAAATCGACCGGGATGGTGGTGTGCGGCCCGAAGCCCTCGGCCGGCCGGATGAGGTCGGCGATGATCAGATCGGCCCGGATCACCGACCACACGTCCATCATGGCGGCGGCCAGGTCGGTCATGTGCATCTGCTGGTGGGTGATGTCCTGCACCACGCCCTTCATGTTCTTGAGCGCGCAGGTGAACACCATGCTGGCGTGGCTCTTGAAGATGGGCAGGTCGAAGAGGTGCTCGGCTTCCAGCAGGAAGCGGGGGAGCTTCACCTTCTTCAGATCGGAGCGCGCGTCCCGGATGGGGATGTTGATAAGGTCCTTTTCCCGTTTTATGTCGATGAGGCGGGCGCCGGCGGCTTCCGCCGCGGCGCCGATGCCACTCACATCGAGCACGTGCAGCGAGTCGCAGCCGATGGCGGCGGCCTCGGCCACGATGACCTCTTTGGGCTTCGCCTTCTTGACTTCTTTGATGACCGCGGCCACCAGTTCGGGGCTGGTGTTGACCGAGGTCTCGGCGGCGGCGGGGTGGCCGGCATTGGGCTTCAGCACCACGGTGCTCCGTGGTTTGACGAGGTTCTCCACGCCACCCAGGAGCGCGAACACCTCGGCTACCATCTTCTCCGGGTCGGTCCCCTTGGATATGGCGACGATCGACTTGGGCATTTGCGTACCTCCGTTACTCAGATCTCGGCTGTGAGCGCTTTTCCGTTTTTAGTAGCGCCGCCCGGCGGTACGGCGCTGATCCTGGCCAGGAGCTGGGCGAACATGTTGGCCGAACCCTTCAGGGTCACGCGGGTGTCCAGGCCCTCCAGGTAGCTCAGGTCTTCCCACCAGATCCAGGCGAACAACTCCGACACGATCAGGTCGGTCTCGATGTCGATGCGTATGGTTCCTTGCCCTTTGCCCTCGTCGACCAGGTCGGTATACCACCGGAGCATCTCCATGCGCCGTTGCACCACGTGCTCGCGCACCCGGTCCTTGGGGATCCAGGAGATGAACTGGAACATGGGGGCGTTGAAACCCTCGATGTCCTTGGAGAAGATCCTGGCGTGCGACTTCCCCAGCTCGCGCAGCCGGTCGAGCACGTTCGGGGCCCGGGAGGACTTCAGCCAGTGAAAGACCCACTCGATCAGCGCGTCGTACGCGGCGATCAGGATGTCTTCGCGGCTGTCGAAGTGCCGGTAGAGGGCGGCGTTGGAGATGCCCACCTCGTCGGCGATGCGCGACATGCTGGCGCCCACCAGACCGTACGTGGCCACCAACCGCAAGGTCGCCTCCACGATCTGCGCCTTGCGCTCGGCGCCGGGCAGGCGCCCATGGCCGTTGCCGAGGGTTGGCATGGCGCCTGGTGCTGAGTCGCCCGCCGGCCGCGTAGCGCGCGCCGTTGCGCTCGGATGCTCCGCACGCTCCACCTGACCGCCCGGTGCGGTGCCCGGCACCGCGCCGGATGCCGCCCGCGTGGCAGGCGCGGACTGCCCCGCCGCTGCGCTCCTAGTCGGCTTCATTCCGCCTCGATGATCGTGGCGATGCCCTGCCCACCCCCGATGCACATGGTGGCTAGGCCGTACCTGCCTCCCGTGCGGCGAAGAGCGTAGAGCAGGGTGGTCAGGATGCGGGCGCCCGAAGCGCCGATGGGATGGCCCAGGGCGATGGCGCCGCCATACAGGTTGGTCCTGGCCATGTCCAGCTCCAACAGCCGGGCTACGGCGAGGGCCTGGGCGGCGAAGGCCTCGTTCGCCTCCACCACGTCCATCTGGTCCACCGTCATCCCGGTCTTCTCCATGACTTTGACCGTCGCGTGGTAGGGGCCCATGCCCATGTACGCGGGATCGAGCGCAGCCGAGGCGTAGCCGACGATACGGCCCAGAGGCTTGAGACCCCGCTTCTCGGCGAACTCCCGGGAGGTCAGCACCAAGGCGGCGGCGGCATCGTTGACGCCTGACGCGTTACCGGCCGTGACCGTACCGTCCTTCTTGAAGGCCGGCTTCAGCTTGGCCAACATCTCCAGGGTAGTCTCCGGCCGTGGGTGCTCTTCTGTGTCGAAGAGGATGGGGTCGCCCTTCCGCTGGGGGATGGGCACGGGCACGACTTCGTCTTTGAACACCCCCGCCGCCATGGCCGCCGCGGTCCGGCGCTGGCTCTCGAGGGCGAACGCATCCTGGTCCTCTCGAGTGACACCGTAGCGGGCGGCGACGTTCTCGGCCGTCATGCCCATGTGGTAGTCGTTCACGGCGCAGGTCAGGCCGTCCCGGAGAAGGTGGTCCTCGAGCACGCCGTCGCCCATTCGATAGCCGGTGCGTGCTTTGGCGAGCAGATAGGGGGCACGAGTCATGTTCTCCATGCCTCCGGCCACCATGACGTCCGCGTCCCCGCAGGTGATGGCCTGAGTGGCGAAGTGCACCGCCTTCATGCCCGAGGCGCACAGCTTGTTGATGGTCACCGCCGGCACCTCATCGGGCAGGCCCGCGGCATGGACGGCGAGACGGCCGGGGTTCTGTCCCTGACCGGCTTGCAGCACGTTGCCGAGGATCACTTCCTGGACCTCTTGTGGCTCCAGGCTTGCTCTCTTCACGGCTTCAGCGACCACGATGCCGCCCAGTTGAACGGCGGGGATCTCGGACAGGGTGCCCAAGAAGCGGCCGGTGGGGGTACGGCACGCGCTGAGGATCACGGTCTCGCGAGACAAGGTCCATCCTTTCCTCGAAGGCTGCTCATTGTTGGTTAACGACTACCAACTTAGCTAGACATACTATCGCCCCCGCGCCGCGGCTTTGTCAAGGGGTTGACAATCGCCCGGGCGGACGAGATAGTGAGGGCATCGGTTAAGTTGGTTATCGGTAACCAACGCCTGAGAGCGGCCCGGGCCCGGCGCCCAGTGGGCCGGCTTGCTACGACCGCTGTATCATGTGGTTGCGAAACGGCGCCGGGACGCCCGCGTTGCTCGGGCCGGACCGGAGCCACAGTTCCACCAATGGAGGTGCCAGGCCGTATGGGACAGGTCACGCGATACACCAACAGTTCGACCGGGGGGCCGGTGTTCGTGGACGTGAAGGACGGCAAGATCCTGCGCATCACGCCCATCGAGTTCGACGACACCGACGCCGCCTCATGGACCATCAAGGCTCGGGGACGGAGTTTCACGCCGCCTCGGAAGACCACTGCGTCTCCCTGGACGGTCGCGCATCGGTCGACCATCTACTCACCGAAGCGCATCCTCACTCCCCTCAAGCGGGTGGACTTCGATCCCAAGGGCGCTCGCAACATGCAGAACCGGGGTGTTTCCGGGTACGAGCCTATCAGTTGGGACGAAGCTCTTGACATGGTTTCCGAGGAGATGATCCGGGTCCGGCGCGAGTTGGGTCCGGCGGCCATGCT
>JAZDLO010000225.1:0-2969 GCA_043801935.1 bacterium
CCGGGGCGCTCCCTACGTTGTCGAAGGCAGCTACCGGATCGCTGCCGGCTCACTGTTGGATCAAGACCTGGCGTAGTCGGTCGCGCCGAAGAAGTCGACCACGACGACCGGCTTGTCGCCGACGACCCACGCGTCGTGACCAGCGGGCAGCGACGAGAGCCCGCCTGGGCCGACGTCGAACTCGGTGCCGTCGGCCATCTTGATGTGGATCGTCCCGGACACGTGGTACTGGAAGTGGGGCGCCTCGCACCACTCCGTCCCGGCGGCGGGCTTGACATCCTGCGACCAGCGCCAGCCCGGCTCCAGGACGAGCCTGCCGATCGGCCCGGCCGACGTGTTGAGGATCTCGGCGCGGCCGTGTCCGAATGCGCGGATCTCGTCCGGCTTCGAGAAATCAGGGTGCTCTACCTTGCGCATGATGCGTCTCCTATCAGTCGAGGTCGGTCGGAGCCCCGCCCCCCCTCCGTTCGTGGAGGCGCTCAATGGCCCCCCGACGCCCGGTGTGGAGTCGGGGGCCACGGCAGTCGGCGCTAGCTAGGCCGAGCTGCCCTTCGTGAGCACCTGCTCCACTTCGTCAAGGGTGAAGGCACGAAGTGTCTCGGTCCGCGTGTTGCCAACGCCCGCAATAGCGGCAGCCTGGGCCAGCATGGTCTCGGCGTCCGGCGCCTCCGCCAGCACGACGATGTCGTAGCGCCCCTGGGTGAGGTACCAGCCGTGGATCTTGATACCCAGGCGCTCCCCGCGGGCCATGTTCTCCTCGACGCCCTTGCGGAGGCTCTGGATGTTCCTGGCCCCCTGGTCAGTGAGCTTGCTCAGAACGACGAACGTTGCCATGTCTACCCCTTCCAGGCTCTCAGCGCCGGGCCAAGAGCCCGGCCACCGAACCTGTTTGGCCGGGTATAGCCGACCGGGGATTAGAAGTGCATGAGGATGGCCCGGGTGCCCGGTGCGCAGCCGGTCCCAGCCCCCCGCCGGGGTGGAGCGGAGCGCCTGGTGAGGCGCCTGGGACCGACAGGCAGTCCAGGAACGGCAGCCTATCCAGCGCTGACGCGTCCACGAGGAGCGGGCACGCAGACTGCCGTCCACTCCCCTTCTATGAGTTTGATGGCACTGCGTCCCATCTCGCCGCTCGGGAGCCGGCACGGATAGGGCGTGAGGCTGTGCTCCGGCCGGAAGCGGGCGAGAAGGCGCGTCCAGATCGGCTCGTGCGTCGCGACTTCCCGGAGTGCCCGCTCGATCTCGTGGCGCCGCTCCATCCCTCGGTAACGGTCCGCGTCAAATGTGGCGGCCAGAAGAAGGTCTGTGTTCGGCATGCGCATGTCCTTCCCCCCGGGGTTGAGGGCCTCTCCGGGCACCCGCGTGCCCGGTGGCGATGGGAGACTCCCCAGCCTCCCCTTCACTCTGGTGGATCATGCCGCGCGGTCTGTGAGAAACCCATGAGACTAGCAGCGGGCGGTCCGGGTTCCGTGGCACGGCGTCGACAGACCATCCCCGCGCTGCGGAGCGGACCGTCCGGAGCGGAGCTCGGGGCCGGGGGCGACAAGGGGCTGAAGCGGGACCTGCATCGCAAGGCCGTCCTGGGTCGTCTGCGGCCGTCGTGGGATGGCGGAGGCCCCCGGCGGCCCTCCGTCGCCGCGCTCCCATCCCCAGTAGGAAAGCGGGCGACCGAGGACGCGCCGGGGGCCGAGTGGCGGCTTCGGGTCCGGTCGCCCGCCCCGGGAGGAGAGCGCCGGGGTGGCAGGGCCGGGGCCCGATGACTGCTACAGGCGGACTATGCCGCGCGGTTGATTAGATGGACGTGAGAACGGGCGAGGGGCGGTCCGCCGCGGCTACCTCGCCAGCACGGCCGCCCTTTCGGAGTCCACGACGAGCTCGGACGGCGAGCCGGTCATCGGCGCTGTCAGGTCGACGCCGTGGATCGCCTTGACGCGCGCCAGGAACCACGTGGTGAACGGGTCGGTGGCGCCGGCCATCTGCCCGAAGGACCGCGCGGGATCGTCGCCCTCGAGGGTGACTATCACGAGGTCGCCCATAGGAGTCGGCTGGAGGAACGTCCGTTCCTGAACGCCGGCACGCCGGCGGGAAGCCGCGAACTCGGCATGGCGGGGACCGGTGAGCTCCTCCATGAAGCTCCGCCATTCGGCGGTCTTGCCGGGCGAGATGGGGAATGCGACTGCCATGAGGGCCACGTGAACCTCCGTGGGCGCGCCAGGCGCCCGGCACCGGAAGGTCGGACTCGCCATTGGCCCTGCGCGACGGTCGAGGCGACCGTATTGGGACGCCGCCGCGCTGGCGGGAGCCCGACGGCTCCCGTGCCCCCTTCGGTTGGGCGGACCATGCGCGCCGGTTCATGAGAGCGTCATGAGAGGGAGCCGCGGCCGGTCCGGGTCCGGCGCTCCCGTCGTGTTCCAGATGGTGGTGCAGCAGCCGAACCGGCTGACCGGAGCCCCCCGGCCCACGGCGAGGGCGGCCGCGTCCCGCGGTTTCGACCGCTATGGCCAGCCTTCTGGGCGCAGTTCAGGAAGCACATGGGCTTCCTGAGCACGAAACCAGTCGGGGTGTAGCACGGGCTGGCGCGAGAGGCCTCCGGCGATGGAGGGTCGAGGCTTTGGTCGTGACGCGGGAGCGGTGTAGGCTAGTCTTCGGGGCGTTGCTCAGGAAACAGGTGCGCTTTCTGAGCACGAATCGAGTCGGGGTGTAGCGCAGTGGTAGCGCACGTGCTTTGGGAGCACGAGGTCGTGGGTTCGAATCCCACCACCCCGACCATCCGCCGCGGGCTGTCCGGCGCTGTTGGGACCGTCCACAAGCTGTTGCGCGCGTCGCCGCCTGGAGGCCCGATGACCGAACCGACCGCGCCGCCGCGCCTGGGCCGTCCGCTCGCGGGGATTCGCGTCCTGGACCTGTCCCGGCTGCTGCCCGGCCCGTGGTGCTCGCTCCTCCTCGCCGACCTGGGCGCCGAGGTCATCAAG
>JAZDLO010000228.1:0-7633 GCA_043801935.1 bacterium
GCTGCGCGGGAGCGCGCACCGTCCGGGAGGCCGAGCCTCACGAGCGGATCGTCGCCCGGATCGAGTCCCTGGCCGATGCTCCCCTCTATCGGTAGCCTCCAGATCCTTCCCCCGTCTCACAACCCCAGCCGTGACGCGAGCGCAAGAGCGGCCAGAAGCACCACTGCCACGGCGAGCTGGATCACGATGCTCCCCACGAAGTACGGGTAGACGATGAGAATGAGCCCCACGACCATGTGAGGCAACCTCGTCTGCTTGCGCCCGTACATAAGCAGCGCCAAGCCGACGAGGCTGATGAAGACGCCCACCAGGATGCTGTTCAGGTCCACTGTCGACTCCAGGCGCCCGATTCCCGCTCGGCGCCGCCACGACTCATCGGCGCATCGCCGGGCGCTACTTTCTCATGGGCGTGGTACTCACCGCCGGCCTTGGCGCCACCGGCACCACGCCCGCCAACTCGCCGATCACGTTGATCAGCTCGGTATCGCCGGGGACGACGACCTTGGCGTTCTGGGACAGAGCGCGCTCGACCGCCTCCAGTTTCCGCAGCACCTGGGCGTTGCCTATGAAGTACTTGTCGGCGGCCTCGTTGACCAGCTTGATGGCCTGCGCTTCGCCCTCGGCGGCGAGGATCCTGGCCTGCCTGATGCCCTCGGCCTTCTTGATCTCGGCGCGCCGCTGACCGTCGGCCTGCGTCTCGGTGGCGGTGGCGAAGTCGATGGCCGCGACCTTCTCGTTCTCGGCTTTTACCACCTTGTTCATGGTCTCCTGCACGTCCTCGGGAGGATCGATCTCCTTGAGTTCCGTGCGCAGGATCTCGATGCCCCAGTTGGCCGTCTCCTGCAGGAGGGTGCTGCGCAGTTCCTCGTTGATCTTACCCCGCTCGCTATTGGCCGATTTCAGGGTCAACGTGCCGATGATGTTACGGAGCGTGGTGCGGGCCAGATTGACGATCTGAAACTCGTAGTTCGCGACGTTGTACTGCGACGCCTTGACGTTCTCCTCATCCGCCTTGACCTTGAGGTAGACCTGGGCATCCACGCGGGCGTTCAGGTTGTCGTTGGTGATGATCATCTGCGGGGCGGCTTCAACCAGCATCTCGCGGATATCCACCCGGAACATCCTCTCGATCAGGGGGATGATGAGATGAAAGCCGGGGTTGGCGTAGCGGTTGTACTTGCCTAGGCGCTCCACCAGCCCGCGCTGGGTCGGACGGACGATCCGGATCCCTGCGACCAGGAGTCCCACGACGATCACCACTGCGATGACGATCCCGACTATTCCTCCGTTGGACATGTGGTCAGCCTACCTTTCTATCGCTCTTGGTACCGCTCGGCACGTCCCATGCCAGGGATCGGGCCGACCTGCGTCACAGGAGCCGTGAGAGAGCACGGCATGCTCGCCGCCGTGCGCGACTCCCGAAGATGAGGCTTCGCGACTCCGACGTCCGCGTTGCTATAGTGGCCCCATGGATCATCGTACCCGCGCTGACAAAAACCACACCGAAGCTACGACTGAGCTCCCGCAGTCCGAGCTCCAGAGGCGCCGATGGTACGCGCTGGCCGTGGTCTCCATCGGCGCCTTCATGACTCCCTTCGATGCCAGCATCGTGGCGGTAGCGCTGCCGGCCATGGGTGCGGACCTCCACTTGAGCTACTCTCAGGGCCTGTGGGCTCAGGCCGCCTACCTCCTGGTCACCAGCGTACTGCTCATCCCCGCCGGCCGCGTGGCCGATTCGCGGGGACCGGTGCGCTACTACTTGCTGGGGACCGTGATCTTCGCGCTGGGTTCGGTGGGGGCTGCGGTGTCGCCGAACGGCCTGATTCTGATCGTGTCTCGTTGTGTCCAGGGGGCGGGCGGGGCTTTCATGTTCGCCACTTCATCCGCAATCGTGACGGCCGCGTTCCCGGCGCGGGAGCGGGGGAGGGCTCTGGGGCTCAATGTGATGGCCACGTACCTCGGTCTGACGGGGGGGCCCGTGATCGGCGGGCTCATCGTGACGCATTTCAGCTGGCGGTGGATATTCTTCATCAACGTGCCCATCGCGCTTGCGACTCTGGTCGCAGGATGGACTCTCATCGGGATGGAGCGGCGCGACCGGCTGGCGGACCGGTCGCTCGCCGGGCCGGCGGCGGGCAAGGCCGCGGCCGGCGCAGCAGCGGCCGGCGCCGGGGAAACCGGCGGCGCGACCGCGCGCCTGCCTCGGCCCTCCAGGCATGTCGACGTCCTTGGGGCGGTCCTTCTGGGCGGTTTGCTCGTGGCCCTCTTCGTGCCCCTGACCTTCTCGCCGTTATGGGGGTGGGGGAGCGCGCGCGTGATCGCCCCTCTGATCGCGGCCGTGATCTTCCTCGTGGGGTTCATCATGGTGGAGGATCGTGTCCGCGACCCCATGCTCGACCTCGACCTCCTGCGCAAGAACCGCGTCTTTGCTTCGGCCAACTCAGCGGTGCTCCTGAACTACATGGCTGTCTTTGCGGCCACCACGCTTACAGCGGTGTTCCTTGAGATCGTGCAGGGACGCTCTCCCCAGCGGGCCGGTCTGATGCTGCTGGCTCAGCCGGTGTTGATGGCCGTACTCTCTCCGTTCACGGGGAGGCTGTCCGACCGGGTGGGCTCGCGCCTCCTGGCTACCTTCGGGATGGTGTTGATAGCGGGAGGCATGGCGCAGCTGGCCTTCATCGCCGGCGCGACGGGGCGGGTCCTGCTCGCTCTGGGGACGCTCGGGGTAGGGATGGCCTGCTTCAGCGCGCCCAATATCTCGGCAGTCATGGGTTCGGTCGAGCGCTCGCAGCTGAGCCTGGCTTCGGGGTTCCTTAGTACCATGCGCTTCACCGGGCAGGGCATCTCCATAGCCGTTCTCGGTGCCATCGCCGCCTGGAAACTGGGTGCCGAGGGTGGCAGGATCATCCTCCTGGGCGAAACGGGTAGCGGGGCCAGTGCCGCAGCCTTTGCCGATGGTTACCAGGTCGCCATGCTTGTAGGGGCGGCGCTGGCTCTAGTCGGCGCGGCCGTCTCATGGACGGCAAAGACCCGGCGGACCGGGACCTAGCGAAAGGGGCCGATCATCGCTCAGCCACCATTGTCGAGCCGGCTCGTGGAGAAGACCCCCTTGGTCGCCGACATCGTCACCTTCGGTTTCGAGCGGCCCCAGGGTTACGAATACCGGCCTGGGCAATGGTTCGTCATCACCTTTCCCGGTCCCGCGGGGCCGTACGACCATCACTTCTCACATTCCAGCTCCCCCACCGAGCCCTTCCTGGAATTCACCACCCGCATGCGGGGCTCCGATTTCAAGAACGCGCTCGATGCTCTTCCCCTGGGGACCGAAGTGGAGATCGAGGGACCGTTCGGGGCCTTCACGCCGCAGGAGGGACTGGAGCGGGTAGCGTTCGTCACCGGCGGCATCGGGATCACCTGCGTACGCAGCATCCTGCGGTGGCTGACCGACACCCGCGGCCGTTCGTCGACCGATGCGCCGCCCCAGGAGATCGTGCTGCTCCTAGCCAACCGCTCACAGGCCGGCGTCCCTTTCCGCGAGGAGCTCGAGCAGATGGAGGCGGCTCTTCCCGGACTCCGGGTCGTTCACGTCCTAAGTCGTCCGGGTGCCCGTTGGCCGGGCCATCGGGGACACATCGACGTGGAGATCCTTACGCGGGAATTGCCCGGGCCGCCCAGCTGGGCCTACTATCTGAGCGGTCCGCCGTCGTTCTGCGAGTCGATGCGGGAGCTGCTTGTAGGCTGGGGCATCGGGCCTGGGTCGATCAAGATGGAGCGATTCGACGGGTACGAATAGGAGCACTCTTGATCGTCGAGTACCGCACAATCATAGGTGGCAGCATCTGTTGAAAGATCAAGAAGAGTACGCGGGGGTGGAAACGGGGCCCATACGTCCCCCGAGCGAAGCAGCGAGTCTCTACATAAGGGTCTCCCGAAACTGCCCGTGGAACAGGTGCAGGTTCTGCCCGGTCTACAAGGGGGAACGCTTCAGCCGGAGACCGCTCGAACACGTGCTCCGTGACGTCGACCTGGTGGCGGACCATGTGGATTCTCTTCTGGGTTTGGGCGAAACGGCCCGGGATCAGGTCGCCGCGGATCGGACGGACACGGTGCCCGGCGCACGGGACCTCCGGGGGTTCGAGATCGCTCGGCACTGGGTCGCGGTAGGCAGTAGAACGATCTTTCTCCAGGATGCAAACGCGCTGGGGGCTCCGTACGAAGATCTCCTGCAGATCCTTCTTCACCTCAAACGGCGGCTACCCTGGGTGGAGCGGGTTACGAGCTACGCGCGTTCTCGCTCCATCCTGCGGCTGAGCGTGGAGCAGCTCGCCGAACTCCAAGCCGCCGGCCTGCGCAGGATCCACGTGGGCTTCGAATCCGGGTCGGACCAGGTGCTGGCCTTCATGCAGAAGGGGGCCACCAAGGCGATGCACGCGGAAGCCGGCCTACGGGTCAAGCAGGCCGGGATCGAACTGTCGGCCTACTACATGCCGGGGCTGGGGGGCAGAAGGTTCCTCGAGGAGCATGCCCTCGAGACCGCCGATCTGGTGCGCTCCGTCGAGCCTGACTTCCTGCGCTTGCGGTCGCTGGCCATCCCAGACCGCGCTCTGCTTGCGGAAGACGTGGCGGCAGGGCTGTTCGAGAAGGCCGGGGATGTGGACACCTCCCGGGAGATCCTGCTCTTCCTCGAGCACGTGGGAGACATACCCTGTCAGCTCACGAGCGATCACATGGTCAATCTGATGCCTGAGTTGAACGGGAACCTGGCTACGCGCCGGGAGGCGATGATCGCCGCGGTGCGGAGGTTCCTCGCGCTGGGGCCCGAGCAACAGCGCACGTATATGGTCGGCAGACGCCTGGGAGTGCTCGCCGGGCCCGGTGACTTGGAAGATCCCTCCCTTCGAGAGCGCGTCGAGGCAGAGTGCCGGCGGCTCGGAGTCACGGAACAGAACGTCGATGCGCTGATCGACGAGCTGGTCAAACGATTTGTATGATGGGGATCGTTGCTATAGTGAGCGCCCTGGTCATGATCGCGGTGCGAGAAGCGGCGGTCCGGCCGTGGAACGCGTTGTCCAAGATCCGGCGCTGAAGCGTCGGGGGATTGATCGAGCTATGGGTACCGTACGGATACACCGGGACATATGACCGACGACCCCAGCCCACCCTCCGGCGCAAGGAACCGCCGGCTGGCCGTTCTGGCCCTTCTCGTGCTCGCCCTGATCTGGGGCTACAACTGGGTGGTCATGAAGGTGGGCATGGAGTACTCCCAGCCGTTCACCTTTGCGGCCCTCCGTATGTTCTTGGGGGCCGTCTCTCTCTTCATCGTGCTGCCGGTCCTGCGCCGCTCCCTCCGGCCGCGGGCCCTGGGCCTCACCACTCTGCTGGGGCTGCTACAGACCACGGGATTCGCCGGGCTGGCGATGTGGGCGCTCGAGAGCGGAGGCGCCGGTAAGACGGCGATCCTCGCCTACACCATGCCCTTCTGGCTGCTGCTCATGGCCTGGGTGGTCCTAGGCGAGAGACTGAGGAGGTTTCAATGGGTGGCCGTCGCCTTGGCCTTCGTCGGGCTGATGCTGATCCTCAGCCCTTGGCGCCTAAGCGGCGGATTCAGCGATCTCCTGGCAGTCGCGGGAGCCATCTGCTGGGGCGCGAGCGCCGTGGTAGCCAAGGTGCTGCGAAAGCGGCACGAGGTAGACCTGCTTTCTCTGACGGCTTGGCAGATGCTCCTCGGTTCTCTCCCCCTGGTCCTCGTGGCGTTTCTCACCTGGTCGGGCCCTCCGGTATGGTCGGGATCCTTCGTCGCCGCGTTGGCCTACAATGTGATCCCGTCGACCGCCCTGGCTTTGGTCCTTTGGTTCTTCGTGCTTCATAACCTTCGCGCGGGGACCGCGGGACTGGGTAGCCTGCTCACTCCTGTGATAGGAGTGGCGAGTGCTTGGATCCAACTGGGAGAGCGCCCGGACGTCGCCGAGGCGCTGGGCGTGGCCGCGATCGTCGGTGCGCTGGTTCTCCTGACGCTGCGGGAGATCGTGGCCAGGCCGAAGAGAGCGACTGTCCAGGGCGCCGCGGCGAAGCGCTCGGACTAACGTAGCGCCGGTGTGCCGGCGGCCGCCCAGGTCTTCCGGGCCCAAGAGAGGCTCAGCGGTCTTGCGCGTAGAGAGATTCGCACTCCTCTCTCGAGACTCCGCCGATTACCTCGAGCATGTTGGGCGAGCGGGCGGCGATCTCGGTCGCGTCCACGAGGATCCTGCTTCTTCCCATGCGAGCGGTATCGGCGATCGACGCTCCATAGACGATGCTGGTAAGGTTCGCCCACACGGCCAGGCCCGTGCACATGGCACAGGGCTCGCACGTGGAGAAAAGGACCGCCCCGCAGAGGTCGGCCGCGCCGAAAGCGGCCACCGTCTGGCGGATAGCTTTGAACTCCGCGTGCAGGCTCGGATCTCGTTCGGTGACCGCTGAATCGTGGGTCCGGGCGATGACCTGCTCGCCCAGAGTCACGACGGCTCCGTATCCCTTGTTGCCCTCCCTCTTTGAGAGCATAGCCTCCTCGATGGCTATCTCCATGAAGCTCTCGAAATCCACGCGGACGATCCGTTCCCGACAGTGGGGATGGTAGGGCCTGATGACCTCGTAGTCGCGGACGAATCTCAACTGGGGGTCGAGCCAAGAGAGGAAGGCCTGGGTCGGTTTCTCGTATACCACCCGGCAGACCGTCCTGGTGTCGAGGGAAAGCTCTCGGCAAGCCTCGAGCGTAGGACAAGGGTTCTTCGACAACCATACGATCTCAGACTCCGACTCATGGACCACCGGGAGCTCCGACAGGGCCAGTCCCATGTACTCGCGGAACAACAGCCCGTAGGCGTCGCGAGGGGAAACGGACCGGCCCCGCTCCTGCTCGGGGGATCTCTGCTCGAGCCAGGCGAGGCGCTGGGCCGTCACCTCGGTCTCGATCGTCCGGAGGTCCATAGTCGCGAGCCGCTCCGCCTGGCGGGCGATGTCCGACTGCTCGCCTCCGCTCATGCAAGTTCCTTCCCCGCCGCGTTGCCGGTCGCTGATCCCGCATCATTCTCCTATCATGGGCGAGGTGGAGCAAGCGGGCGCATATCGCACGGCGAGCTTATGAGATACCCTTGTCTGGATACTGACGCTGAAGGAGGGAGACGGCTTGACTGCCACGAACGTCGACGACAAGGAGCCGATACTAGACCGCGTCTATGAGTTGGCCTTCGATTACGAACGCCGGTACGGCAGTTGTCCTCAGTGCGTGTTGGCAGCCGTCAAGGATGTTCTGGACGTAGGCACCGACGATCTGTTCAAGGCCGCCCACGCCTTGACTGCCGGTGGTGCTCTCACCACGAAGGGCACGTGCGGCGCCCTGGCGGGCGCGATGATGCTGGTCAGCACAAGACACGGCCGGGCTCGGGCCGATTTTGCCAACGACTCCTACAGGGAGTGCTTCGCGCTGTCCAGAGGCGTCTTCGATGCGTTTGTGGAGGAGTTCGGCAGTCCCATCTGCGCCGATGTTCAGACGAAGATGTTCGGCAGATCGTACGACATGTGGGACCGGAACGAGTTCAAGGCCTTCTTGACGGACGGCGGTCACGAGGACAAATGCACCCACGTGGTCGGCACC
>JAZDLO010000236.1:0-15920 GCA_043801935.1 bacterium
TGGGAGAAGGGGCGTCTGGAGATCGACAAGTACACGCTTTCTTTGGCCGACCTCATGCTGGAGAAGCTGCAGATCGTCCACCTAAATGAAAAAGACGTCATTGATGTGATGATGCTGCTTCGCGAGCACGAGATCGGCGACGGCGACGACGAGGTCATCAACGGCGCGTACATAAGCCGGATGATGGCGAAGGACTGGGGTTTCTACTACACCACCACGACGAATCTGAACAAGGTGAAGTCACACCTGGGGAACTACGAAGTGTTGTCCCCGGGCGACCACGATGTCATCTCCGGACGCATCGACGAGCTGCTCTTTATGATCGACAAGGAGCCCAAGTCGCTCGGCTGGAAGCTCAGGGCCAAGGTGGGCACCAAAAAGCAATGGTACAACGATGTCGAGGAGGTGGAGCGCGCCGACCACCTGACGTGTTAGAGCGGCCGAGGCCGACAAAGCTCCGGATATCCTGGAGGAATCCGTCGCCGAGAACGAGAAGTCGCTCTAGCGGCGGTCACCACATGCCACGTTTCGAAGTAACGCCTAGGACGGGGTGAGGTACCGGCGATGTTGATGAAGACGATGATCAGCCCGAGCAAGTATGTTCAGGGGCCTGGCGCGGTGGCCGAGGTAGGCAAGTACGCGGCCGAAATGGGCGAGAGGGCGCTGATCGTAGGTGGTAAGACAGCCTTTCAAGCGGTCCAGGGATCTTTGGTGAGCAGCCTTGAAGCGGCTGGAGTGAAGGCGAGCGTGGAACTCTTCCGCGGCGAATCATCCTGGGAGGAGATCCGGCGTTTGACGGAGCTGGCGAGGGCCACCAAGGTCGGGGTGGTGATCGGCGCCGGTGGTGGCAAAGCGCTGGATGCGGCCAAAGTGGTCGGTCGCGACGCGGGGGCCCGCTGGATCAACGTTCCCACCACGGTGGCCACGAACGCCGCCTGCAGCGCGGTCACGGTCATCTACACTCCAGAGGGCGTGTTTGAGGAATACGTGTTCTTGCCGCGCAATCCCGATCTCGTGGTGGCAGACACGAGCATCCTTATCAAGAACCCGCCGCACATGCTCAGGATGGGGATGGGGGACTGCCTGGCCGGGTGGATCGAGGGTGAGACGTGCGCGCTCACCGCGAAGCCCAACTTCGCCGGAGGTACGGCTACCGCAGCCGCGCTGGCTATCGCCAAGCTCTGCTACGAGACGCTGATCACGTACGGCTTGGACGCGATGCGGGCAGCCGAAGTCCAAGCGGCGACCCCGGCGTACGAAAGAGTCGTCGAGGCCGTCCTGCTGATGGGCGCACTCGGCTTCGAAAGCACCGGCCTGGCTGCTGCCCACGCTATTCACAACGGTTTCACTGTGCTTGAGGAAACCCACTCGCTCTCACACGGCGACAAGGTCGCCTTCGGCGTGCTGGCGATGCAGGTGTTGGAGAACCGGCCGAAGAGCCAGATCGACGAGGTGCTTGGCTTCCTTCACTCGGTGAACCTGCCCATGACGCTTGCTCAACTGAACTTGACGGATGAGGGAGCCGAGTTGGACCGCAAACTGCTGGAGGTCGGGAAGGCGGCTTGTGCACCTGGAGACACGATGTACTGTGAGCCGATACCGGTGACTCCTGAAACCACTATGTACGCCATAAAGGGCGCGGATGCGCTTGGCCGGGCATATCTGGCCGCGAAGGGCTGACACGCTTCTGTCGTACGAGTCAGGTCCGAACCATGTCTGAGCCCGGGACGTCAGCCTCCACCGTTCAGGAGTTCCAAGAAGCTCTCCATCGCCTGGAGGGACTTCTCCTGGTTTGACCCGCCCCGCGAGAGGGCGTCCCCGTCTATGGCCAGGAAGGGGATTCCCGCCTCCATGAAGGCGGAGCGGACCACCGGCACCGAGCCCAGGCCGTGGCGGCAGCCCCAATGATTGAAATGCACTGCCCCGTCTACCTTCAGCTGCTTGGCCAGGGCGACATTCAGGCGCGCCCGCCGGGCGGAAGTTCCCCAAAGGGTGTGGTCGGTGAGCCGTTTGGCCAGACCGGGGAAGGGATCGTCCGGATCGATAGTCTCGAGATGCATCTGGCCCATCTCTTCGAAGATGACCACGACTCCCCGCTTCTCCAGGAGCTCGAAGAGGTCGCGGTCGTGGTGGGGGACGGTATGGAGCCACAGGAGGCGCTTGAGCTTGCGACCGCCGTCGAGCACCGGGGCCATGAGGTCGCGGCGGCCCCGCTCGGTCAGCAGGCGCTCGAAGTCCTTGGCTCCCGCTTCGGTGCCCCACAAGAGTTGGCCCAGGAACACGGTGGCGAAGGTGCGGCGGCCGTTCATCTCCAATCGCCCGGCCAGGCGCTCCGTCATGACGTGGCCCCAAGCGGCGGAAGCCCGGTTGGAGAGCTCAAGGGCCTTCTTGAGATTCTCGGTGCGGCCGGTCCAGCGGCCGATGTCCTCGTGCAGCACGCGGAGCTGCTCGGCCACGTCGGCCACGGTCTCCGGCGTCGCTTCGCCCACGTCCGGCGGGAGCGGCACCCGGATCTCGCGAAAGGGCACGTCGTAGCGAGTGGCCAGCATCTCCAGCAGGCACTCCTTGCCCAGGCAGAGGGGCGTGGTTCCCAGGCACATCGAGGGAGCGGGCAGCATGTCGTTCTCGACGGCGGCAAGGGCGATGCGGTGGTAGCTACAGACATCGCGGGCCAGCGGCATGCGCGCGGCTGCGGCCTCCACCAGGTCGCGCAGGTCGCTGCCGGTGAGGGTGGCCGAGCCGATCTCCGGGATCATGGGCGTGATGCCGTACGAGCTCAGCAGCTCGGTGGGGAAGAGGTAGGACACCCAGGGCACGATCGCTCCGGGTTTGAACAATTCCAGCGAGGCGCTCAGCGCGTGCAGCTCCATGTACCGCCGGGCCGTGCGGGACTGCAGGGCCTTCCATCGGGTCTGCGCCAAGAACGCAGTGCGGGTGAGGGAGGCGCTGAGCGAGTTGCCGGTTACGTCGGCCATGCCGGGCACGGGCGGTCAGTCCTCCCCGGGGAGGTCGTCGTCCAGAAGGTCGTCGTCGAGCAACTGGGCCTCCAGGAATGCCTCCACCCGGGTGCGAAGCGGCCCGCCGGCATCGAAGGGGAACCCCACCTCGATCTCCAGATAGGGGAGGCCGCGCTCCTTGGCCAGCGCGGCGGCTGCGAGGGCGTCGTAGGCGCCGGGATCGCAGAAGCTTTGGCGCGCGTAGATCACCGAGGAGGGCCGGGTCTCGTCGAGACGGCGAGCCAAGTAGTCGCGGCGGTCGGCTGTCGAGCGGCGCGGGCACATGCCGATAGCGAGGAGTTCTGCGGCCAGGGTCTGATATCCATCGTCGGTCCCCGCTTCGCCAGCCGGGGTCGCCCTCGCAAGCGGTTTCCAGCGATCGGGTGAGGTGCATGACTCGAGGCCGGCGATCTGGGCGCCGAGTCGCTCGATCAGGCCGAGAAGCGAGTCGTCGCTCAAGGGGCCGGCCACGACGAACACTCCGCCGGGGCGCAGCGCAATCGGGTAGTCGACCGCGGGCCGCTCCCGCGGGGCGGTTGCGCCGTTGGCGCCGGCTTCTGCCGGGGAGTCGTCGGCCAGTCGGCCGGTGAGCCAATCCTCCATCCGGGCAAGATCGGCGGCCAGGGTGCGGACGACTCCCTCTCCCGAAGACCGGGGCATCGACAGCACGAACACCCGGTCGGGATACGCAGCAGCCAGGAGGTCCCCCATCCGGCGCATGGCGTCGCAACCCCCGGGCACCAGCAGACAGTCTTCGGCCGGGGCGTCACCGAGCAGCACGTCGGCTGCGGCCACCAGCTGGGTGACGTACGGACAGGTCATGGGATGGACGCTCAGCGCCTCCCGGCGGGCGGGAGTCGCCGGGTCCTGCAGGTAGTTGCCCAACCAGCGGGGCGAGTACCCGCTACGAGCCACGAACTCGATGGGGAGGAGGTTGCAGGTGTAGTAGGCGTTGGCCATCGAAGGGGTAGCTTAGGGCTCCGAGCTCGATAAGGCAAGCATGTTCCTTTGTCTTCCGGCTGAAGTGTGGGATATTCACCATGCACTTCTTCGATCCACAGCATGGCCTCGACCGGAGGAGAAGGTGATGCCGAAGGACAAAGTCCCGACGGAAGATCGACCGGGATGAGGGGCGCGCTACGGCATGTCCTCATTGTCATCGCGTTGGTCGTGTGGATCGGCGCCGTCGTCTACCCCGACCCGCGTCCGTTCGTCACGTCTTTGGCCCGCTTGAGGAACCCGCCGGTGGACGCGCAGGCGGTGGCCGGTATCGCCGCCGGTCTGCCGCGAGACTACAAGACCATCGAGGACTTTGCCTTGGAGTACGTCCCGTACACGTCGGCCTGGACCGTGTACGGCCTGCCCTGGTATTTCCCTACGGTTCGCGAGGCGCTGCGCGATCGGGCCGGTGATTGTCAGGCCCGGGCGATAATCGCCGCCAGCATCTTCGAGGCTAAGGGGATGCCGTACACCTTGCGCTACTCGTTCGACCACGTGTGGGTGGACTATCCCGGCAAGCAGTTCGCCGACATGGAAGACCCGGCCACGTCCTTCGTCGCCGACGCGGGAAAGGGGTGGCTGGCCAGCCTGCCCGACCGCATCCCGGTGGGCACTATCGTCAAAGTGCGCATCGCCTACCACTGGACGCCCATGCCGCTCGCGCAGAAGATCATCCTCTTGACCGGCGCGCTCCTGATCGTCGGCTATGGGGAAAGACGGATACTGGGCAAGCTAAAGCGGGCGATATGGCCCGGGCGCGCTGCCTTCGTCAAACTGCCATTGTCGAGAGCGGAGAGCCGTCGACTTCTTGGCTAGCTAACAGGCATGTTCCGTGTGGGGTGCCTTCTCAGCCACCACTCGGACACTAAGGCTAAAGCAGCAAGAGTACCGATGACGATCAGGTTCTCCACGACGTCCCCGGGTGTTCGGGTGCACGGTCTCGGTCAGGTGTTCTCCGCCGCATTGCTCTCTCCTGCCGGTGTAGTCTACTCCTTCTTGGACTCTGCTTCCCTCAACTGCCGTTCCAACTCGGCCACCTTCGCCCGCAACTCTGCCATTTCCGCCGCTTCGGGCTCGGCCGCCCGCCGGGCCACACTCAGATCAGCCGCCCGGATTTGGGCCCCGTCCTCCAGTGATTCCATGGACACCATTGGTTCGTACTCGTTTTCCCGCACCAGCAGGCTGAGGATGTCCCAACGGCTGTAAAGACCGGTGATATTGATGATCCCCCGGGCCATCTCGTTCATTTTGAGATCGATATCGCCGTAAACGATGGTCTCCACGTCCCGCACCGGTCCCGTCACTATCTCCCCGAACGGGTTGATGATGGCGCTTCCGCCAAAGCTCTGATAGAAGCTGGTGTTGTCGTAGAAATCCTGGGGCCGCTTCTCCGGCGGGATGTAACTAGCCGCGAGTACGCACCAGCAGGCGCCGTTGACGGCCACAGCGGTCGTCGTCGCAGGGGTCACCCAGGGCAGCTCTTCCGCTCCGCCCAGATATCCCGGCCACAGGGAGCAGTTCACCTTGGTGCCCTGCACGATGTAGCACTGGTGCAGGAGCGGTTGGTTGTGCTCGCCGCAGATGAGGCCGCTGATCTTGCCGAAGTCCATTTCGGGGATACGCAGGTTCTGGCCGCCGTTGCCCCGGGTGTGGATCATCAGCTCCTGGACGGTGATGTTGATCTTACGGTGCGTCCCCAGGATCTCGCCCCGGTTGTTGATGTAGAGGATGGAGTTGTACTGCCTGCCGCCGTACTTCTTGTCCCGCTCGTTGATGCCGATGACCACGTTGGCGTTGGCCTGTCGGGCGGCCTTGCAGAGCAGGTCGGTCTCGTCGCTCGGCACCTCGATCCCATGGCGCAGGTACTCGGCCCAGATGTTGGTGTACTCGGGCCCTTTCTCCAGCTCGAGGGCGAAGTGGCAATAGCCGGGGATGTGGAGCTCGGGGAAGACGATCAACGTAGCTCCATTGCCTGCGGCTTCCTTGATCTGGCCGATCGTGTTGTTGAGCGTGGCCATGGAGTCGAAGTAGACGGGTTTGTCGCGGTATTCGGGAGCGGCCTGGACGGCCGCGGCCGTGAATTTCGGGTATTCCTTGAGCACGGCGCATCTCCTTGGTTCGATCCAACGTAAGTAGTGACTCACCTCCGGGCACGAGTCTAACGTTGGGCCGTGCTTCCCGCAAGCGCTCCTGGTCTGCACGTGGGGGAGCGATCCCGCGGGCGGGGCTCACAGCTGGGACAGCCGCTCGGTTATTGCCTCGCGGTGCTCGGCCACGAAGGCGTTCGCGGGATCGCGGCCGCACCGGCGGCATCCGAGGTCGTACGCCGAGTTTATGGTCCCGCACTCGGGGCAGGAGTAGTGGTCGTCGGCCTCCGCCATCCAGGCCTTCGCCCCTATCTCGCCGATACGCCGCATGTCATCGGTGATGTTCGCTCGGTGGGGCCTCTCCCGGCCGAACGTCTGGAGATCCGCACAGGGGTACTTGTGGCACTCGCCGCAGAAAGCCAATCCCCGCTGGGCGGCGCAGGCGAAGAGGGTGCAGCTCCGGCAGTAGATGGTGCGCTTCCCCGAGCGGCAGCCCTCGCAGTACGTCTCTTCTTCGCTCCATCCATGGCGGGAGGCGAGGAGCTTCAGTCGTTTGGGATCTTCCTGGCTGGCGATGTAGATCGTGCACGCCCGGCAGTACAGCCCGCAGACGGCCGCCAGTTTCGGGGTCTCGTTCGCGCCGCTGTCGGATTCGATCATGATCGTTCCCTCTCGGCCGGAAGGTTGGGACGGCCCAACTATTGCACCGCGGCACGCTGATGTGAAGGGGCGTCGTGCCGTCGCCGGCCTCGTCGTGCCGTCGCCGGCCACGTCGACCTCCGTGGTCCGGAGGGGCTCTGCCGTGCGCCGGCGCGGCCGATCCGCACGAGCGTCTCCAGGAGACGCTCTCACCTTGCACCCATCCCAGGCGTCCACTAAACTGAAGGGCCATGGAGAGCAGAACAGGATTCCAGCCGTGCTCCGCAGCCGTTCAATCTACCAGGCCGGCTGATGCCGCACGCCGCGCTCTCGTTCTCGACCTCCTCCTGCTGCTCCCCCGCTAGGGGGAGATACTCGCGAAGCCGGCGCCATCCGGCATATCAGCAGCCATGATCCGTAGGAGAGCCAGGAGGTAGAGAAAGCCATGTCCGCGAGCAACACCCCCCCGACCAGCGGTAGGCCCCCTGAGGGCCGCGTGGCCGCCGGTCGCCCGGCGGCCACGCGTCGCAATACGGGAGTCCCCGTCGTCTTTTTCGACACCACGCTGCGCGATGGGGAGCAATCGCCCGGTAGCAGCCTCAATGCTTCGGAGAAGCTGGAGATCGCGCATCAGCTGGTACGCCTGGGTGTGGACGTGATCGAGGCCGGCTTTCCCGCGAGCAGCCCCGGTGATTTCGACGCCGTGCAGGCCATCGCCCGCGAAGTCAAAGGCGCGGTCATCTGCGGCCTGGCGCGCTGCATCGAGAGCGACATCCGCACCTGCTGGGACGCCATCAAGGACGCCGAGCGCCCCCGCATCCACACGTTTGTCTCCACCTCCGATATCCACCTCGAGCACCAGATGCGCAAGAGTCGCGCGGAAGTGCTGGAGTTGGCCCGGGAGATGGTCGAGTTGGCCGTGTCGCTGTGTCCGGGGGACGTGGAGTTCTCGGCCATGGACGCCACCCGCTCGGATGTCGATTTCCTCGCGGAGGTGCTGGAGGCGGCCGTCCAGGCCGGGGCTACGACCATCAACGTGCCCGATACCGTCGGATACACCTTGCCCACGGAATACGCCGCACTGATGGATCGGCTGTACGAGAAGGCGCCGAGTCTCGAGAACGTGGTGCTCAGCGTCCACTGTCACAACGACCTGGGGCTGGCCACGGCCAATTCCCTGGCCGCGGTGGAGCGGGGGGCCACTCAGGTGGAGGTGGCGGTCAACGGCCTCGGCGAGCGGGCCGGCAACGCGGCGCTCGAAGAGGTGGCCATGGCTCTCGTCACCCGCCGCGATATCACCCAGAGGCCGGTGAACATCGTCACCACCGAGATCTCCCGCACCAGCCGCATGGTCTCGAGCTTCACCGGGCACTTGGTACAGGCCAACAAGGCGATCGTGGGTAAGAATGCCTTCGCCCATGAATCCGGCATCCACCAGGACGGGGTGCTGAAGGAGCGTTCCACCTACGAGATCATGCATGCCAAGGACATCGGCCTCACCGAGTCGGACATCGTGCTGGGCAAGCACTCCGGGCGGCACGCCCTGCGGTCGCACCTGGCCGAGCTGGGTATCCATCTTGAGGGGCCGGAGTTGGACGAAGCCTTCCGCCGCTTCAAGGAGACCGCCGACAAGAAGAAGGAAGTCACCAGCGCCGATCTCGAGGCTCTGGTAGGCGAGGAGATCCGGGAGCGCGAGGACGTCTACTCCCTGGATCACTTCTACGTATCCGCGGGTTCGGAGATCACGCCTTCGAGCCAGGTGGGGGTACGCACCCAAGGCGAACCGCAAGCGGGGAAGGCCTTCTCCGGAGGATCGGTCGAGTCCATCTTCATGGCCATCGACGACGCGGTCGGCGTGACCGGGAAGCTGCTCGACTATCAGGTGCGCTCGATCACCTCCGGCAAGGACTCTTTGGGCGAGGTGCGCGTGGTGGTGGAGGTCGATGGCAAGCGCTATGCGGGCCAGGCGGTGGCGATCGACGTGCTCGAAGCGTCGGCCAAAGCGTACGTCCGGGCTTTGAACAACGTGGCGATGATGCGGGAAGCCGGCGGCGCCCGCGGTGACAGGGTATACCTGTAGCGAGCGGGTCCGCCGAGCGGGCGGACCAGGTCGGCGCGAAACGAGGGCTGAGGAAAGGTGCGATCTCGATGAGTAAGGTTACCGGCAAGGGCGCCTCCACCGCGCGCGGCGCCAAGGCGGGCCGCCGCCCGAAGGCCGGCCGCACCGTGGGGACGGGCCCCCTCGAGTCCTGGACGACCCTCGACCTCGAGGGCGGGCCCTGCCGGGTGGCGGACCTGGGGTACCTGGCGCGGGCGACCGGCCGTGACCTGGCCAGGCTTCCCTATTCCATCCGCGTACTCTTGGAGAACGCCCTCCGACACTGCGGCCTTGGTGTGGTGCAGGAGAAGGACGTGCTGACCCTCCTCGATTGGGACGCTGCCTCTGCCGAGCGCCCCGAATTCGCCTTCATGCCCGGCCGGGTGTTGCTGCAGGACTTCACCGGTGTGCCTTGCGTGGTCGATTTGGCGGCGCTGCGCTCGGCCATCGCCCGGAGTGGAGGGGACCCCGGGGTCATAAACCCCAGCGTGCCCGTCGACCTGGTGATCGATCACTCGGTCCAGGTCGACTACGCGGGCGTACGCGATGCCTGTCGGCGCAACATGGAGATGGAGATGCAGCGCAACGGCGAGCGCTATGCGCTGCTGCGCTGGGCTCAGGGCGAGCTCAGCAACTTGCGGGTGATGCCGCCGGGAACCGGCATATGCCATCAAGTGAACCTTGAATATCTTGCCGCGGTGGTGCGCCGCGACGGCAAGGGCGGCGAAGCGGCAGCTCCGGTGACACCGGCGGCCACGGCCGCCACGGCGACACCGGGGGCCGCGGCCGCGCAGGAGAGCGGCGGCGGCAAGAGCAGCAGCGGCGCGGGCGGCGAAGCGGCGGCGCCTGAGGACCTCCCCTGGGCCTACCCCGACACGGTGATCGGCACCGATTCCCATACCACCATGATCAACGGCCTGGGGGTGCTGGGCTGGGGGGTGGGGGGCATCGAGGCCGAGGCTGTCATGCTCGGTCAACCCTACTTCATGCTCGTGCCTCAGGTGGTAGGCGTGCGCCTCGTCGGCCGGCTGTGCGCGGCAGCCACCGCCACCGACCTGGTGCTCACCGTCACCGAGCTCCTGCGCGGGGTGGGGGTGGTGGGCAGGTTCGTAGAGTACTTCGGTCCCGGAGCCGAAGCCCTGCTTCTGGCGGACCGGGCCACGGTCGCCAACATGGCTCCGGAGTATGGGGCCACCTGCGGTTTCTTCCCGGTGGATGGTGAGACGGTGGCGTATCTTCGGCAGACCGGCCGTTCCGAAGAGCTGTGCGCACGGGTCGATGTCTATTCGCGCGCGCAAGGCCTGTTCCGGGAGCCGGGCTCTCCCGACCCGGAATACTCATGGGTGGTCGAGCTCGACCTGGCTGATGTCCGGCCCAGTCTCGCCGGTCCCCGGCGGCCGCAAGAAAGGGTGCCGCTCGAAGCGATGCCTGAGAGATTCCACCGGGATCTGCCTGCCCTATCCCGGGGCAGGGAAGGGGTAGCCAGGACCAAGGTGGAGCTCGGCGGCAAGCGGGAGATCATTCGGGACGGGCACGTGGTGATCGCCTCGATCACCAGTTGCACCAACACTTCGAATCCGGGCCTCATGCTGGCCGCCGGGCTGCTGGCCCGGAATGCGGTCGCACTGGGTCTGGCGCCCGCGGGCTGGGTGCGCACCAGTCTGGCGCCGGGATCCCGGGCGGTCACCGGCTATCTGGCCGAGGCAGGGTTGCTCGAACCCCTCGAAGCGCTCGGCTTTTCGGCTGTTGGCTACGGCTGCGCCACCTGCATCGGTAACAGCGGGCCTCTGCCGGACGAACTGGCCCGCGCGGTCGAAGAAGAGAAGCTGGTGGTAGCCGCGGTCTTGAGCGGCAACCGCAACTTCGAGGCCCGGATACATCCGCTGGTGCGAGCGAACTATCTGGCTTCGCCCCCGCTGGTGGTGGCGTACGCGTTGGCCGGGACGGTGGACGTCGACTTAGCGAACGAGCCGTTGGGCACGCGAGCCGATGGGCGGCCGATATATCTGCGGGACCTCTGGCCTTCGGCTGACGAGGTGGCCGAACTGGCCCAGGAGGTGCTTCGGCCGGACGTCTTTCTGGCCGAGTATGCCGCGGCCCTCGAAGGTGCCGAGGCCTGGCGCCTGATGGCGGTGCCGGCCGGCGCGCTGTACGAGTGGGACCCGGCCTCCACCTACGTGCGGGAGCCCCCGTTCTTCGAGGACCTCGCCGCCCGACCGGCGCCTCCGGGCGACATCCCTGGAGCGCGAGTGCTGGGGATCTTCGGTGACTCGGTGACCACCGATCACATCTCCCCGGCCGGGTCGATCGCGCCTGACAGCCCGGCGGGCCGCTACCTCATCGAGCAGGGCGTGCAGCCGCGCGACTTCAATACGTATGGCGCTCGGCGAGGCAATCACGAGGTGTTGCTGCGCGGGGCGTTTGCCAACGTCCGCCTTCATAACCTCATGGCAGAGGGTCGCGAAGGCGGCTGGACCACTCATCATCCTTCGGGCGAGCTGCTGCCTATCTTCGATGCCGCCATGCGCTACCAGGCCGAGTCGGTGCCTCTGGTGATCTTCGCGGGCAAGGAGTACGGCACCGGTAGCTCCCGCGACTGGGCCGCCAAGGGGACGGCTCTGCTGGGCGTCCGGGCGGTGATCGCCGAGAGCTTCGAGCGCATCCACCGCAGCAACCTGGTGGGCATGGGCGTGCTACCCCTGGAGCTGGAGTCGCACGTTACCGTGGAGAGTCTGAGATTGGATGGCTCGGAGACAGTCGACATCGAAGGGATAGGTGCTGGGATCACTCCGGGAGGCGCCCTGGTGGTGACGGTACACTCCGTCGACAGAGACGATCTCATGCTCAGCTGCCGGGCGCGACTCGACTCGACCGTGGATGTCGAATACTTCGAGCATGGCGGGGTCCTGCCCAAGGTTCTGCGGCTGAAGCTGGGGGAGTAGGGGCTAGGACCCTTCGGACAAAGCGATAGCAGCGATCAACGGGGCAGCGGTTTCCAGGTCCCGGTTTAGGGCGAGCAGGTCGTCCGCGCTAGGTCAGACGAGGCCCGCCGCCCGCGAACGGGCATTCTCAGGCTTTGCGCGCCGTGACGCCCTTAACAAGAAGGAGTGGGCCGATCCTGTGGACATCGTGCCACTCGATCTGCGCTAACCCGGCTTGCCCGAGCATGTCGTCGATCTCGGCCGGCGTGTGAAACCGTTCCCTGCGTCTGCGGGTGGCGAAGAAGAGCCGCTGCAGGGGGATGACGAAGTGGTCGGCGAGAAGGAACGATCCTCCTGGGGTGAGTGCCCTGGTCACCTCGCTGAGCCCCTTGGCTTGATCGGCCCAATGGTGGAAGGAGATGGTGGAAAGGATCAGATCGAACTGTCCCTCGGCAAAGGGAAGTTCCTCCGCCTGCCCTTGGACGAAGCGAAGCCTCTCCGGGAGAGGATTCGAGGTGTCGGCCGTTCTGATCATCTCCTCTGAGGCATCCACGCCCACGAGTTCAGCCTTCGGAAAACGCTGAGCGGCGAGGCGGAGGAGAGCGCCGGTACCGCATCCGACGTCGAGGACGCGTGCAGGGTCGGGTGCGAGCCCCGTGGCCACGTCAAGCGCACCTCGGTGGACCGGCCCGAAGAAGACCCGCTGGGTCCAGCTACGGTCGTACGTGGGAGCCCAACGATCGAAGCGTTCGACATCGCGGCCGTGGGGAGAGTGACGTCTGCCGGAAGGCGCTCTCACCCTCAGGTCAGACCTGCCAAGCAGTTGACGACCAGCGTGTCGACGCGCACCGCCCCGCGCACCGAGTTCCCCACCACGATCTCGTCCGCGAGGAGCAGTTCATCGAGCGTGAGTGACCGCTCCGCCGCCCCTGTCTCGCGGAGAAAGCCCGCCCGCCAGATGCCGGGAAGCAGCCCGTCGTCCACCGGCGGGGTGACCCAGGATCCGCCTAGGCGGACGAACACGTTCGTGATCGCCCCCTCGGTGACGTGGCCGGTCCGATTGAGGAATACGGCTTCTTGACAGCTGCAGGCCTGGGCTCGCTCGCGTTCCTGGTCGTACAGATAGCGGGCCGTGGTCTTGTGGGCGAGGAGAGGGTCGAGGAGATCGGTGCGGAAGGGGGAGACCATGAGAGCGATCGGCGCCGACGCCTTCTCCGGCACCGGACGGCTGTTCAGGCGGAGTTCTCCGCTAACGCCGAGTTCCATCCGAACGACTACCGACCCATCGCTCGTCAAGGCCAGCTCGGACAGCTCGCGTTCCGCGGCGGCCGGGTCGAAGGTGAGTCCCAGTTGGACGGCCGACGCCGCCATACGGTCGAGGTGTCGAGACAGATGCCGGTAGCGAGAGAGGACGGCGGGTTTCTCCGGTGCTTCTCGCACCGCTCCGGCGACGCTCCAGGGGTCGGCCGCGCTTGCAGGGTCGTCGGCGCCCCCGAGGTCGGCCGCGCTCCCAGCGCCGGCCCCACGGGGCTGCTCCAGCAGCATGGTCTCGAACAGCCCGATAGAGGCGGCACGGACTCGCTCGGCGGCCGGCGCCTGCTCCCACCGGCTCCCGGCTGAAGGCAGAGCGAACGAGGCCTTGGTCAGCGTCTCCTGGTATTCCTCCTCAGGATCCGAATCCCAGACAATGCCCGACCCGACCCCCAGCCGGAAGGAGCCACGTTCGTGGACCAGCGTCCGTATAGCCAGATTGCAGGTGAAATCGCCGCCGGGAAGGAACAGCCCCACCGTACCGGTATAGACGCCTCGGGGCTCGGTCTCGAGCCGGCCGATGATCTCCATGGTGTGATGCTTGGGCGCCCCGGTGATGGAGGCTCCCGGGAAGGTCGCCGCCATGATCAGGCCGGGCCCGGCGTCCCGGCGTATCTTCCCGGTGACGGTGGTCGCCATCTGCCAGACGGTGCGATAGGGTTCCACCGAGAAGAGGGCGGGCACGTGGATGCTCCCGGCGCGGCTCACTCTCCCCAGATCGTTCCGAACCATGTCGACGATCATAAGGTTCTCGGCCCGGTCTTTCTCCGAGCAGATAAGCTCCTGAGCGAGCGCGGCATCGTCCGCGGGGTCGTCGCTCTTGGGCCGGGTCCCCTTCATCGGCATGCTTTCGATCAGCGTACCGTGCCGCCTGAGGAACAGCTCGGGGGAGAGACTCAGGATCTGCGTCTCGCCCATGTCGAGGAAGCCCGCGTACGGGACCGACTGCCGCAGGACCAGGGCGAGGAAGTACTCGAGGGGGTCTATGTCGAGGTCGAACCAGGCCCGCACCGTGTAGTTCACCTGGTAGGTATCGCCCGCGGCGATCAGCTCTCTGATGCTGTCTATCGCTTGGCCGAACTCCTGTCGAGACACGCTCAGCCTCGGCTTGGTAGCCGCGATCATCTGCGCCACCCGGGACGTGTCCACGCCGTCGAACAGGCGGCCTCGCTCGTGCCCGGAGAGCCGCCGCGCGGATCCCTTGGGGTAGGCCGCCATCCAGGCGAGAGGTAGCGAGTCCGGGGTTTTGACGGTCAGCCCGAACGCGGCCCCGGCCTCGTAGGCGACGTAGCCGGCGACGTGGCGGCCCCGGGCCTGCTCCGCCCCGATCTCGTCCAGAAGCGCCGGTACCTCGTCGGCAGTCCATGCGATCAGCACCTGGCAAGGATCGGAGAGGATCACTACCTCACCCGGGTGCGCGCCGCCGACCGTTTCATCCTCGCGGATGTTGCCGCGGCCGCGGCGTTGTTGCAGCCAACCGCCGCCGGTGAAGAGGGCCGTCCCCGGCCCCCGAGGAACTGTCGGGCCGGCTACGATGTGTAACCTTCGAAGCTCTCGATCACGGTCTGGGCTTTGGGGATCTCCAGCTGCGCCATCAGCTTGCCCATGGCCGTGATCATGGGTGGCGGCCCCACGATGTAGTAGGTCCAGGCTCCGGGATCGGCCAGCTCGGCCCGGACGATATCGGCTGTGATGAACCCTCCGTAGCCTTTCCAGCTCTCGCTCGGGTTGGTGATCACGTGCACTACCCGCAGCCCGGCGATGGTCCGTTCGAACTCGTCGAACTCGCTCTTGTAGACGATCCCGTCCTCGGTCATGCTCCCGTAGAACACGACAAGCTCTTGTCCCTCTATCCTACCGGCGCCACCCGTATCGGCCAGATACCGGAGCATACTGCGCACGGGGGTGACCCCTATGCCTCCTGTGAGGAAGGCTAACATGGGCTTCTCATAACCGAAGAGGAAAGACCCGTAGGGACCCATTATCTCGACCTCCGCCCCCAGGGGGAGAGCATCCAGGGTGTTCTTGAAGTCGGATCCCGTCAGCCGGGTGGTCAGTTCGACGAACGATTCGGTGGGGGAGTCGGCGTGGCTAAAATGGTGGTCGAGGGGTCCATCGGGCGAGGATAAGGCGATGGTGTACCACTGTCCGGCCTTGAACTCGTAGTCCGGTGGCCGGGAGAAGCGATAACTGGTCGTGTCGCTGCTGCGGGGGATCTTCTCCAGGAGTGTGCTGGTGAAAGTCATGGCTGCCATGCGTGGTGGACCTCCTGTTCGGGCTGCCTGAGAGCGACCCGGTGCGAGCGAGCCTGGCTCCCTGCAGGATAGAATAACAGCCGACCGCGTCCGGGGCCGCCAGTCGCACCGCCGGCCGCCGGACCGTCGCGAGAAGCCACCGACCCCTCGGGTCCCGGGACAGGAGGACTGATGGAAGACGCGCGAACCGCACAGGCGCACGCCGGCCCCGAACACACGCCGGTCGTGGCGGCTCGCTGCGCCGAGTACGAGTTCGAAGCCGTGCAGATCGCCGTGCGCGAGGCGCTTGCCCCGCTTGGAGGCATGGCCGCCTTCGTCCGCCCCGGCGAGCGCATCGCGCTCAAGCCCAACCTACTTCTGGGGGCGGCTCCGGAGCAGGCCATCACCACTCACCCGGCTGTGGTGGCCGCGGTGGCGGTGGAAGTGCGGGAGGCGGGAGCCCATCCGATAGTCGTTGAGAGCCCGGGCTCCGGCATCGTGCACGTGAAGACGGTCGTCAACCGGGTCTACCGCAAGACCGGCCTGCGCGAAGCGGCCGGTCGCTACGGCTTCAAGCTCAATTGGGACATGCAGTGGCAGGAGGTCTCGCTTCCCGAGGCCCTTTTGGTGCGCCG
>JAZDLO010000247.1:0-20909 GCA_043801935.1 bacterium
CTGGCCGCGAAAGTGTATGGGCTCTGCGCCCGTTGTCTCAGTGAGGTGGCCATGGAGACGGAGGCCCGGCAGCAGGAGTTCGTGCCCACGGCCAAAGACGGATGGGAGGGGTCAGATCTCAGCGCATTCGTGGAAGACATGGTCGTCGATGTGGCCGGCATCGCCCGGGAAGCTGTCGTCCTGGCCTTGCCCTCACAGGTCGTGTGCTCGGCGTCGTGCAGGGGCCTTTGCACTCAGTGCGGGAAGGATCTGAACCAGGGATCATGCGAGTGCCTATCCGTCCAGGGCGACGACCGTTGGGGCAAGCTGAGGGATCTCAGGCTGGAGGACTAGGCCGGCTTCCAGAGCGGACGTCCGTGTGGGTCTCCCCTTGAAATATCGGGGCGGATGGGGTACAAACTGACGGTTTCCCCATCGGTGAAGAGAGAGGCAAGGAATGGCAGTTCCGAAGAGAAAGACGTCACGGGCTCGCAGGGATGCGCGGCGTGCGACCCACGCCGCTACCGCTCCGACCATCGTCGAGTGCCCGCATTGCCACAGCCCCAGAATCCCACACAGGGTGTGTCCAACCTGCGGCATGTACAATGGGCGGCAGGTCGTCAAGGTAGAGGAGTAGTATCCAGGGATCCAGGCGCGTCGACCAGCGAACGCAGGGAGCTAGGAGTCACATGCATATCATCGTGCAAGAGGGAGAGGCTTCAGTCAGTCTGGTGACGCCCATCCAGGCACCCGATGAGAGCCTGCGCACCACCACCGCTCAGAGCGTCATCGGACCGGTGAAAGTCTACTACCGCGACTTTGCGGTGGTGCTGGTGGAAGCGCGTGAAGGTGCGCTCGAGATTATGCCGGCGGCCATCGGGGCCATCAACTGGCTCAAGAAAGAGCGCCGCTATCAGTTGAAGCCCGGCGCTTAGAGCGAAGCCGGAGCCGTCTGCACATGCCCGTCCGTAAGGATCGTTCAAAGACCGGCATTGCATCGGGTGACAATCGATTGTTTTTGGGGGACGCTGCCTATCCGGCGGCGTTCGCTGCTTGTGGGGCCCGGTAGTCCCATGACGCGAAGCACCATACAGGAAGCCTGAGGCGAGGAGGATTCATGGCGCTGGTAGACCCGGCCAAGATAAGGAACATCGCGGTGGTGGGTCACCGCGGAGCGGGGAAGACGTCCCTCATCGAGGCGCTGCTGTTCACGGCGGGCGCCAAGAACCGCCTGGGCGCGGTCATGGACGGCACGACCACCATGGACCACGACGAAGACGAGATCAAGCGTCAGATGACCATATCCGCCGGTCTTGCCCACGTGGATTGGGCCAACCACAAGATCAACGTGGTCGACACACCCGGTGAGGCTTCGTTCATCAATGAGGCTTTGGGCACTCTATCGGTAGTCGAGGGCGTTCTGATGGTCGTGAATGCGGTGACGAAGGTCGAGGTGCAGACAGAAAGAGTGTGGAAGCGTGCCGGGGAGATGGGCGTGCCCCTGGTGGTCGCGGTGAACATGATGGACCGTGAACGGGCCCATTTCGGGGAGGCCGTCGATGCCTTGCGCGGTCGCTTCGGGGACGAGGTGGTGGCTGTCGCCCTGCCCATGGGCGAAGAAGCCGGGTTCCAAGGCGTGGTCGATCTGATCGATATGAAGGCTTACACCTATTCCGGCACAACGGGCGCCGGCACCGAGGGCCCGGTTCCCGCCGATCTTCAGGCGGCTGCCGAGGAGGCCCGGGAGACCCTCGTCGACCGGGTGGCCGAAGTCGACGATGTGTTGCTGGAGAAGTATCTGGAAGGCGGGGAGCTGACCCGTGAGGAGATCCAGACGGCGGTGAAGGCAGCGGTTGCCGCCGGCTCGCTCAGCCCCGTAATCCCCGTGGCGGCCACGAAGAACATCGGGTCAGACAGGCTGCTGGATCTCCTCCTGGCGGTCCCCTCTCCGGCGGCAAAGGGAGCGCACATGGCGCTCAAAGGCACCAGCGGGACCGACGAGGTGGAGTTGGCCCCCGAGGCATCCGCATCGACCGCGCTGTTCGTGTTCAAGACCATCTACGACCAATTCTCCGGCCGGGTGAACCTGGTGCGGCTCTACTCGGGCAAGATCGCCACGGATACGCAGTTGCTCAATGACCGCACGAACGAGAAGGAACGCACGGGCAACATCCTCTCGATGCAGGGCAAGGAGACCAAAGCCCTGGAGGAGGCGGGCGCCGGGGATATCGTCGCTCTCGCCAAACTCAAAGAGACCGGCACCGGCGACACGCTTTCCGACCCCGCTCATCCCGTGCGATTCCCGCGCTATGAGTTCCCGCCGCCGGCTATCTCTTTCGCTATCACCCCCGCGACCCGGGGCGACGATGAGAAAGTGTCCAATGGCCTCAGGCGCCTAGGCGAAGAGGACCCGGCCATGGAGTTGCGCTTCGATCCGCAGACGAAGGAGATGATCATCTCCGGCACCAGCCAGGTGCACGTTGAGGTCATCCTCGACAAGCTCAAACGCCGCTTCGGCGTGGAGGTCGATCTGCACCCGCCGCAGGTCCCATATCGGGAGACCATCCGCAAGAAAGCGAACGCTCAAGGTCGGCACAAGAAGCAGACCGGCGGACGGGGCCAGTTCGGTGACTGCTGGATCGAAGTGGAGCCCCTGCCGCGAGGCGCAGGCCACCAGTTCGAGGACGCGATCTTCGGGGGCTCGATACCGCGCAACTTCATCCCCGCCGTGGAGAAGGGCATCATCGAAGCCATGGAGCACGGTGTGGTGGCCGGATATCCGGTGGTGGACGTAAAAGTCAAGCTCTACGATGGGTCCTATCACACCGTCGATTCTTCCGAACTCGCATTCAAGCTGGCCGGGACTCTTGCGTGGAACAAAGCCATGACTGAAGCCATGCCGGTCCTCCTGGAGCCAGTGATGAACGTCGAGGTGATAGCCCCCGAGGAAAGCATGGGCGACATCATGGGCGACCTTTCCGGCCGCCGGGGACGGCCGCAAGGCAGCGAGAGCACGGGGGAGATGCACATCATCAAGGCCCAGGTGCCGTTGGCCGAGATGCTCGCCTACGCGCCCCAATTGCGCTCCATGACCGCAGGGCGGGGCTCGTTTATCCTCGAGCTCGACCACTACGAAGAGGTACCCTCTCATCTGGTGGAGAAGATCGTCGCTGAAACCAAAGCCCGCAAAGCAGGAGAGTCTTAGCATGGACAAGTGGATATGCCTGGTCTGCGCCTACGTCTACGACCCGGCGGTCGGCGATCCCACTCAGGACGTGCCGCCCGGCACGCCCTTCGAGAACCTACCCGAAGGCTGGATGTGTCCGGACTGCGGCGTGGGTGTGGAGGAGTTCGAGAAAGTAGAGGACTGACGTAATTCGGCTCTGACCGCGTGGGCCTCCGATATGACGGGTCAGGTGCCATAGCGAAGCCGGTTTTTCCGTCGCTCGAGGTTCTCTAGCGCCACCGGAGCTAAAGTAATCCCCTCCATGCTCCGATGATGCTGGGCAGGATGGCTGCAATGAATGTTGTATAATTCAATGCATGCAACTCTTGCCATCGATGGAGGGGAGTTGGACGACGCCAGACCACGGCGAGTGAGCGATATGCTGCGAGAGGGCTTCGACGGCTTTTCTCGCTCGCAGAAAGCCATCGCGCGGTACATCATCGACCACCTCGAAGAGGTGGGCTATCTAAGCGCCGACGAACTGGGTCGGAAGGGTAACACGTCCAGCTCGACCGTGGTGCGCTTTGCCCAGTCACTGGGCTTCCCGGGGTATCCTCAGTTGCAGAAGGCCGCGCGCGACGAGTACCGTCTGGGGGCCACGGCTCGTCCCGTGCTCCACGACGACCAATTGGGCTTCGTTATCGAGGAGGACATCCTCACCCGCTCCTTGAAGACCGATGCGCTCAGCCTTGAAGAGACGATCAGCAAGAACACCCTGGAACGTTTCAACCGTGCCGTCGTGACGCTGGCGGGGGCATCGCAGGTGCTGGTGGTCGGCCTGCACGAGGCCGCCATCGTGGCGGAGCACGCCTCGTATGTGTTCGAGTTGCTGGGCATCCCTTGTTTGGCGGCGACGGGGAGCACCGAGTCCAATGTGGCCCGTCTGGGCCGGCTCGCCGATGGCGACGTGCTGTTGGCCATCGGCTTCCGCCGGGCTCACTCGGTCACTATCTCGTTCGCAGAGAACGCCTCAGGCCAGGGCGCGACCGTGATCGTGATCACCGACAACTCGCTGTCCGAGTTGGCCGGCAAGGGGAGCATCACCCTCTATGCCGACATCGATTCCACTTTCTTCGCTCATTCACTGGTGGGTCCCGTCAGCCTGGTGAGCGCTCTCGCCGCGGCGATCTACAGCCGCGACCGCGACTTGTACGACGCTCGGGTCAGAGGAGTGCGCGACAAGGCAGGCGAATCTGGATGGCTGCGCTGAGGACGAGTGCGACCGACCGCGCGTTGAAGGCGTCCATAGCCTCGGCTAAACTCTAGTCCGACGCGCAAACGGTGAAAGACGACGAGCTCTCGAGCGGAGGGTCGTGAAATGTCGGGGCACTCGAAGTGGGCGGGCATCAAGCACAAGAAGGCGGCGGCCGACGCCAAGCGGGGCCAGCTGTTTGGCAAGCTGGCGCGTGCGATAACGGTGGCCGCTCGTGAGGGCGGGGGCGATCCGGAGCATAATGCCACCCTGGCCCAGGCGATCGTCAAGGCCAAAGACGCCAATATGCCTCACGACAACATCGATCGCGCGGTCAAGAAGGGCGCAGGGGCGGGTTCCGACTCGGAGACCTATCTTCACCTGACGTATGAGGGGTATGGACCGAGTGGGGTGGCTGTGTACGTCACCGCCCTCACCGACAATAAGAACCGTACGGCGGCCGATATCCGCCACATCTTCGACCGGGTCGGGGGAAAGCTGGGCACCGACGGGTCGGTGAACTGGATGTTCGAGCGCAAAGGCGTGATCTTCGTGGACGCGGCGGGGCGCGACGAAGACGAGATGATGATGGCCGTCATCGACGCCGGGGCCGAAGACATGGTGGCCGAAGGCGACGCCTTTGAGATCCGCTGCGACGCGGCCGACTTCATGGCGGTGCGGGCCGCTCTCGAGGCCGCCGGTATCCAGTACACGTCGGCGGAAATCACAATGATCCCCAAGAACACCGTAGCGCTCGACGAGTCCGACGCCCGCAAGACGCTGAGGCTGCTGGACGCTTTGGAGGACAACGATGACGTTCAAGAGGTGTACGCCAACTTCGATATCCCCGACCACGTGATGGAATCACTGGCCGGGTGAGCGGGACCCCGGCCGCATGAACGAGTCTGGGGGCCGGGTGATTCTGGGGCTCGACCCGGGGACGGCCTCCACCGGGTTCGGGGTCATCAGTCTTCTGGGGAACCGCCTGCGGGCGCTCGAGTTCGGGGTGGTGGACACAGCGGCCGGGGTGCCGCTGGAGCAGAGGCTCGAGCAGATCTTCGGGGAGATCGGAGAGCTTCTCCGACGTCATCGACCGACGGCTACGGCCGTAGAGTCGCTGTTCTTCAACACCAATGTCCGTACGGCGCTGGCGGTGGGACACGCGCGGGGCGTGACCCTGCTCGCCTGTTCCCAGGCCGGCTGCGAAGTGTTCGAGTACACGCCTCAGCAGGTGAAACAAGCGGTGGTGGGCTACGGGAAGGCCAGCAAGGAGCAGGTGATGGAGATGGTCCGGGTCCTGCTCGGGCTGGCCGAGGCCCCGCGACCCGATCACGCCGCCGACGCCTTGGGCGTGGCGATATGCCATGCCAATACGTGTGGAGTGCGCGAGAGTGTGGCTCGAAGCCAGGCTCGAGAGGCCGGCAGGCGGCCTGGAGATGCGCAGAGGCGGTCGGCGAGGTGATCGAGCGCATCACGGGGACGGTGGCCGCCAAGGCCGAAGAGAACGTGGTCATCGATGTGGGCGGGGTAGGCTTTCTTATGGAGGTCTCCGCGATGACCCTGCGGGACGTGCCGGGGCTGGGCGCGGAGACGGTGCTGTTCACGCACCTGCACGTGCGCGAGGACGCGCTGCAGCTGTTCGGGTTCTCCACCGAGGAGGAGCGAGAGTTGTTCCGGCTGTTCCTGGGAGTGAGCAAGATCGGCCCCCGGCTGGCGTTGGCCGCGCTGTCGTGCCGGCCGGCGCCCGGTCTCAAGCAGGCCCTAGCCGCGGGAGACGTGGCCCTTTTCTCCTCGGTACCGGGAATAGGTAAGAAGACTGCGGAACGGCTGATCCTCGAGCTGCGCGATAAGGTAGGTGAGGCAGGAGCCTGGGCTGTGGCAGTTGAATCTTCCGGCGCCCCGGCGGAGGATGGTTCGCTGGCGGTGGCCCGGGCAGCGCTGGTGGAGTTGGGTTTCGCGGTGCAGGAAGCGGACAAGCTCCTCTCGAGGCTCGAGCCCGACCAGCCGGCGGAGGATCTGATCCGCCAGGCGCTTGCTCGGCGGGCATAGGACAAGGTGGTAGTGGTGATCGACGACGGCAGACTCGCAGATCCGGAGGAAGTCCCTCAGGAGCAGGAACTGGAACGGTCCTTGCGCCCACGTTCGCTGGCTGCCTTCGTCGGTCAACCGGTCCTGAGGGAACAACTGCAGATCTTTATCGAAGCGGCGAGGTCGCGGGGCGAGCCGCTCGATCACGTGTTGCTCGCCGGTCCTCCGGGACTGGGAAAGACCACCCTCGCCAACATCATCGCCTTGGAGATGGGGGTCGGCATCGTCACCACCTCAGGGCCAGCCCTGGAACGCAAGGCCGACATGGCCGCCATCCTCACACACTTGCAGGAGGGGGATGTCCTGTTCATCGACGAGATCCACCGGCTCAACCGGTCGATCGAGGAGATCCTCTACCCGGCCATGGAGGATTTCGAGATCGACATCGTCATTGGTCAAGGCCCCAGCGCGCGCACCATCCGGCTGGAATTGCCCCACTTCACCCTCATCGGCGCGACGACGCGTTCGGGCTTGATCACGACTCCGCTGCGCGATCGCTTTGGCTTCTCCCACCGGCTTGACTACTACTCGGTAGAGGACCTTGAGCTGATCGTGGGGCGCTCGGCGGATATCCTGGACGTCTCCATCGACGGCGCAGGTGCGCGCGAGCTTGCCCTGCGCTCCCGGGGGACACCGCGTATCGCCAACCGGCTGTTGCGGCGGGTACGCGACTATGCTCAGGTCAGACACCAGGGAAGCATCACCGGCGATATCGCCCTGGAGGCATTGCGCCTGTTCGAGGTGGACGACGAAGGTCTCGACAGGGTCGATCGAGAGATCCTCAATCTGATCCTGAACAAGTTCGACGGGGGACCGGTGGGGCTCTCCACTCTGGCCGTGGCGATCGGCGAAGAGGCCGACACGATCGAAGACGTCTACGAGCCTTTCCTCCTGCAGCGCGGCTTTCTCATGCGCACCCCGCGAGGCCGGGTGCTGACCCGCCTGGGCTACGAACACTGTGGGGCGAAGCCGCCGGTAGCCGCGCAACCTGCTCGGCCGGACACGCTGTTCCGTTAGCGACCCGGACCCGTCCCGGCCGTTATGAAGTTGCTCCTCCACATCTGTTGCGGTCCCTGCGCCAGCGCCACGATCCCCGCGTGGCGCCAGAGGGACGCCGAGGTCCTGGGGTTCTTCTACAACCCGAACATCCATCCCCTACTCGAATACCGCCGCCGGCTGACCGGGGCCCGGGACGTGGCGCGGATCGCCGGTATGCCCCTGATCGAGGACACCGCCTACGACCCGGAGCTTTGGTTTGCCAAGGTGGGCGGCGGAAAAGGGTCGCGATGCGCGCGTTGCATCGCCCAGCGGCTGGAGCGCGCGGCGGAGGAGGCCGTTGCTCAGGGATGTGACGCGTTCTCCACCACCCTCTCCATCAGTCCTTGGCAGGATCAGGAGGCCATACGAGCGGGGGGCGAGCGTGCCGGCCGGCTGCACGCGGTGGATTTCGTGTACGAGGACTTACGCCCACTCTATGCGGAATCGCGCCGCTTGAGCCGGGAATGGGGCATCTACCGGCAGAGGTATTGCGGCTGCCTGATATCTGAGTGGGAGCGATATCGTGCGCCTTGAGGAATTGGACTTCGACGTGCCCGAAGGATCGATCGCGCAGCGGCCGGCGGAGCCGCGCGACTCCTGTCGTCTCATGTATCTCGATAGGCAGGGAAGCGTGCATCACGGGCGTTTTTTCGACCTCCCCCAGTACTTGCGGCCGGGTGACACTCTCGTGCTTAACGACTCGCGGGTCCTGGCGGCTCGGGTCCAGGCTACCAAGCCGACCGGGGGCTGCGTAGAGCTGTTGTTCCTGCGGCCGATTGATGGACGGCCTCAGAGGGTCGGAGAGGTATGGGAGGTGCTGGCGCGGCCTTCGCACCGCCTGCGGCCGGGGACCGAGCTGACCGTCGCTGGGACGCAGCGGCTGATCCTGCGCGAACGGCTGGGGGAAGGGCGTTGGTTGGTAGGAGGTCCGGCGGGAAGCTCTATGGTGGCAGTCATGGATGCCCATGGGGCGCTCCCCCTGCCCCCCTACATCAAGACCTACCCCGATGATCCCTCCAGTTATCAAACGGTCTACGCCGCGGCGCCCGGCTCGGCCGCGGCGCCCACGGCGGGTTTGCACTTCACCCCCGGTTTGTTGGAGCGACTGCGGCGCTCAGGGGTCCGTTCGGCCTCTGTGACCCTGCATGTGGGCCTGGACACGTTCCAGCCTATCCGTGAGCCGGTGGTCGAGGAGCATCGGATCCACCGGGAGACGTACAGCGTGTCTAGCACCGCCGTAAAGACGATCCGTAGCACCCTCCAATCGGGTGATCGTCTCGTCGCCGTGGGCACAACGACCGCCAGGGTACTCGAGACCTTGGCGACCAGAGGACTCTTGGCTGGATCGGAACGGCCGGGAGCGACTACCGGCTCTACGGAGATCTTCATGACCCCGGGTCACCGCTTCCAAGCGGTGCATGTGTTGCTGACGAACTTCCATCTGCCGCGCAGCACGGTCTTGGCGCTCGTGATGGCTTTCGCGGGGATAGAGCCCGTGCACCGCGCATATGCTGAGGCCATCGATCGCGGCTATCGCTTCTTCAGCTTCGGAGACGCTATGTTGATCGAGGCCCCGGTGCTGGAGGAACCGGGCGGGCGACAGAGCAGATGAGACTTCTGGACGGGCTTCCTGATTTCCCGTTCGTCGTCGAGGCACGCGATGGCGCCGCCCGGGCGGGGCGGCTGGAGACTCCGCGGGGTGTGATCGAGACACCCTGCTTCATGCCGGTGGGGACCAAAGGGACCGTCAAAGCCATCACCCCGGAGCGGTTGCGGGCGGTGGGGGCGCAGATCATCTTGGCCAAGACCTACCATTTGGCTCTCCGGCCGGGGAGCGAGGTAGTGCGCCGGCTCGGAGGCCTCCATCGGTTCATGCACTGGGGGGGTCCCATACTCACCGACAGCGGGGGGTACCAGGTCTTCAGTCTAAGGGACACTGCTCGTATCGAAGAGAATGGAGTGGCCTTCCGCTCGATCTATGACGGGTCACAGCATGTGTTCACCCCGGAACGGGCCATGGCCGAGCAGCAGGCTCTGGGCGCCGACTTGGTTATGTGCTTCGATCAGTGTCCGCCGGGAACGGCCGGCGAAGGCGCCGTCAGGGAGGCCATGGAACGAACCTCGCGCTGGGCAGCGCGCTGCAAACGCGCCCACCAGGAGAATGGAGGCCAGGGCACCGACGGCCCTCAGATGTTGCTCGGCATCACCCAGGGTGGCGTGGTGCCGCACCTTCGCCGGGAGAGCGTGGAGCAGTTGATCGCCGTCGGCTTTCCCGGGTATGCTATCGGGGGTCTCACCGTGGGGGAGGACCGGCAGGCCATGTTGGAGACCACCGCGCTCACCGCATCCCTCCTTCCTGACGACAGGCTTCGCTACTTCATGGGCCTGGGAGATCCGCGGGGCCTCATCGAAGCCATAGCGCGCGGAGTAGACATCTTCGACTGTGTGCTCCCCACACGCACAGCCAGGATGGGGACCGCCTTGACACGCTTGGGGCGGCTCAACCTGCGCAACGCCGAGCACGCTCTGTCCACGGAGCCGCTTGAGGAGGGGTGCCCCTGCGCCGCGTGCGCGGGCTACTCACGAGGGTCCGTCCGGCATTTCGTCATGCAGAAGGAGATCTTGGGTGTGATGCTCCTCACAGAACACAACCTCATGTTTCTCACTCGGTTGGTCGCCGAAGCTAGAGAAGCGATCATGGTCGGCCGTCTTGCTTCCTTAGGAGATAGCTTGGGCGCCGCGTGATAACATAAACGGCTACGTCAATTGGCTCCGCTTCCGCCCGATCATAGGCGGGCGGTTCTTGAGAAGGAGGACAGTTTGGGCGGCTCATCCTCGATGTTGATCATCTATGTCGTCGCGTTCATCGCCATCTTCTACTTCATGGCGATCAGGCCGCAGCAAAGACAGCGAAGGGCACACCAAGCGGTGCTTTCATCGCTCAAGAAGGGTGACCGCATTGTCACCGCGGCGGGGATCTATGGGACGGTCAAGCGAGTCGAAGAGACCATCGTGGTGGTCGAGGTCGCCAAGGGCGTGACCTTGAAGATCTCTCGTAGGGCCGTGGCCGAGATCATCAAGGATGGCGCCGAAGCGCGGGCTGCCGCCCCGGAGGCCCCTCGGCGTCGCGGCAAGGCCGCTCCGGCCGAGATAGAGGAGTCCACCGCCGACGACGTAGATGCTGTTGCGGATGAGGCAGAAAGCGCGTCCGCGGAAGGTGACGCGCTGGACGACGCGTCGACCGAGGTGTCGTCCGGGACCTCTTCCAAGGGTGACGCGTAACCTCAGATGTGTAGAGGCTCGAGGTCCCAGACCTCGGGCCCGAGGGCGACGCGATTCGTTGACAGCACCCTGGTGGCGACTTATGCTCGTCCCTTGCGGCTTTTAGGCCGACCGTCTCCGACCCACAAACCTGTAACTGAACCGTTTCTTAGGAAGGTGCGCCCTTGTCCAGAGTAAAGCGTGATGCCGGGATACTGGTGCTCGTGGCAATACTGTTGGGTATTGCTGCTTATTTCGCCTTCCCGCTCTCCAACACCAACCTCGGCCTCGATCTTCAAGGTGGGCTCGCAGTGATCCTCGAGGCCCAGGATTCTGCCAAGGCTCCCCGCACCGATGAGGGCGTGACTCAAGCGGTCAAGATCATCCAGAACCGGGTCAACAAGCTCGGAGTAGCTGAGCCTGAGATCCAGAGACAGGGTCAGTGGAAGATCAGCGTTCAGCTTCCCGGGGTGGCAAACCCCGAGGAAGCCCTGTCGATCATCGGGAAGACGGCCGTGCTCGAGTTCTACGATGTGAAACAGTTCGGCACACCGTATGCCAGCGAAGCGGAGGCTCTGAGCGCGGCTGGGGTCGCTTCGGTTTCCGCTTTGCCCGCGGACAAACGCATCGTCCATTGGTCTGTGGCCGGTGGCGGCTCCACGGACCAATGGTTCGTCGTCACGACGGAACCGGTACTCACCGGATCGACGCTCACCGGTGCCCAGACAGGGTTCGACCAGTTCAACAAGTCCAAAGTCGATATGCAGTTCAACAGCGAAGGCGGGGACATCTTCTCTCAGGTCACCGGGAAGATGGCCCAGACGGCCCAGATCACGGGCGAAGACCAGCGACTGGCGATCGTGCTGGATGGCAATGTGGAGTCGGCACCCAGGGTACAGGAGCAGATCGACGGAGGCAGGGCCGAGATCACGGGCGACTTCACCTCCGATGAGGCCAAGAATCTTGCCCTCGTTCTTCAGACCGGGGCACTGCCGGTGGAGCTCATGTCGGTGAGCCAGAACGCCATAGGCGCCACCCTGGGCAAAGCTGCGCTGAATCAGGCTCTGATCGCCGGGGCCGTCGGGCTGCTCCTCATCATGGTGTTCATGATCGCGTACTACCGCCTTCTGGGTTTAGTGGCCAGCGTGGCCCTCATAATCTACGGCGTGCTTTTCCTTGGGATCTTGAACGGTGTCGGCGTGACCATGACCCTACCCGGCATCGCCGGGATGATCCTGACTCTGGGAATGGCTGTCGACGCGAACGTGCTCATCTTCGCTCGCATGAGGGATGAGGTGGGTGGTGGCAAGACCATCCCCGCGGCCACCAGCGCAGGGTTCAAGAAGGCCTTTCGGGCCGTTTTCGACTGCAATATGACTACCATCCTCACGGCGGTCATCCTGTTCTGGGCCGCCTCTGGCGGCATCAAAGGGTTCGCCCTCACACTGGGCGTGGGAGTGGCCCTCTCCATGTTCACGGCGGTCTTGGTCACTCGCTCGATGCTCACCCTGCTCAGTGGATGGAAGCCCTTCCGCAGCCGGAAGCTTCTCGGGCTCCATGTCCCCAAGGCGAAGATCGTCCCGGTGGAGAAGGGAGGCCAGTCATGAGGGTCTTCCATTTCATGCGCTACAAGTGGTGGTTCCTGGGTTCGCTCAGCGCAGTCACCATATTCGCATTTGTCACCGTATTCATCGTAGGTCTCGATCTGGGCATCGATTTCCGTGGTGGGGTCAGGATGGAAGTTGCGCTCGAGAAGAGCGCCACCGTGGATGATGTCCGGGCGGTGGTGAGCGGCATAGGGGTTCAAGATCCGGTCGTGCAATCGGTGACGGGGCCGAGCGGGGCAGACTCCTTTATGATAACCGCGGAGGAGATGTCCGCGGAAACGACGAAGCAGGTCATCGCGGAGTTGGACAGCCGCTATGGTGCGAAAGAGGGGGCTACGGGCGTCGAGACGGTCGGGGCCAGCTTCGGGAAAGAGACCACCAACCGAGCTTTCATCGCCATCGCGATCGCCGTGATAGCGATCATCGGCTATCTGTCGTTCCGTTTTGAGCTCAAGTTCGCAATACCTGCGATCGTCGCTCTCATCCACGACATCGGACTCACCCTGGGGATATACGCGGCCAGCAACCGCTTGGTGACCACGGCCACGGTGGCGGCGATCCTCACGATCTTGGGGTATTCGGTCCACGACACCATTATCGTGTTCGACCGGATGCGCGAGAACACCCTTCTGATGAAGAAGGAGACCTACGGGGACATGGTAGACCTGTCCATCCGGCAGACCATGGTCCGGTCCATCAACACCACGATCGCCCTCCTGCTCCCCCTACTCGCCATCCTCATCTTCGGCGGGCCCACTCTCAAGGACTTCGCCTTCGCCCTCACTATCGGCGTGCTCACGGGCACCTATTCATCCTTCTTCGTAGCTTCGCCCATGGTGGTCCTGTGGAAAGAGCGGGAGCCGCGCTACCGCAAACGTCTTGCCGCCGCCGGGATGGGCGGAGGGATGGTGGTCGACGCCGGAATGGATCTGAATGAGGCGACTCCGGCCCCGGCGACTCCGCGAGCCTCAAAGGGAGCATCGGGGGTGGCGAGCGGGAGTGGCGGCGCGAAGCCGGGCGCGGCTCGGGTTTCGCACAAGCCCAAGAAAGGTAAGACCTCCAAGCGACCAGCAGCAAAGAATCCCAAGCGGACATCTCGTTGACAGGAGGACGCCGTGACGGAAGAGCCTACTCATGAGGCCGGGTCCGAATCCAAAGGCTCCACGGGCCAGAGCATCCGGGACCTGATCGAACGCACGTTCCTAGTGGGCATGGGCGCGGCCGCGTTGACCAAGGATCGTGTGCAAGATGTGGTCGAGGAGTTTGTTCACCGGGGACAGATCAGCGGCGAAGAGGGTCGGGACATGGTGGAGCGGCTTGTCAGCCGAAGTCGAGACGAGGCGCGTTCGGCCTTGAAGAGGGCCGATTCGTCCCTGCAGGGGGCGTATCGCGATATGGGGCTGACCACCAAGCGGGAACTCGAGGACATCGAATTCCGTTTGCGGCAGCTCGAGCATCGGGTGCAACTTCTGGAAGGGGCCGCCGACAGCAGCGGCTCCGGCGGACCGGCGGTCGGCTCGAGCGGCGACTCCACTCAGCCCTGAGGGTTTCTCCAACGTCTTCGGTGACCGTCCGGGGCTACGCCACGTAGCTCCCGGTAGGCAAAGGTCTGCGCGGGGGGTCTCCTTGCCGGCGTCTCGGATCAGACACCCAAGTTTCATAACCCGAGTTCGCAACCTTGAGCGGATGCGGGAGATATCCGCGGTCGCCGTGAGGCATGGGTTCGGATATTTCTTCGAGCGCCATCGTCTCCTCGGCCTGATCCCTCGCTGGCGTCGCCATAGCCCCGTCGCGCCGGCGAATCGCGGGGAGCACATCCGTGAGATGCTGGACGAGCTTGGTCCGACCTTCGTCAAGTTCGGACAACTGCTCAGCACTCGGCCGGACATCGTCCCTGCCGATATCGTCCAGGAGTTGGTCAAGCTCCAAGACCAGGTTTCGCCGATTCCGTTCGCGGTGGTCGAGGAGGTGCTGCAGCAAGACCTGGGGCTGACGCTGGCGCGAGCCTTCGAAAGTTTCGACGAAAGCCCCCTGGCGGCTGCTTCCATCGGGCAGGTGCACGGAGCGGTACTGCCTGGTGGGCAGAAAGTAGCGGTCAAAGTCCAACGTCCCGGTGCAGCCCGGCAGATTCACAAGGACATCGACCTCCTTTTCCAGTTCGCCGAGTTGCTCGAAGGACGGGTGGAGCTCGGTTTCTCGCCGGCGGCAGTGGTACAGGAGTTCGCCCGGTCGATCAACCGGGAGCTCGACTACATCCTGGAGGCACGCAACGCGGAGCGCTTCGGAAGGAACTTCAAGGACAGCGACACGATCCGGATACCCGAGGTCTATTGGCGTTACTGCACCAATCGGGTCCTCACCATCGAGCGCATCGAGGGTCCCACTCTCAATAGCCCGGAAATCGCCGACCTGCCTCTGCAGGAGAGAAAAGCGCTGGCCGAGACCATCGCCGGTTGCTGGTTCAAGCAGATACTGCACGACGGCTTCTTCCATGCCGATCCCCATCCGGCCAACATCGTGCACCTGGGCGAGGGCAAGCTCGGTCTCCTCGACTTCGGGATCGCCGGGTTCCTGCGTGCGGAGGACTTGGAGGAAGGGGTGCGGCTGTTCCTGCATGTGATGGGGTCCGATGTGCTCGGAATCAAGCGTTCGATGAAGAGGCTGGGGGTGCAGTGGAACCCCTCCGCTGACGAAGCGGTCACCCAATCCATTGAAGAAGGGTTCAGCCGCTATTTCGGCATGTCGCTCGCGAGCATCGATGTGTCGTCGCTGCTCCACCAGGTGTTCGACATCGTCTATTCCCTCCGTCTCCGCCTTCCCAGCCGCTTCCTGTTACTCGACAAGGCCTTGCTCACCATGGAGGGCGTGGTGAGCCAGCTCTACCCCGACCTCAACTTTTTTGCCATGGCCCGCCAGTACACGGGGGAGCTGCAACGACGACGCCTCGACCCTCGGGCGGTATTCGACCGCTTCCAGCGTTACACGGCAGAATATGCAGGGGTCTTTCGCGACTACCCCATCCAATTGCACGACCTGCTCGAGGAGATGAAGGCGGGCGAGTTCGAGATCAAGTACAGACACACCGGTCTGGAGAACGTGATCCACCGGCTGGATATCATCACCAATCGTCTGGTGGTCGCGCTTGTGACCATCGCTCTGGGCGTGACCAGCACGGCTGTGGCGATACTGATCGAAGGCGGTCCTCACGTGGCCGGGCTGTCGGTCTGGGGACTTCCCGGCTTCGCCGGCTCGCTCTTCTTTGGAGCCTGGCTTATCTACGCCATCATCCGCTCGGGGCGGCTCTGACCCCTCCGGGCGCCGAGATACTCGGTCCACGCCGTCCGCGCCGACCGCTATAGTGTTCCCTGTATGATGCCGCGGCTGCCGAGGTAGTGGCCGGGACTCGACATAGATTGGAGACCGCTGGCTTCTCTGGAACCCACCTCGTGGCTCGTCGGCCCTTACTCCTGGCACGCAGCTGATAGGCTGGCTCGCGGGCTGGATCTGCCTCTCGTGGCTGCCATGGTCTTGGCGGGCCGCGGTTTCTCCGACCCGGAGGAGGCCCGCACCTTCCTCGCCTGTTCGGCGCCCATTCCCGACCCGTTCTTGTTCGGGCACATGGAGGGGGCGGTCTCGGTGATCTCCGAAGCAATAGACCGGGGCGGAAGGATCGTCGTCCACGGCGACTACGACGCGGACGGGGTGACCGCCACAGCGCTCATGGTACTGGCATTGCGAGGCTTGGGTCTGGAGGCTGAATGGTATCTGCCCAGCCGCTTCAACGAAGGTTATGGGTTGTCTCGGGCCGCTGTGGAGAGCATCGCGGCCGGGGGGCCGGCGCTGCTCATCACCGTCGACTGCGGGGTTAACTATCCTGAGGAGGTGGCGCTGGCGCAGGAGCTCGGGCTCGAGGTGGTGGTGGTCGACCATCACCAGCCGGGGCCTCAGCTTCCGGATTGCCACCTCATACACTCCGTTGTGGGCCGGTATCCTCACAACAAACTGTGCGGTGTCGGGCTGGCCCTCAAAGTCATCCATGCGGTCCACGTGCGCCGACGCGGGGCTTCTCGAGAAGCTCTTCCCGAGGCGTTGCACGAGTTCCTCGATCTTGTCGCCATCGGAACGATCGCCGATCTAGCCTCCCTGCGGGGCGAGAATCGTTACTACGTGAAGGAGGGGCTCAAGCTGATAGGTATCGGCTCGCGGCCAGGTCTCCGGGCATTGTCCGCCGTGGCGGGTTGTACGGGAACGGTGGACTCGGGCACTGTCGCCTTCAGATTGGCACCCCGGTTGAACGCCGCCGGGCGCCTGGCCGATGCGTCGCCCCCGCTTCGCCTGCTGCTGACAGACAGCGAGAGTGAGGCGGCCGAGATCGCCGGACGATTACACGAGATGAACGGAGCTCGCCAGGACGTGGAGAGGCAGATCCTGGAAGAAGCAGTGACCAGGGTGGAGGCGCTCGTCAAACTGCCCGCCATCATCGTGCTGGCCGGAGAGAGCTGGCATGAAGGGGTGGTGGGGATCGTAGCCTCCCGGTTGGTCGAGCGCTATCACCGCCCCGCCATCCTGTTGGGGATCCGGGATGGCGTGGCCAAGGGATCGGGCCGGAGCCTCGCCGCGTACGATCTCATGGGGGGTCTGAACGCCTGTGCCCAGCATTTGACCGTATACGGCGGACACACCCAGGCTGTAGGTCTGACCCTGGGGGCTGAACGGACCGAGGATTTCCGGCGCGCCATCGAGCAGCATGCGGGCGCGAATCTCAACGCCTCCGACCTCATGCCGGTCTATCGGGCTGACGCGGTGATGAGGGGTGAGGATGTTAACGCGGACACCGCCGTGGCCCTGGCCTCACTCGGTCCGTTCGGCAGTGGCAACCCCCGACCCCGCCTGCTGCTCGTGGGTGCCGGTATCCAACAGCCGGAAACGACCCGCACCGGGTCGCATCTGCGCTGTACCGTGGAACTCGATGGCGTGCGAGCGCGGGCGATCGGCTTCGGCATGGGGAAGGCGGCCGCGTCGCTGCGTGAAGACGGGAGCGGGCGCCTGCTCGGAGCGCAATTCCGAGTCGACGAGTGGCAGGGAAGCCTACGCCCTGAGTTCGTGTTGGAGCGCATAGGTGAGGGCGGCAACGAGGCCGGGCCCGCGTACGAATGCAGCGAGGATTGCAGGTACAGGGGGTCGCCTAGCCTGATAGCACAGCAAGATCACGCCATCAGGCACCCGGCCGGAGACCATGAGCGCCGCGAAGGCGGCGGGCTTTCCAGGTCGTCCGTTCCGGCCGCTCGGGACCTTCGGGACCGGCCCGGACGGTTGGGAGCGCTCGTCCAGGTCTTGGCCACGGGTGAGCCCGCGATCGTTCTCACCTGTTCCGTGCCGCACGTGTCGCTCGAGGCACAGGAACGGATCGAGTCAGAAGCTTCGCACCGGGCATCGGTGCAGTGCATAGGCCGAGGGTGTTGGCCGACGTGTGCAGAGCGCGTGACGTCGGGCGGGGTGATCCTCGTCGAATGGGATGTCGCGAAGCGTATCCCCGCTCTTTGCCGGGCAGGCTCCCACGTGATCGCCATCGATCCCCCTTACCGCACCGAACATGTCGCCTTTCTGCGCCGGTCTGCCGATGAAGGAGCGTATGTGCACCTGTACTACGGTGCTGAGGAGAGGCAGACCACCACTCGACTCCTCCGGTACCTGGTCCACCCACGCTTCGCCATGGTGTGTATGTATAGGGCCATGGACGAGAGTCTGGGGGCGGACGATATCTTCTCAAAGGCTGCCGAGATAGGCTGGCGCGAAGGGCGCGTGGTGCTCGCAGACGAGGAGCTGGCCCGGGCGCACGCCATCCTGACCGAACTGGGCATCGAGCGCGCTGTTGCCCGAGAGGATAGAATAGAGGCCCGGACGATAGCCGCCTACGCGGCAGCCGAGGCGGAATACGAGGAGTGTTCGAGGCTTTGTCAGACCCTCTAGATACCACCCGGCCGGGTACTCGCCGCAAAGGGACCGCCGCCCTAGACCCCGCGGAGGCGCTGGACCGGCACCGCGCCTTACTGGACGATCTTCTTCACAAGATCGAGCGGTATAACCCGGCCTTCGACCGCGATCTGATCACGCGCGCTTTCATGGTGGCGGCCTCGCAACATCAGAGCCAGCTGCGGGCCAGCGGCGAGGCCTATGTCAACCATCCGGTGGGTACGGCCGATATCTGCGCGGACCTCAGGCTCGATTCAGCCACCCTTGCCGCTGCTCTCCTTCATGATGTGGTGGAGGACACCGGGATGTCCATCACGACTGTGCGCGACCAGTTCGGCGACGAGGTGGCGCTCCTTGTCGACGGCGTCACGAAACTGTCTCAGATGTCCTTCCGCACGGTGGAAGAGGAGCAGGCGGAAAACATCCGCAAGATGATAATCGCCATGGCCAAGGACATCCGGGTGATCCTCATCAAGCTGGCCGACAGGCTTCACAACATGCGGACTTTGCGGTATCTGGGCAAGGAGAAGCAGATCCAGAAGGCCAAGGAGACGCTTGAGGTCTATGCGCCCCTGGCCCATCGGCTAGGCATCGAGTCTGTCCGCTGGGAATTGGAGGATCTGTCCTTCGCCACCCTGCACCCCCGCAAGTATGCCGAGGTCCAGCGCATGGTCGCCCAGAGGCGGGCGGACCGCGAACGAGACATGGAAGAGGCCCGGACCATTCTTAACCGAGAATTGGTGGCGGTCAACATCGAGGCGGAGATCTCCGGGCGGGCGAAGCATTTTTATTCCATATACGACAAGATGGTGCGCAAAGGCAAAGAGTTCAACGAGATATTCGACCTGACGGCTTTGCGGGTCCTCGTGGACTCGGTCAAGGACTGCTACGCGGCGCTCGGCGTGATCCACTCTCTCTGGAAGCCTCTCCCGGGCCGGTTCAAGGATTACGTGGCCATGCCTAAATTCAATATGTACCAGTCGCTTCATACCACCGTCATCGGCCCGCAGGGTAAGGCTCTGGAGATACAGATCCGTACCTACGATATGCACGAGACCGCGCAGTACGGCATCGCCGCGCACTGGGTCTACAAGGAAAAGGGGGGCCGTGGGGGGCACAAGCAGAGCGGCCAACCAGAGAAGCTCCAGTGGCTCCGGCAGATCATGGACTGGCAGTCGGAAACGAAGGATGCGGGCGAGTTCATGGAGTCGCTGCGCGTCGACCTTTTCCACGACGAGGTCTATGTCTTCACACCCAAAGGTGAAGTGAAGAGTCTTCCTGCGGGGTCGACCCCGGTGGATTTCGCCTACGCTATTCACACCGACGTAGGGCATCGTTGCATCGGGGCGAAGGTCGAGGGCCGGATCGTTCCCTTGACGTATCGACTCCAATCCGGGGACATCGTGGAGATCCTGACCTCCAAGACCCCACAGGGTCCATCGCGAGACTGGCTGCAATTCGTCGAGAGCTCGGGGGCTCGGAACAAGATCCGTCAATGGTTCAAACGCGAGCGGCGGGAGGATGCGGAGCATCTCGGCCGTGAGGCGCTTCTGGATGCCTTCCGTAAACAGGCACTTCCGGCGCAGAAGCTCATAGGTTCCGACCTGCTGGCCGAGGTGATGAAGGAGACCAACTACTCCAAGAAAGAGGACTTCTTCATAGCCGTCGGCTCGGGCAAGATCAGCCCGCAGCATGTGGTCACGCGGATCATTCATAGCCTCAATCGGGAGCGCGACGGTGGTGAGGCGGCGCTCAAGGTCCAGGGGGTCGTCCCCAAGGATCAAAAGGGTGCTGCCCCGTCTTCCAGCCAGCTGGGGATCCATGTCGACGGCATTGAAGACGTGGCCGTGCGCATCCCCCAGTGTTGCCGCCCGGTTCCGGGCGATGACGTCGTGGGCTACATCTCTTTGGGCCGAGGCATCACCGTCCACCGTCGTGACTGTCCCAACGTGAAAGCGCTGGAGAAGAATCCCGAGCGGTTTACAGCCGTCCACTGGGATACGGAGTCCAGGACGCCGCTGCGAGTAGAGATCCAGGTAGAAGCCTACGATCGCAACCACCTGCTCGAGGACATCTCGCGGACTCTCAGCGAGAGCGGGGTGAGCATCATCGCCGCGCAGGTGTTCACAGCGCGCAACAATATGGTGAAGGACCGCTTCGTGTTCGACGTGCCAGAGATCGACTACTTAGAGACGGTCCTACAGCGCATCCGGCGTATCGACACGGTGTATGACGCGTACCGGGTCACGCCCCATTGACGCGAGGACGCGCTTCCTGGCTCGTATGCGCCCAAAGCTACCCATGGTCGACGCACTCGTCTGAGGCCCTGACCGTCCGGCCTCTGGTAGAATTGCAGGCCGTGGATCGACGCCGCAATGATCCTCCGCGATCACCGCGATGAGATAAAAGAGGGATCGGGTCATGAAGATACTCTGCGCGCCCGTCGGGCCGCTGCAAGCGAACTGCTACCTGGTGTGGGACGACGAACGGCGGGCGTGCGCCGTCGATCCGGGCGGGGAGGCCGAGCGGCTCGCCCGTCTTGTGG
>JAZDLO010000010.1:0-2505 GCA_043801935.1 bacterium
GGACTACGGGGTCTGGGTGAAGAAGACCTACCCCAACCCCAGCCGCAGGAGCAAGCACCACGCCACCCAGCCGACGTTCGCCGGCTCGCGCCGGCAACTGCGCGCCCAGATCCTCCGCGTTCTGCTCCACCCCACTCCGGCCGGTCTACCGGAGGGGCAGGGAGCTGCCAAGGGCTCGGTGGTTCTCGACGCAGTTCAGATCGGGGCGCGGTTTCCAGCCTGGGACCTGGCGGAGGTGAAAGCGGTACTGGGAGAGCTGACCGAGGAGGGTTTCCTGATCTGCAACGAGGGACGTTACGGGATCGTCTGACCGAGGCGGCCGGCCGGCCCGGCCACTCGCCGGCCTCTTCGAGACCTCACCGAGGCGCGAACAAGTAATGTCCCACGAGGTACTGACGGCCTTCGTCCAGAGCGAACATCTCCTCGCTGGCCATGAAAAACACCCGCCAGTTGGCCATCCACAGCCGAGCCCGGTCTGACCCGTACACCTCCCGCAAGATGGGCATCACCAGGTGTCGGTTCCGGTCGAGGTTCTCGAGCCAAGCCCGCAAGGTACGAGCATAGTGATCCCCGTCGACCTGCCACCTGTCGAGGAGAGTCAGATGCTCCTCGTAGCGGGCGAGATAGTCCCACGAGGGCATCGTGCCTCCGGAGAAGAAATGTCGGGCCATCCAGCCGCCGACCCCATCGGGATCGAACTCGTAGATCGCGTCGCGATGACAGAACACATGCGCGAACAGCCGGCCATCGGGGTGCAGCCACCCTGAGATGCGACGCAGCAACTCCCTGTGGTTGCGCGCGTGCTCGAACATCTCTACCGACACGATCCGATCGAAGCGGCGGCCTGGATCGAAGTGGCCTACCTCGGCCGTTCTTACTTCGACGTTCGCCAGTCCGCGATCGTCGCACAGGCGACGGATGAACGCGCCCTGCTCGCGGGAGTTGCTCATCGCCACCACCTTGCTTCCCGGGTGGCGCTCCGCCGTCCAAGCGGCGAGCGACCCCCAGCCGCACCCGAGATCGAGGATCTCTTGTCCGTCGGCAAGGCCGGCGCGTTCGGCGGTCAGAGACAGCATCGCCTCCTCCGCCTCGGCAAGGCCACCGACCTCAGCCGGCCACAGGCAGCAGCTGTACTTGAGTCGGGGGCCCAAGATGAGGCGGAAGAAGTCGGGCGGTAGATCGTAATGCTGCCGGTTCGCGTCGTCCGTGCCGACGGCGATCGGCGACGCCTCAAGACGCGCGATGGCCGCGCGCCCTCGATCTTCGCGCTCCGCGGGACTGAGCCGGTCGAAACCCGCGACCAGACCCTTCACCCGCGAACGTACGATGCGCCTGAGGACCGGGTCGGGGATCGCACCGGACGAAAGCGCTTTGTCTTGAAGAACGTCTCTGAAAGCAGCAGGCTTCCGGACTGGGTCCGCCGAGCGCTCGACGGGGGTCCGTCTCCGATCCGCCAGATGGGCCAAGGCCAAAAGCGGATGCCGGGTGGTCATCCGCGGTCCGGAGTACCGCATGACCACCCGGATACGCTCGCGCATGACGGGCGCGTAGCAGTGGACGGTGCACCGCGCGCACGTCGGCTTCTGGTCACCGAAACGGCAGCGGGCCACGCGGCGCTCCGCGTAGGCGAGCAAAGGTCCACATTCTGAGCACAGACTGGCATCGGATCCGGTGGCTGCCCGGCCGTCTCCTCTCACCTGGTCGAACGAGGACGTCGTCTCTCCGTGGTGATCCCGGCAGTACAGTCCGATCATCGCCGAGAGCGTGTGCTGCTCTCGCTGGAGACGGCTCACGGAGACGGCCCCCTACCCTTCCCACAGCTCGAGTTGAGACGTTCCTACCCCTTGAAAACTCAGCCGGTGGAGCGGACAGGGGCCGTGCTGACGGAGCGCCTCCCGGTGCCGGCCGGTAGCGTAGCCCACGTGTTCTTCGAATCCATACTCGGGATGCAACGGGGCGAGCGCCCTCATGAGGCGGTCTCGCACCACTTTGGCCACCACCGACGCGGCCGCCACAGCCGCGCTCTTGTAGTCCGCCCCTATGATGGAGCAGGCGTGGAGATCGGGGCGTTTGAGGTCGAATGCGTCCACGACCGCCAAGCCGTATTCCCCATCCAGTGACTCGAGCGCCTGGCAGAGCGCGGACAGGTTACACCGATGAAGACCCACCCGATCGATGGTGAGCGGGGAGAACGCGACCCACGACACCCGGGCCGCTGAGCAAAGGACCTTTTGATACATGGCCTCCCGAGCTTGGGGAGTCAGCAGTTTGGAGTCCGTGAGTCCCGCGAGTCTCGTAAAAGGAGCTGCGACGTAGTCGAGGACCACCGCGGCTGCGACCAAAGGGCCGGCTAGGCAACCACGACCGGCTTCGTCGGTCCCGGCCAGGCGGAGATCCAATCCCCCCGCGGCTCGTCCGCGCTCGGCGAGCAGGCATTTGTCGAACTTGAAGGGGTCGCAGGCCCTGCCCCGGCGCGGGCGGCCTCCCGGCCCCTGCCTCTCCCTC
>JAZDLO010000039.1:0-3216 GCA_043801935.1 bacterium
CCTCCTGTCCGGGAAGTTCGAGCATCTGGAAGAACTGGCGAACATCTCGCTCAAACCACCAGCCAACAAGGGTGAGATCCCGGCGAAGGTCGCCAAGTACAAGGACTACCTGTCGTACTCGAAGCCAGATCGACGGCGCAAACCGGTGGGCGCGGCAGCGCGGGGCGACAACTGAGAGGAGGCGCCGGTGGCCTATTTCCCCGAGTTTCGCCCGATGCGGAGCTTCATCCTGCAGAACTTCCGCTCCGACAACGATCGGCCGAAGATCTGGCGCTGGCTGTACAAGCAGCACGTGCCCGAAAGCATCTCCCAGTTCATGCCCTACTGCACCAAGTACTCGACGTATCACGCCCTGCCACTGCCGGATGGCGCGCTGGACTTCGGAACCTACAACGGGATGATGACCGAGCACTATTGGCTGTTCAACATCTTCCAGGAGAAGGGCACCGGCCATCCGACCGGGCTGGCCTTCGGCGAAGAGTTCCCAGAGGATTTCATGGAGATGACCACCCAGCCGCCGAGCAAGGAGCTCCGGCAGTCAGGTTGGCAGGGAAGCCGCGACGGCTACCATCCCCTTGTCTTCTCCTTTGCGCCCGTCTTCTGGGAGGACGACTTCAAGGGAGCCGGTCGACTCACCGACGCCGGGGCGAACTACCGCTGGCTCTTCCTGCTGAAGTACCCGGACGAGATCTCCATGGACGACGGTGATGCCTGGTTCAGGGAAGTATTTGCTCCGGAGGTGTGCGCACACCCGGAGGTCAACCGTTTTATCTCCAGCCGGCAACTGGACGACCCGCGGATCAACCCCTTCCAGCGCATCTCGGAGGTCTGGTTCGACGATTCCGAAGGCTGGCATCGGGCGATGGTCGAGAAGGCCGGGCAGTACACAAAGCCGTCCTGGGCGACCTGGGACAGGTTTCCCTTCTTCGAGCCCTTCAAGGACTTCGTGGGGGTCTTCATTCTCGACCGGCCGGACTCCGACCACCTGCAACAGTGGCGCGGGTACGTCACCACACGGTGAGGCCGGGCTGCACGCGAGACCCTGGGGGGGAGTATATGGCTGCCAAGCAAGCGTTCTCCAAGAACATCGAGATACTGGGTCATCACGACCTCCAGGGCAAGCCTTGGTTCCAGATGGCCATGCAAGAGGTGGACGGCCGTTATTACCTATACGGAGCCCACTTCAAGCACCCGGGCTGGGCCATCGTCGACGTGACCGACCCCGCGACTCCGGAATACCTCAAGTTCATCCCCGGACCCGATCTTCCCGGGCAGGGGACGCCCAAGATCCAGGTGGCCGACGGCCTGATGATCACCGCGCTGGGTGGCACCCTCCCCAGGCTACACGGGAACAAGTGGGAGGACCCCTTCGAGGAAGGTGTCATCATCTGGGATGTGAAGGACCCGGTGAACCCCAAGAAGCTGTCCCAATGGGCCACCGGAGGTCACGGCGGCGTGCACCGCTTTTTCTATAACGGCGGCCGGTACGTCCACCTCTCCGCCACCTGCAAGGGCTTCCGCAATTTCATCTATCGCATCCTCGACATCCTCGATCCCCGGAACCCGGTGGAAGTGGGCCGCTGGTGGATGCCCGACCAGTGGTTGGCGGGGTTTGTGGAGCGCGAACCCGGCCCCGATTTCGATCCCGAGATGGCCATGCTCGACAGCGCCGTCATGCACGGCCCCGCCTACCCCAAGGGCGACCTGGCCTACGTAAGCTGGGGCGGGGCGGGGATGGTCGTCCTCGATATCTCCGATATCACCCTGCCCAGACTTGTGGGCCAACTCCGGCACCATCCGCCGTTCGCCGGCAAGCTCGCCGGGGCCCGCTGCCACACCGTCCTTCCGCTCTCCGAGCGGCCCTATGCGGTCATGACCAGCGAGGGCGAGCGGTATCCGATATTCAGCGAGAGGATAACGGCGGGGGTAGCGCAGCCCCTCAACTTCATAGGCATGGTCGACATACGAGATCCGGCCGACCCGACCCTTGTCTCCACCTTCCCCTACCCGGAGATGCCTGAAGGGTGGCCGTACAAGAACTTCAACGAGATCCCCGGGGTGGGAGTGGGCCCGTTCGGGCCCCATAACTTGCATGAGCCCCACTACCATCCGGCTCTGGAAGACCGGAACGACCGTATCTACTGCTGCTACTTCCATGCCGGATTGCGTGTATACGACATCAGCGATCCCTTTGTCCCCAAAGAGATCGCCTACTTCATCCCTCCCGACCCGGAGAAGTGGTTGTTCAACAACGAGAAGGGGGACCTCTGGCCCGGACCGCGGATCGCGACCACTGAAGACGTGCTCGTCGATAACCGGGGCAACATCTTCATAGACACCTTCCATGATGGTTTGTATGCGTTGCGCTGCACCGTGTAGGGCTCCCCGATCCCTGACCGCCCAAGCAGGTCGATGACAACAACGGCAAGGAGGACCGAATGGGTACGAAGTCACCACTAGCCCAAGCCTTGGGCGACCTGGATGAAGCTACCGCCCTACGCCTGGTGGAGGAGAAGCTCACCTCGGGCCAAGCGGCCCTCTCCGTCTTAGAGGAGCTGCAGACCGGCATGGCCATCGTGGGGAAGCGCTTCGAAAGCGGTGAGTACTTCCTCTCCGAGCTCATCTACGCAGCCGATATCTTCAAGAAGGCCTCCGCCCCCCTGCAGGAGAGCCTGGCCTCAGCCGTCTCCGCCACCCACGGCACCCTTGTCTTGGGCACGGCGAAAGGCGACATCCACGACTTCGGCAAAGACATCGTCGCTACCATCATGACCTCCAACGGCATCCGGGTCATCGATCTTGGCGTGAGCGTGGAGCCCCAAGCCTTCGCGGAGGCCATCGATGAGCACCAGGCAGAACTGGTGGGCATAAGCTGTCTCCTGACCACCGTCTTTGACGAGATGAAGGAGACTATCGCCACCATCAGGCAGGCAGGACTCAGAGATCAGGTGCGGATCCTGGTCGGCGGTGGCCCGGTGGATCAGGCCACCTGCGATTACGTAGGTGCAGACGTCTACTGCAGGACCGCTCAGGACGGAGTAGCCGCCGCCAAGAGAGCACTGGGGGTGAGCTAGATGGGAGGCGGTATGACTGACAAGACGCCCGAGCAACTGTTTGGCGAGCGCATGGGCCGCCTGCGTACGGCCGTGGCTTTGGGCACCCCCGACCGAGTACCCCTGTCTTTGGTCATGGACGCTTTCGCTGCCCGGACCATGG
>JAZDLO010000041.1:0-16314 GCA_043801935.1 bacterium
CCATCGACGGTGGTCATCTTCGGCGCGACCGGAGATCTGAGCCGGCGCAAGCTCCTTCCCTCCCTGTACGTGATGCACCAGCAAGGGGTCCTGCCCCCCGGATTCTCCCTGGTCGGTTTTGGCCGGCGCCCTTGGCAGGATACGGAGTTCCGGGCGTACGTGCGCCAGTCTCTCACCGAGAGCATAGGAGAGACCCCCACATTTGACGCCTGGTCGGGTTTCGAGAAGGCCTTGTTCTTCGCCCCCGGAGATTTCGACGACCAGGCAGCTTTTGCCGATCTCAGCTCAGCGTTGGATCGGATCGATGCGCGTCGGGCGCGGACCGGCAACCATCTCTTCTACCTGGCGGCGCCTCCAAGCGCCTATCCATTGATCATCGACGGCCTGGGGCGGGCCGGCCTCGGCGGGCGACGCGACGGTCCGGGATGGGCGCGTATCGTGGTGGAGAAGCCGTTCGGCCACGACCACGCGTCGGCGACCCAGTTGAACGGCCAGCTCAAGCAGTGGTTCCGGGAGGAGCAGATCTTCCGGATCGATCACTACCTTGGCAAAGAGACCGTCCAGAACATCCTTGTCTTCCGCCTCGCCAACGGGATCTTCGAGCCCGTTTGGGACCGTCAGTCCGTCGATCATGTGCAGATCACGGTGGCCGAGGAGTTGGGCGTGGGCACGCGCGGGCCCTACTTCGAAGAAACGGGCAACATGCGGGATATGGTCCAGAACCACGTGCTCCAACTCCTGGCTCTGGTGGCTATGGAGCCGCCACCCTCTTTCGAGCCCGATGCCGTGCGGGACGAACGGGCCAAGGCGTTGCGGGCGATGCATCCTCTCGAGGGCGCGGAGGTGGACGTCGAGGTGGTCCGAGGCCAGTACGGCTCCGGTTTCATCGGCGGAGAGCCGGTCCCGGCCTATAGGGACGAGGCTGGGGTGTCTCCGGATTCTCAGGTGGAGACGTTCGTCGCTCTGCGGGTCTTCATTGACAGCTGGCGATGGGCAGGGGTGCCTTTCTATCTCCGGGCCGGCAAGCGTCTACCTCGACAGGCTACGGAGATCGCGATCGAGTTCAAGCGGCCTCCACTTCTTCTTTTCGGAAAGGACCCGTCGCAAGAGCCGGAGCCCAACGTTCTCGCCATGCATATCCAGCCCGATGAGGGGATCACTCTCAAGGTGGGATCGAAGCTACCTGGTCCGGCCATAGACATCCATTCCGTGCACATGGATTTTCGCTACGGCACCTCGTTCGGCCGGCGATCCCCGGAGGCGTACGAGCGGCTGCTGCTGGACAGCTTATTGGGTGACTCCACCCTCTTCAGCCGGGAGGACGGCGTCGACGCTGCCTGGCGCTTCGTGGACCCGGTGCGGGGACGGTGGGAGGACAGCGGAGCGGCCCCACTCCATCTCTACGAGGCGGGGGAATGGGGCCCGCAGGCCGCGGTGGATCTCATGGCCCGCGACGGGCGCCGATGGAGGCGGCCGTGAGCGTCGACGATGCCCCTGGTCCCCTGATCAGCGCAGCAAAGGGCAGGCAGGTGACCCTTGCCGCGGCCGCCCGGGAACTGAGCGAAGCCTGGATGGCCGCCGACGATGAGGCCCGACGCACACGCGGCGAGGGTATGCTCCGCCTGCGCGAGGTCAATCTGATCGTCCACGTGGCGAGCGAGGCCGACGAGGGACCGGCGCGGACTGCGGCCGCGCGGTTCGTGAGGGAACATTCCGGGCGGGTCATCATCTTGGTGCCCCCGGCCCCGTCGATCTCGGCTCCCGACCGAGAGGCCGGGGGGTCACCGGCCCTCATTTCCACCACCTGTTTCATCGACCAGCATTCCGGACGCCAGGTGTGCTCTGAGCTGGTGGTTATCGGGGCCACCGGGGAAGAAGGGCGGGCGGCGCGGGCCGCCGTCTTCGGGCTGTTGGTCCCCGATCTTCCGATGTTGGGCTGGTGGACCGGCGGTTTCTCTCAGCTCGACCCCACCCTGCTCTGGCTGGGGGAGTTCAGCGATCAGCTTATGGTCGACTCGGCCCGGATCGACGATCGTGCGACAGGCGGTCCAGGGGTGGACCGCGGAGCGGGGATCCGGGCACTGGCTGGTCTCGCAGAGGGGGACCTGCGGACGCGGGTCCGGGACCTTGCGTGGCTGCGGAGCGCGCCTTGGCGCTCGCTCACCGCCGAGCTCTTTGACGATCCAGAACGGCGCCTGCTGATCCCTCGCATCAGTCGTCTAAGAGTGGAGCATCAAGGCGCCCTGTCTCAGGCCCTCCTCTATTCCGCCTGGTTCGGCTCGCGTCTAGGCTTGAACGTCGTCGGCGACCGGTGGAGGGAAGACGCTTCGGGCTGCGTGGCGCTTCGGCGCGACCCAGGCTTCCGCGGTGAAGAACGAACACCGGCGTCGATAGTCATCGAGTTGCAGTCACTGGGACCGCGGGACGGGGATGCCCCCGGTCTGGCGGCGGTTAGCATCTACGCGGAGCCGTCCTCTACGGAGACACCGCCTCCAGACCTCGCGGGCGAGGGAGACGGGCTGACCGGACCCGCGTTACCGGCGCTCTCCATGTGCAGGCGGCCGCATAGCCGCGTCTGCACCGCTTGTGTGGCCGAGGGAGCGGACGAGGTGGTGGTCAAGACCCTGGAGATGTCCCCGGAAGAGGATTGGGAGCTCCTATGCCGGGTCTTTGAGACGCCTCGACCGGACGCGATCTTTGCGGAGGCGGTAGGTCTGGCCGCGGCCCTGAGCGACACTCAGGGAGACCCGGCGCCGGCCGCGTCTTGACGCCGGGTCGGCGCCCCGGTAGGGTACGGCTGAAGGGACCGCCGGCGCCAAGCTCCGGGATGGAGACCCGGGGCGAGGAAAGGATGGTGAAGATCGAGGTGGACAAGAGCGCCGATCGCAATCCCAAGTCCAAGGTCCTCCTGGACGAGGAGCAGTTGGGCCGTACCCTCGCCCGCATGACCCACGAGATCGCCGAGCAGGCCCCCGATCTGGCCGACCTGGCCTTGGTGGGGATCCAACGGAGGGGAGTGGAGTTAGCGGCTCGCCTTGCCGGGCTCTTCCAGACGTTCTACGCGGTCACCCCGCCCACGGGGGCGATCGACATCACCTTCTATCGCGACGACATCGACACCCGCACGGGGCCGCAGTACGAGCAGCCGGTCGTGCACTCCACCGACCTGCCCTTCGACGTCAACGACAAGACGATCGTGTTGGTGGACGATGTGCTCTACACGGGGCGGACTATCCGGGCGGCTATCGATGCCCTGTTCGACTACGGGCGGCCTCTCTCCGTGCGCCTGGCCGTGCTCGTGGACCGCGGGCACCGCGATCTGCCCATCCGCCCGGACTTCGTCGGCAAGAACGTTCCCACCAGCCGCAACGAGCAAGTGGTGGTGCGTTTGGTGGAGACCGACGGGGCCGACGAGGTGCTCATCGAGGACTAGCGCGCGGGCGGACCCTGACGCCGAGGTTCCCGCGCCGCACCAAATCGAGGCGAGCTTGCTCGATGGTCGGGGCCGGCTCGGATGAACGGGGCTGGAGTCGCCACGGAGAGAGCGATACAATCCCGTTTGAAGGCGAACCTTTTAAACGCGTCCCGTGAGGCCGAAAGGGTACCGACATGCACCTCATCTCAATCGACGATCTCACCGCAGCGGAGATCGAGAACCTCTTCAAGCTGAGCGACGGCTTTCTGGAGATCGCGTCGCGCGCCATCAAGAAGGTGCCCACGTTGCGGGGCCGCACCATCGTCAACGTCTTCCTGGAGCCGTCCACACGCACGCAATCATCGTTCGAGTTGGCCGGCAAGCGGCTCTCGGCCGACGTGATCAACATCAAGGCTTCGTCGTCGAGCGTATCCAAGGGGGAGAGCCTCAAGGACACCATCTTGACCCTGGAGAGCTACCGGCCCGACATCATCGTCATGCGCCACCCCCGGGTGGGCGCGTCGCGGATGGCCACCCGCTACACCAACGCCTCGGTGGTCAACGCCGGCGACGGGACCGGGGAGCACCCCACCCAGTGCCTGCTCGACCTGTACAGCCTGCGCCGCGTCTACGGGGAAGTCGCAGGGCTCAAGGTAGCCATCGTGGGCGACATCCTGCGCAGCCGGGTGGCCCGCTCCGACCTGTTCGGCTTCCGCAAGATGGGGATCGACGTGCGCCTGGTAGGGCCGCCGACGCTTATGCCGCCCGGAATCGAGTACTGGGACGTGCCCATCTACGACGACCTTGATGCCCTCGAAGACGTGGACGTGATCTATCTCCTCCGCATGCAGCTGGAGCGGGCGAAGGGCAAGGTGCCGCCGGTGCCTTCGCTACGCGAGTACAGCCGGGTATGGGGCCTGTCGCCGTACAGGGTGAAGCAGGGCCAGCGGGTGATGCATCCCGGCCCCATCAACCGGGGCGTGGAATTATCGGGCGATCTGGCCGACGACGAACGCTCGCTGATCCTGCACCAGGTGGAGTCGGGACTGGCGGTGCGCATGGCCATCTTGTACCAATGCCTCGCCGGAAGTCTCACGGAGGAGCCGGCGGCGTAGCGGAAAGGTCTGAGGTCGGGCCCCTCGAGCCCGGTGCAGGTGGAGAGAGGCGAGGCCTGAGAAGGCGACGGTGGCCTGATGAGTGCTTGACAGGCGAACTGATTCGCTTTAGTCTTGGTTTAGTTGACAGAATTAACGCGTCAACTAAAATAGGTAAGAAACAATCAAGGAGGACGATCGACAAGATAGCCCGGCCTGAGGTGGGGGCAGTCGGCCACCGGTCGGCGACTAGTTGCTGCTCTTGCGGTATCCAGGGCGCGTTGTCGCCGAGTCGTTTCGCCAAGGGTCAGATTGGGAGGGTGCGCATGAGTGAGTTGTTTCCGGCAAAGAGCATTGCCATCGAGGTGGTGAGCTGCACCGATCCGTCGAAGATCCGGCTGTTCAACCGCTGGTTCGACCAGCAGTATCTTGAGGCGCTCAGAGCGACTCCAGGGATCGTAGACGTCTATCGTTATCTCGACCTCGAGCCGGATCTAGGAGACCTAGCTGTGGGCCGCTTTGCGCCTTCACCGGGAAGCCCGACGCGCAATGTCACGCTCTATCGGATCGACTCAGACGATCCTTGGACCGTCATGCAGCAGGTCCAGAAGGACAACGAACGAAGGAGGGCCGGGAAAGAGCTGCCCGAGTACCTGGAGTCGTACGAGACCACCGTGTGGGATTTCGTCGCCGTCCGGCAAAGCGCGCAGGAGCCCGTGCGTCCGGCGACCAAGTCGCCGGACGGCATGCCGGAAGTCATCTTGCTGGTGTTCAGCGGGGCGGACCCCACCAAACAGATGGAGCACAACGACTGGTGGCTCTACGCGCACTCGCGCGATCTGCTCGAGACCCCAGGCATGACCCAGTGCGAGCGTTACCGCAATCTGGACCCCGATCGGGGCGATGACGACGCTCTCTTCTTGAACATCTACGAGTTCGATACAGACGATCCCGAGGGAGCTCTCCGGAAGATCCTCGATGATGATGAGAAGGTGCGTAAGCCTCAGGGTCGTTTCAGCCCCTTCAATCGGCCGTGCAAAGCGGGGGCCAGTGGACTGTATCGCCACTGGAACGTGATGAAAGGGCGCTGGTCCTAGAAACACACCGATATCGATTCGGCGAGCAACCCAACAACGTGAGGAGGAGACGTGGCGAGAAAGCAATTCGACTACGATTGGAAGAAGATCCCCGAAGTGCAGATGTACGGGTACACCAAGGAAGAGGAGGCTTTCTGGCCCTCCCAGAATCTCCACCCCAAGTGGAAGATCCCTGAGAAGGTAGCCATCCAGTGCGCCATCTCCGGTGGCGGTGCCCGCATAACCCCCGGACAGAACCCGCATCACCCCGGGACCGATCTCGACACGATCAGGGAGTCGGCCGCGGAGGTGCTCGAGCTGGAAGAGGGTCCGTCGTGCATCCACTTCGACCATCCTCCGGACCAGTGCACCAACCGCAACGGCGAGCAGTTCGATCATGGCGATTCTTACGCCTATGTGATCGAGCCTCTCATCGAAAAATACGGCTATGAGAAACTCTGCTGCCACATCAATACCCTGCGCGGATCCACCGAACAGCAGATGAAGCCTGTGTTCACCGGTCTGGCCGAGCTGACCTACCTGCAGCCCCGAGCGTCCACCAACTGGCTGAAGACCATCCTGCCCATCATGGAAGAGAACGGCATGGCCTTCGAGATCGCCGTGCACGTGAACAGCGAGCTCGATCTTGGCCGCCGCATCCTTCTGGAGCCTGGCCTTATCAAGAAGCCTGCCATGTGGTGTGTTCTCTACGGGCTTCCCATGAAAGGCCCCCGCTGGCACTTCGAGTTCATCCCCAACGAGATCGCCATGGCGCAGCATCTGGTCTTGACGGTCGAGCGCATCCGGGAGATGGATCCCGACGCCAAGATCCAGGTGATGCAAGGTGCCCGGCCGTCACGCTACATGGTCGTTCAGGCCATGCTTCTTGGCCTGAATGTCCGGGTGGGCCACGAAGACACCGTCTTCAAATACCCCCACAAAGACGATCTCCTGGTGAGCAATGCCGAAGAGGTCAAATGGGTGATCGAGACGGCCAGACTGCTTGGGCGCGAAGTCATGACGCCGGCTGAGTATCGCGAGTATATCGGTGTGGAGCCGAGGACCGGCAACGATCCTCACGCGTATGCCGGGGTTTCCGCCTAGGAGTGAGCATGGAACGGGTTGTGTTCGGCTTTGATGAACTTCGCCAGGAGGACTCTGAAAGAGTAGGCAAGAAGTGCGCGAACCTGGGCGAGCTCACCAGTGCCGGTTTTCGCGTCCCACCGGGCTACGCAGTTTCCTTGGAAGCGTACTCCCGGTTCATGAACGAGACCGGGGTGAGATCGAGGATCGAGGGGTACTTGAGCTCCTTCGATGCCGACCCCAACAAGACCGCGGACATGCCCTGCTATGAAGAAGCCTCGGTGGCGATACGCTCCATGGTGGAAGAGACCGCGCTACCCGGAGATCTCGAGGCGGCCATCCGCGAACGCTACGCGGCTCTTTGCAGCACCGCCGGTGTCGCTGAAGTCTCGGTGGCCACGCGCTCGGCTGGGCCTGCTAGTCATCCCGGCCAGTACGAATCTTATCTCCACGTCCGAGGCGCTGTCGATGTCGTCGCCGGAGTGAGGAGGGTCTGGTCCAGCGCCTTCAACCAGCGCTCGCTCATTGCCCGGGCCCGTCAGGGGCTTGACGTAGCGTACGATCCCATCGGCGTTGCTGTTCTCCAGATGGTGGACGCGAAGGCCGCCGGCGTGATGTTCACCACCAACCCGGGTGACGGAGATACGACCAAGATCTACATCGAGTCCAACTGGGGTCTGGGGGAGTCTGTGGTGGCCGGCGAGGTCACCCCCGACTCCTTCCTGGTGGCCAAAGCCGACTCGGAGATCCTCAACCGGAGCATCTCCCAGAAGAAGATCTGGTTCACGCTCGACCCGACGACCGGCAAGGTCGGTTTCCAGGAGGTCCCCGACGACAAGAAGAACGCTCCCACCCTCACCGATGACGAGGTCCGAGAGATCGCCCGAGTGGGCGCGCTCATCGAAGAACACTTCGGCGCGGCCCAAGACATCGAGTGGGCCGTGGATGCCAAGGGCGCCGTCCCGGAAAGCATCGTGTTTCTGCAGACCCGCCCCGCCAAGAATATCGTCGAGAAGAAGAGTGCCACAGACCGGCTGCTCGATTTCATGGTCCGCGACTTCTGAACCGTGTCCGACTCAACGCGTAGACCGAAGGGGAGACTATGACGGCCGTATATGGAGTGACCCTGTTCGAGTTCGACGAAAGCGATTTCAGGGAGGACCAAGTCTGGTTCTGCGACGTGACCCACGGTTCGCCGCCGTGGAAACCGCTCTACATCGCGCACGGCTGGTGTTGGCCCGGCTATCCGACGATACAGACGGGCTACGAGAGTCTTTCGGTGCCGACCAGCAGGGGTTGGCAGGTCAGACTGAAAGACGGCTACCCCTATCCGAGCGTGATGCTGACTACCGACGAGGAAGCGAAACAGCGGGCTCCCATATTCAGAGAACGCATACGTCCCTACATCGAGAACTTCCGCGCTCTCTGGGATGAGGCCAAGCTGGATTTGAAGAAGAATTATGAGGATCTCAGAAAGAAATACGGCCTGGATACGTACGAGTCCATTGCCGATCTTCCCGACTGGGAGTTGTACGGGATACTCGAGGAGTATCTACAGCTCCACCGGAAGCAATGGGTCGTGCACATGGAGCTGTTCTTTGTTCCGGTGTACTACCTCTTCGGTCTGTTCCAGAACATGACCAAGAGCATGCTGGGGATCGACGCCGGTGATCCTTTGTTCTCGAAGGCGATGGCCGGCTTCGATAGCTCGTCCTTCCGCTTCAACGAACAGATCTGGGCGCTCGGGAAGCAGGCGATCGATCTGGGCCTGAAGGGGCTTTTCTTGGATACCGAGGACCCCGAGGTCGTGCTGACCAAGCTTGCGGACAGCCCTGCCGGGAAGACCTGGCTTGCCGGATTCCGCGAGTTTCTCGATGTCTACGGCTGGCGCTGCGAGCGCATGTCCGACTGGGCGACTCCGAGCTGGCTGGAAAAGCCGGCTTTGGCCATCCCGGGGATCAAGATGGCCATAGCCACCGGAGGGGTCTCGACCATCAAAGACAAGAGGGAACTGGCTGAGAAGGAGAGAGTAGAGGCAGAGAAGGAGCTTCTCGAGAAGGTGCCGGCGGACCAGAGAGACTGGTTCGAGGTTCTGATGAAATGTGCCCAAAACGCCGGCTACTTCAGCGAGGATCACACGTACTACACCGAACTCTACACCTCCGCGATGGGCCGGTGGATATTCAAGGAGATCGGTCGCCGCTTCGCCGAGGCAGGAGTCATCGACGATACCGAGGATGTGTTCTTCCTGCTCATGAATGAGATCTACAAGGCGATCATTCCGATGGGGAGGGTCAGACTCCAGCGATATGTGGAGGAACGCAAGAAGGAGTGGGAAGGATATCTGACCGTCCAGCCCCAGATGCTGTACGGCAATCCGGAAGTCATGGGCCAAGTGATACAGAAAGATCCCGTGCTCAGTGCTGCTTTTGCGATGCCCAATCTGAGGCCGGAGCTGGGAGCCGATTTGTACGGCGGCGGATCAGCCCCCGGCGTCGTCGAGGGGATAGCTCGTGTCATCATGACCGAGAGGGACCTGGGAGAGCTTCAGCCGGGAGAGATACTGGTGGCGCCGGGGACCAGCGCTCAGTGGACCCCTGCTTTCGAGATTGCCGGAGGCATAGTGACAGATGGCGGCGGTGCCCTATCCCATGCCGTGATCGTGGCGCGGGAATACCGACTTCCCGCCGTCACCGGGACCCAAGAGGCGACCAGGAAGATCAAGACCGGCGATAGGGTCAGGGTCGATGGGGACCTGGGGATCGTCTTCATCGTGAAGTAAGCATCGATTCCCAGCGCTGACGTCCATGGAGGGAAGCTCGGGTTTTGAAACATATCGTCATCATCGTGACCCTGGACACCAAGAGTGAAGAGGCCGCCTACCTGCGAGAACGTATCCTCGAATTGGGGCACCAAGCGCTGATAATCGACGTCGGCTGCGGGGGAGTGCCGAGGATGGAAGCGGATATACCTGCCGTGGAAGTGGCCGCGGCCGGGGGCGCCGATCTGGAGAGTCTGCGGGCCTCGCGCGACCGAGACATGGCGACCGGCGCGATGATCCGCGGTGCGGTGGCGAAGCTGGACGCCCTATGCAAGGCGGACGAAGTCGAAGGGCTGATCTCCATCGGGGGCATGAGCAGCGCCGTGATGGCCTCCAGCATCTACAGGGACATGCCCTACCGCATCCCCAAGCTTCTCCTTACCACCGCCGCCTCCTTGCCGCAGGCCAATCGTTTCTTCGGCCCCTCGGGTGTCACCGTGATGCACAGTCTGATCGAGGTGGGAGCTCTCAATCGCCTGCTGATGGGGGAGCTGGCGCGAGCCGCGGGAGCTATCTGCGGGATGGTCGAGGGCCAGGCCCTGGTCCGGCTGCCGGCGGAACTCAAACCGATGGTTGCCATGTCGACCAACGGCTGGGTGGAGACCCCTGCACAGTACCTCGTCGACGAACTCAAGAGCGAATACGAGATCGTCCGTTTCCACGGCACGGGGCTTCCGGAAGTGGTCATGGAGAAACTCGTTGAAGAGGACTATTTCGCGGCCGTCATCGATCTTGTGCCCTCCAGCATCACCAACGAGAGATTCGACGGGTCGCGCATCTCCTGGCCGCGGCGCCTGGAAGTGGCCGGCGAAAGGGGCATTCCCCAGGTGATCGCCCCCTCGCTCGTTAATGTGATCTCGCGCACCCGGGACACGTCCGCGGCCCTCACCGACGAGATGAAAGTGCGCAAGTACTACTTCATGGATTCCCTGCGCATCCTCTTGTGGCTGACCAAGGATGAGTTGAGAGATATCGCCTCGGTCTACGCCGACAAGCTCAACAAGGCGGTAGGGCCGACGAAGTTTCTCATTCCCATGAGGGGCTGGTTGAACGTCGAGACCGAATTCAGCGACTACTTCGAGCCAGATAGCATCCGGGCCTTTGCCGACGTGCTCAAGAAGAAGCTGAAGCCCGAAGTGGAGATCCGGGAGGTGGATGCCAACATCGATACCGTGGAGTTTGGCCAAGCTGTGTTGTTAGCTTTCCTCGAGGTGACCGGCAAATAGGATGGCCTGGGCCGGCGGGAGGGCCTCAATGCATTTCATGACGATGTCCGAACTTGAGCAAGCGTCGGGAGTGTCTCGGAGCGCGATCCACTTCTACCTGCGCGAGGGGCTGCTCCCGCCTGCGGCCAGGACTGCCACGAACAGAGCTCTGTACACCGATGCACACCTTGGTCTCGTCCGCGAAGTCCGTCGGTTGAAGGAAAAGGGGCTGCGACTCAGCGCCATAAAGGCGGCTCTGAAACCGGCCATCGACGCGGTCGAGGCGGAGGAGGTCGACCTGAGTCGCCAGTCGGAGATCGTCCGCCGGTCGATAATGGAGACTGCCGCCCGTGCCTTTGCCGCCGAGGGCTATACGAGGACCCGAGTTGCCGACATCATCCGGGAGACCGAAACGACTCCCCAGGTGTTTTACGGCCACTTCGCTACAAAACGTGAACTCTTCCTGGAGTGTCTTGAGGTGTTCTCAGACCTGGCCGTCGAGTTGATCGAACCGCGCGTGGCGGAGGAACCGGACACAGCAAAGCACGCAGTTCTCCGCGCCTTCGGCAACTTGTGGCTGCGCGAACTGAGTCCGGCTCCGATGTCCCTCGCTGCCGCGGAAGCGGTGCACGAAGATAGCGAGACCGCGGAGGCGTACTACAGGGGCTATGACAAGCTCGTGGCTACCGTGATCCCAGACCTCGAGCTTCTTCGACAGAGGAATCAGTCATCAGTCCCGTTTCCATCTGACTGGCTCGCGGCCACGGCCCTCATGGGTGTGATCGAGGCGACCGTTGGACGCCAGGCGTGGGACCCGAAGTTCTCCAAGCGCGATGTATTGCTCACCGTTTTGTTCGTATGGCTGGGCATAGAAGCCGTCTACACCGGCCAGGTCGACCTGGAGTCGAAGCGGGAGGACTACGAAAAGTGGGTAGACGATCTGCTCCGGTCCCCTCTGCCCGTCCCGGGCATCCTACGCGATTCAGAGAAAAGACTGGATGGTGAAACAACGTGAGCGGAAAAGAACTGGCAGGCAAGACGGCGATCGTTACCGGTGGCGCCGGAGCCTTCGGAACGGCCACAGGCCATGAGTTCGCTGCCAAGGGCGCTTCCGTGGTTGTTGCGGATATCGATGGGGCTGCCGCAAGAAGGGTGGCAGAAGAGATCGGCCGGAAGGGTGGAGTGTCCGCTCTTGGCCTTGGCTGCGACGTGCGCCAGGAAACCGACGTCCAGAAGATGGTCGAGATGGCTGTGGCGGCCTTCTCCCGGGTGGACGTGTTAGTGAACAACGCGGGCATCTTCCCCATAGGGCCACTGGCGGAGACGACCGTGGAGACCTGGGATAACATCATGGCCGTAAACGTGCGAGGCGTCTTCTTGTGCAGCAAACACGTCATTCCCCACATGATCGATCAGAAGTCCGGTTGCATCGTGAACATCTCCTCTGCCGTGGGAAGGATGGCTCTTCCCAACCTTGTTCCCTATTCCGCCTCCAAGGCGGCTGTGATCGCGATGACCGTTGGTCTCGCCAAGGAGCTTGGTTCGCACGGGATTCGAGTGAATGCGGTATGTCCATCGTCGGTCGACACACCGGGCTGGGCAGAATCGAAAAAGGCCTTGTCCTCGGCCCTTGGTGTGCCCGAAGACCAAGTTCTGGACGCCCTGATCCACGGACAGGTCATCAAGGCTATGTTGACACCGGAAGAGATAGCCCGGGTTGTCTCGTGGCTTGCCTCGGACGATACCAGCATGGTGACAGGCCAGGCGATCAGCATCGATGGAGGAAGCGTGTTCCCAACCTACTAGAGCTTCCAGGTGGAGGATTGCGAGGCGGGCGCGCAAGGGACCAGGCCCCAGTTTTGAGCTGTGGAGGAGGTTAGCAGTGTCGCGTGATAGTGCGAAAATCAGTGAGAGAGTTGCGCAGCTAAGACAGAGCATGCTTGCCACTCCTTCAATATGCATCGAACGAGCCTATCTGATGACCGAGGCCTACAAGGAGAACGAGGATGAGCCGGTAGTCATCAGAAGGGCCAAGGCTCTGGCGAAGGTGCTGGAGAATCTGACCGTCCATATCGAAGATGGTGAATTGATCGTTGGCAACGCCACCAGCAAGGTCCGCGGCGGCAATCTCATGCCAGAGATCGACTGGCAGTGGCCGCTAAACGAGCTAGACACCCTGTCGACGCGGGAATGGAACAGGTACGCCCCCATAGCTGAAGCGGACAAAGCGAAACTTAGGGAGTTCCTCCCCTATTGGAAGGGAAGAGCGATCGTCGACAAATGGTGGAAGGTCTTACCCGACGAAGCTCGCGACCTCATGTACATCATCCATTCGAATGGTGGCTTTGCAGCCTCGAGCATCCATCCCGGTCACTGCATCCCCGACTTTGAGAGAGTGCTGGGCTTGGGCCTCCACGGCATCAGGCGGGAGGTCGAAGAACGAATCGCAAAGCTCAACGCAGCCGACAGCGGCGACTTCCGTAGGCACCAGTTCTATCGGGCGGTGAACATTGCCCTCGACGCGGCCGTCACGTTCGCCGAGAGGCATGCCGCACTGGCCCGAGACCTGGCGGCAAAGGAGGGTGGTGCTCAAAGAAAGGCCGAGCTGCTGAAGGTCGCGGAGACCTGCGAGTGGGTGCCGGCCAATCCAGCGCGAACCTTCCACGAAGCGCTGCAGTCGATATGGTTGACCTACGTGCCCTTCAGGATCGAGGGCGACAGCTTCGGCATCAGCTTCGGCAGGGCCGATCAGTATCTCTACCCCTTCTACAAGAAAGACCTCGAAGAGGGACGGATTACCAGGGAACAGGCACGGGAGCTGATCGCGCTACTCTTCATCAAGGTGAACGGAACGCTCATTCCCCAGTGCGATGCGGCGAGCCCCACGTTTGGCGGCTACCCGCTGACGTGCGTCTTCACGATCGGTGGCGTCAGCAAAGACGGTGAGGATGCGGTCAACGAGCTCTCCTACGTCTTTCTCGATGCCCAGGAGGATACCGGGCTGCCCGGCGACGACATTGCGGTGAGGGTAAGCGAGAACAACCCCACCGACTTCATGATGAGAGCCTGCGAGGTAGCCAGGGTGCTCAACGGGAAGTTCAAGTGGGTCAGCGACAAGACCTCCATCCGCCAACTGCTGCACGACGGGAAACCGATCGAGTATGCCCGCGACTACGCTGTGGAGGGCTGTTTTCAGCCATCGGTCGCCGGCTATTCTCACGATCTCCCCGGCGGAGCCTTCAACGTGCCGCTCATGCTGGAGTTGGCGCTTAACGACGGCGTCTCCCGGATCACCGGCCGACAGATGGGCCCGCAGACTGGAGACCCGCGCGAGTTCGAGACGTACCAGCAGTTGTGGAACGCCTACACGAGACAGGTTGAAGCGCTGCTTCCCTACGCCTTGCTCTACAAGAACGCCGACATGCAGCTCTTTGCCGAGTTGGCCCCCGCGCCTTTCCAGTCGGCGCTCTTTCCCGGCTGCATCGAGAAAGGTCTCGACCTCATGCAGGGCGGGACCATGCCTTATATGACCCACTGTACTTTGCTTGGCGGAGCCCCGAATGTGGGAGATTCACTCGCCGCGGTGAAGAAGGCGGTGTTCGAAGACAAGCGCTTGACGATGGCGCAGGTGGTCGACGCCCTCGACAAGAACTTCGAGGGCTGCGAGGAGGTGCTCCACATACTGTCGTCCGCCCCCCGGTTCGGGAACGATGCGGAATACGTCGACTCGATAGTGAACGACGTGCTTGTCCATGGCAGCGATCAGATCGCGAAGGTGAAGTGCTATTCCGGCGGACGATCCACCACCGCCGCCGCTATTGTCACCGCAAATATCGGCCTGGGCGCGGTCGTCGGCGCTCTGCCTGACGGCAGAAAGGCCCGGGAGCCATTGTCGGAGGGCGGCATATCTCCCTACCAAGGCAGGAATGTCAGTGGGGCCACGGCTACCCTGAACTCCGTGGCCAGACTGGACCACGTGAAGCTCACAGGCGGCTCGGTACTCAATATGAGGGTCAACCCCGCCTCGCTCAAGAATGAGGCTAGCAAGCGGCGTTTCGTTTCTCTCATCAGGACCTACTGCGAGACAGGCGGGTTCTTGGTCCAGTTCAACTTCGCCGACTCTGCAACGTTGTTGGCCGCCCAGAAGAAGCCGGAGCAATATCGGGACCTACTGGTGCGGGTGGCCACCTACAGCGCCCTCTTCGTCGAGCTAAGTCCAGAACTGCAGGACGACATCATACGGCGGATGGAGATCGAGGACGTGTGACCGGGAGGTAGAACATGCCACAAAAGAAAATGATCCACGACTTTTTCGACATGAAGGCAAGGGGCGAGAAGATCGCCTTTCTTACTGCATACGATTTTCCCACTGCCCAGTTCGCCCAGACCGCCGGTCTTGACATGCTTCTGGTCGGGGACAGCTTGGGCATGTGCGTCTACGGATATCCGGGTACCGTCCCGGTCACCATGGAGCAGTGCATCCGCCATGCCGAGGCGGTGCGTCGAGGTGCACCAGATACCTTCGTCGTCGGAGACATGCCCTTCATGTCCTACCAGATCTCGTGCGAGGCCGCTGTTGAGAACGCCGGGCGCTTCCTGAAAGAGGCCGGCGTGGACGCGATCAAACTCGAGGGCGGGGTTCGGGTGGCGTCGAAGATCAGGGCCATCGTGGATGCAGGTATCGTGGTCATGGGACACATCGGCTTGACCCCCCAAAGTAGCGGGCAGCTGGGTGGCCACAAGGCGCAAGGCCGCACGCTGGGGTCGGCGCGGACGGTGGTGCAGGATGCCCTCGCGGTCCAGGAGGCCGGGGCTCACATGGTGCTGGTGGAAGCCATTCCTCCGGAAGTCGGCGCTTATATCACCCGTGTCCTGTCCATTCCGGTCTTGGCGATCGGGGCAGGAGTCGACTGCGACGGACAGCTGCTCATAGTTGCCGACGTCATCGGCCAGTTTCAGACCTTTGTCCCCAAGTTCGTCAAGAGGTACTGCGATGTGGCCGGCACCGTCACGGAGGCCATGCGGGAGTACGTCGCTGACGTGAAGGCCGGCACGTTCCCCGCCGAAGAGCACTCCTATCGCATGCTCGAGGGTGAGGAAGAGAAGTTCCGGGCCGAGTTCGCCTGAACACGGTACCGAGATGCGGATTCAGGAGGTGATAGTGCGCAAGAGCCTGCGTAGCTAGCCGGATTGCCCAACGACTGTGAAGGCGGGAGCATACATGACCACGATAAAGGTCGACTATGACGTCTGCACCGGTTGCAGGATGTGTTTTAAGGTCTGTTACGTTGATGTGTGGCGATACGACGACGAGCAAGACAAGCCGATCGTGGCGTATCCGGAGGATTGCGTCCACTGCAACATGTGCGAGCTGGAATGTGCACCGGGGGCCATCGAAGTCATCTATGACTACGACTCGCCCTGGCCGCCGATCATAGAGCGGGGCTTCCCCTACGTACCGGGAAAGGCCGAGATATGAAACTTGACGATGTGGGCAAGGTTGATTCTGCGGACATTCTCATAATAGGTGGCGGCATCGCGGGGCTGGTCGCGGCCAACGCGGCTAAGGACGAGGCACCCGACGTCGACATCGTAGTGATTGAGAAAGCTCACGTGCCCT
>JAZDLO010000066.1:0-9348 GCA_043801935.1 bacterium
TCTATTTCGCGGGAACGACCGGAACGAGGAGGTGAGAATCGTACTCGCCTCCTGCGTAGATGATGTGCTCTCCCCGGTTCACCGTCCGCCCGTCGTGCGCATTCGTGGGCCATCCGCCCGGGTAGTAGTAGATGTCGCTACCCTGCACGATAAGGCGTAGCTTCTCTCCTGGATCAAAGCGCGTGCTGGAAGGCCAGATCTCCATCTCTACCGGGACGATCTCCCCTTCACGAAGCTTGAGCTCTCTCCTGTGGGGGTGGAACGGCTGATATGCCGTGGACTTCGATTCGTCGAGTTCCCTGTGCGACGCCCGCAACCAGCCCAGAGCCACCGGCCCGTCCTCGTGGGTACTGTAGAAGGGGAAATGGACGACTGCCCCGGTCCTGTCGATCTTCTCGAGCGCCACGAACAGGTCCATATCGTCGCTACCGTGAGCTTGGACCCACAGCTTGAGTTTCATGTAGCCGGTCAGCTCCACAGGTTCTTCAAAAGTGATGGCGAACCTCGCGTTCTGGGTCTTGTCCGCGAAGTCGTCGACCTGGTAGCGTGTCTGGCCGGGCGCGCCGACCGAGGATCGAACCATCGTCTTCTCAGCAGCGTCCAAGAAGAGGGGTGTGTACTGTGTCCGCGCCAGCGGCCACTCGGTCTCGGCTCTGAAGTTGCCCCAGTAGTAGCGCTCCCGGACCTCCAGCTTGACCTTGGGCCAGTAGTCTACTTCTGTGCCCATGCCCTTCAGGAACTTGTCGAAGAACTGCCGCTGCATCTCGACCTGCTCGTAGAAGTACTGCCATTTCTTGCGCCCGTGCACGAGTAGCCACTTATCGGCGGAATTGATTCGCCTGAACCCTTCTAGAGTCCCGCGGGTGTGCAGGCCTTGATCCGACCAACTGGCCACCACAAAAGCCGGCACGGTTATCTGGGAAAGATCGGGGTTCTTGCGCTGCCAGTAGTCGTCCAATAGGGGGTGCTCGATCACCTGGTCGGCGATGTCCTCGGCTCTGGTCGTGGTGAAGCTCATGAAGGTCTTCAATCCCGGCACAAAGTACGTTTCCGGGATGCCCCCGTGATACCCGAGCTCGCGGTAGAAGTCGCTGACCCCCTCCCACGGGTTGATGGCCGCCAGATGTGGGGGATTGAGGGACGCGATCCTCCACTGTGACCAGGCCAGGTAGGACACTCCGGCCAGACCGACCTTGCCGTTGCACCAGTCCTGCGCGGCGGACCACTCGATCAAGTCATACCCGTCTTGACCCTCTTGTTCCGTCATGAAGGTCAGATCCCCCTCTGACTTCCAAGCGCCACGCGAATCGACGTTGATGATCACGTATCCATTGGCGCACCAGTAGGCGGGATCCGGCGCCTCGAAGATGCACAATTCGGACAGGTCGGAGTCGCAAACACCGCACTTATGGAACCACGCATACTTGGTGCGGCCATGTTTTCCATAGGGGCTCCATGCGATAAGAGCCGGGTACTCTCCCTCCCGGTCAGGGCGGAACACGTCGACGAATATCCTCTTCCCGTCGCGCATGGCGACCCCGACGTCATACTGGCAGACTATCCCCTCCTTGGTTTCGGTCCGCGGATCGAAACCCGGATACCCCCCTTCTTCCGGGGGCATGCCGTCCCAGAAGCGCAGTTCAGGACCATTACCGCTCATCGCTCTCCCTTTCTGACGGGCCTCCGATCGCGAAGCGGAATCACCCCGGGGCGAATGTCCACGGCCGAGGCCGATGGGCACCGCAATCGTTTACGTGATTCCGGACGGAAGCTGTTGACGTGCCGGCTGTTCCGGGTGCTCCGGCGGTGGCCTACGACACCATCCCCACCGGCTCGGGCTCAGGTGACCCAAGTATTTCCAGAGATTCGTCCCTCCATCAAATCTAAGGTCGACTCGTGACGCAGTCAAGCACTTTGCCGAAGCCCCTTACTTCGTTCCTGGCGACCGGAGCGATGGTGATTCTCGCCTTCCACCGACACGAGGCGTCCAAGGAGACCGAGCCCTCAGGGGGTGGACGTCAAGTCCCGGCCGCGGCCTGGCCCGATCACCAAAGCGGCGACACCGAGCATGCATAAGACCGTGAGGATAGCGAAGCTGATACGCACGCTTGTGAGCACACGAGGATACACCGAAGGCTCGATAGCCCCACCTCCAACGACAACGGCCAGGATAAGACCGGCCAGTCCGATGCTCAGATTCTGGCCCGCCCAGCGAACAGTCGCGAGGGTTGACGAAGCCACGCCGACATGCCGCTTTTCCACGCTGCCCATAACAACATGAGTGATCGGGGAGGCAAAGAACGCAAACCCGAGCCCGAGCAGACACAGCATGGCAATGACGTACCAGTAGGCGGTGTCCTCGCCAACGAACATCAGACCAAGCAGGCCGAGCATGCAAAGACCCATGCCCGCCGAGGCGACAAGACGAGCCTCGATCCGATCGGCTACCCTCCCCGCGACAGGCGAGAAAGCCGCCTGGACGAAGGCGCCGGCGACCAATACAAAGCCGGCGGTCTGTGGGCTGAGTCCCCTGGTGTACTGCAAGTACAGACTCATGAGGAATGTGACGGCCAGTGTCGCGGCGTAGTTTATGAAAGCGGCCATGTTGGAGAAGGCGAACACGCGGTTGTGGCGGAACAGCCCGATGTTGAGCAACGGGTCGGCCGCCCGTGTCTCCCACCAGATGAACGTAGCGATCCCCGCGGCGCCGATGACGACGAGAGCCGTTCCGAACTGGCTGGGAAGCAATGTGAGACCTAGCAGCAGCGCGGGAAGAGCGACCGCGTAGAGGGCCGATCCTAGAGCGTCGAAACGAGCCCGTTTGGGCTCTCGCCACTCCACCCCACGCAGTCTCCAGAGCGGTACGAGACAGTTGACCACGCCGAGCGCCCCGACGACCAGGAAGAGGGTCCGCCATCCGGTGTTGTGGATGATGACTCCTCCCAGCACCGGGCCGAGAGCAAGGCCCAGATAGGGGCCCGCGGCAAATAGCCCGAGCGCTCTGCCGCGCTCTTCGAGAGGATAGGCGAATATCACTATGGCCGTCGAGGCCGGGATCATCATAGCCCCGGCCATGCCTTGGGCCGCCCTCAAGGCCATCAACGCGCCCGCCGACGGGGCGAAAGCGGAAGCAAGCATGAGGGCGGCAAACACCCGAAGGCTCCACATGAAGCTCCGCTTGTGGCCGTGGAGATCGGCGATCCTTCCCATGGGCATGAGGGCCGCGGCGGTGGCCAGAACGTAGACAAGAGGGATCCAGCTGAGCGTGACGGCCGACGCGCGAAACTCGGACTGGATCGTCGGGAGGGCTATGTTGGTACCCGATACCGTGAACGCACCCAGAAAACCACCCAGGGTGATCGCGACCAACAGCATGGTCCGCTCACGTTCTGACACCCTGTCACGCTGCCCGCGAGAGGCGGCGAGCCCGCGGGCACCGCGTGACCGCTATCGACTCCATCGCAGAAGTCCTGGAAAACAGCCGGCGCATCTCACCGTGGCTACCTCACTTGTGGTCGGCCCTCATCCTGTCCAGAACCTGCTCCATGGTCCCCGTGAACAGACCGGGCGTTTCCATCTTGATCGATGCAAGAGCGACGGCGAACTTGAGCGACTCGGCGACTTCGCAGTCCATCCGACGAGCGAGATATGACCCGAAGGTGGTGTCGCCTCGGCCCGTCCTGCCGGCGGTGGTCCGGTTCGAGAATGGCTCGAAATAGGTCATCCCTTCGTGACGGACCAAAGCCCCGGCCGCGCTGGTGACCATGACTTCAGGGGTGCCCCACTCCTCGAACTGGATAGCCGCCTGCTCGAGGTCGGCCGTTCCGGTGAGGAGCCCCGCTTCGACGGCATCGAGCTTGATCTTCTCGGCCATGGCTGCGACTTGCTGCTTATGAGGATAGTCTCCATACGTGACTACCCCGGTCTCCAGGTCGGCCGTGCGAATCAAGGCCTGCATGTCGACGGAGAACGCGAGACCGCGGTCCTGGAGGTCCTTCATGAAGTTGAAAGGGAACTCAAGCCTATTGACGCCGGCAAGGTGGAAGAGTCGGGCTTTGACCGGCGGCAGGTCGGCCATCGAGAACGGACCGGCGCTCCTCTCCAGCGTATGGCGACGATCATCCGCGTTGTCACTGAGGTAGAAGATGTGACCGCGCGTAGTCTCCGGCGCCTGAGAGACGAAGACGTCTATCTTTGCCGTGCGCAAGGGTTCCAGGAGATCGGTGTCGCGCTGCGCCATCCGCGTCACGACTGCCACGCGCTTGTCCGACCATGTGGTGGCCAAGGCGCTCAAGAAGATGGGGCCGCCGAGTATCGGCTCAGTGGTGCCATCGAAACGGTGCATCACGTTTCGACCGGCATTGCCGACGAACACCAGATCGTAGCAGTCGATCGCCTCTCTCATATCACCTTCTGTCGACGAATCCTTCGCTATCGTTCGGCACGCCTCGCGACCTCCGCGCAGCGGCTGAGAATAGACAAGGCCTGGAACGGCTCTTCTATCTGCATGAACGTGGGCACGCCTCTCGGCTCCAAAGACTCGCGGCATTCATCCATGCATCTCTTGTCTCCGGTGAAGGAGACGAGGACGGGTTTCGCCGGGTGACGTCCGGCTAGGTCGACGATGAACTCATAGCTCTCCGGTATCCCCGTCTCCCTGGTCAGCATGAAGATCGGGATCACTGCGTCGACGTTGGGATCTTCAAGCACCGCCTCCATGCCAACACCGTACGCGGCCTCGATCCCCACGGAGAGAGCGGCCGCCCAGATGTCCACCGGATTACGGATGCGGATGAACGGGGGGGTTATCTCCTGGATCCTTCTCAGCGTCTGCCCTTCAAGTTCGGGGACCATCAAGCCGAGCCGGGTAGAAAGATCTGAGAGGCACACGAGCATCGCCCCGGAGGGAGCAAGGAACGCCACCCGATTCCCCGCGGGCAGCGGCGACATCGAGAGGGCTTTCCCGGCCAGCACGAGGTGCGAGTACTCCGAGACGCGAACGATGCCCCCTTGCCGAAGCATCCCGTCGACCAGGCGGTCCTCCGAGGCCAGCGCCGCGGTGTGGGCAGCTGCGGCCTTCTTCCCCGCCTCGGTCGAGCCACCCTTGAGCATCACAACGGGCTTCCGGCGGGTGACCTCTCGCGCCACATCCACAAAGCGTCGGGGATACTTGATGCTTTCCACGTACATGACGATCGCGCGCGTCTCGGGATCGCCGCCCAGGTACTCGAGAGCCTGGCTCTCCTCGATGTCGATCTTGTTGCCCAAACCCACCACGCGGGAGACCCCGAAGCGCTCGGCCGTGAGGATGTACTTCATGGTGAAGGTGGCGAAATTCCCAGTCTGAGCGACGTAGGCTACGTGGCCCCGGCGTATCTTCCCCAAGGGAAAAAAGGTGGACGTGAAGTTATGGGGCGTGGAGATGTGGCCTGAAGTGTTGGGACCAAGCACATGGATCCCGCCCTCCGCGATCGTGGCGATCAGCTCTTCTTGGATCTGAGCGCCGATCTCGTCGGTCTCGGCGAAGCCGCCGGCGGAGAGGACCACATGTTTGATTCCCCGGGCGGCTACGTCCCGGAGGGCTCCCGGCGTGTCTCTCGCCGGAACGATTATCACCGCCAGATCGATGCCTTCCGGCAGATCTCCCACCGTCGGGTAGACCGGCATTCCGAGGATCTCGCCCCCCTTGGGATTCACCAGGTGGAGTTGTCCCGCATAACCGTTGGCCAAGATGTTCTCGATAACGACGTTGCCCGGTTTGCCCTTGCCTGACGACGCGCCCACGATCGCCACGGACCGGGGAGCGAAGAAACCGGCGAAGTGACGGGCGCCGAGCGACCGCGGGCTCGCCATGGGGGGAGTGGCGGTAGGCTTCAGCATGACCTTCACGTCAAGCGCCATGGCTCCCCCGTCGTTCACCATGAGCGGGTTGATATCCACGGCCTCGTAATACTCCGCCGCCTCAAGCCCGAACTGAGCCAGACCCTGTAGAACGTCGACGACGCGCTGGATGTCGACGGCCACCGCCCCGCGGAAGCCGCCCAGCAACCTACTACCCCTCAGTCGGTCCAGAGCTGCGTGGATGTCGGCACGGGTCGCCGGCAGCAGGAGAAACTGTACGTCCTGGAAGATCTCGGTGAGTATGCCTCCCACACCGATCATCAGGCAGGGGCCCACCCGCTCGTCATTGGTCAGGCCCGCGATCAACTCGACCCCCGGCCGTGCCATCTGCTCCACCAATAACGGAGCGTCGGGAAAAAGCTGCTGGAGCTCATGGACCGCGTTCTGCAGATCCGCTTTGTCCCGGATCCCCAACTTCACTGCGCCCCGGTCGGTCTTGTGGGCAAGCCCGGGGACCAGTGCTTTGACGACCAGCGGGTAGCCCAATTCCTCAGCGACCGACTCCGCCTCAGCTAACCCCGGTACCCGCCGTCCATCCGGCACGCCGATGCCGAACCGAGCGAGAAGGGACTTTCCTTCATCCTCGGCAAGGAGGCTCACCCCGTCTCTGATGGAACGGGAAAGCACCTCCTGGGCCGCCACATTCCCAATCGTCATGTCTCGCCCCGCCTCTGTATCGCATGGGTCTTAAGCTTACCCCGACATGAATAGGCCCCACCCCTCTCCGGGCGCTACCCGCCGAGAGGGGTGGGGCATCCTATCTAGTTCGTGACGCTTCTACGCGCGCTTCTGGGCTACAGGCTCCGCCGCCTCGACGTTGGTGTCGCGGCCGCCGGGAAGACCCGCGTCAGCAGCCCCCGTCCACAGCTTGCAGCTCCGGATCAGTAGGCCGTCATCAAGTCGGTCCTACCGTGGTCGCCTACTGTCCCCACTCTACGACCAATCGATGGCAAATGGTTCGGTGAGATCGGCATCGGTCACTCCCGGCGCGTCGACAATGGCTACCATCGGAGTCTCGACGGGCCATTTCGTGCCTTTTCTATGCTGACCGAGCGCAACCGCGGTCTTGAAAATAGTGGGCGTGATGAGCTGGCCGGCCGGGTCCGGCGTCTGCGTGAAATCGACCGGACCGAGGATGGTATCCATCTTGGTCGTACTGATGGCCTCGAGTATGCTCTCTTTGTCGTCGAGATTCTTCGTCCTCTTGAGGATGTCAATGGCCCAGCCAGAGCGCATGTACCCGGTGATGAACTGGTCCCACGGCTTGTCGAGATCCGCTTCGTACTCATCGGCGAGTTCGCGGCAGTTGAATCCGGTGATCGGATCAACGTAAGGCCAGTCCGCGTGCCAGGTAAAGATCTGGATGATGCCGAAAGCGGCCTCGCCCATGGCTATCTGGTCCCCGGTGGCCGACAGCCCGATCATCTCGACACAGGCCTTCGGGTTGTAGCCCTGCTGCGCGCACTGGGTCCAGAAGTTGGGGAAGTCCTTGCCCGGGTTGGAGCCAACGTTGATCTCGCAGCCGAACTTCTTGTAGGCCGATATCAGGTCGGTGAAGTCTTCGGTCCCGAGATTGAACTTGCTGGGCAGGATCCATTCGTACCCGGCCGCCTCGAGCCTACTGTCAAAGCCGATTCCCGGAGCCAGCCACGCGTCGGTATCGATGGTATTCCCCAAGAACAGGCCCGCCTTCTTGTTGGTGGGGATCTTGTCAAGCACCTGTATCATGGCGGCGGTGCCCTGCTCGATGCCGAAGAGGGCGCCGTACGACCACTTATCCCGGTCCTCCAGGGTCAAGCCCCGACCGAATACCCAAGCCTGCCACGGAACGTTCGTAGCGATGAGAGGACAGCCCAGCGTCTCAGCCTGGACGGCGGCCGGGACGCCCGTGGTCGGGCTGCCGCCAACGGTAATCAGGTCGACCTTGTCGTTGAGGATCAGATCTGATGTCACCTGCGAGGCCCGGTTGTCGTCGGACTGAGTGTCTCTGAGCAGCCAGCTCACCTTGTGGAGCTTGCCATCGCCGAGCACTATCTCGTCGCCGATGAATTTTGTGACCATGTCGATGCCCCACCGGTCCGCAACGGCGAACACGGCGATGATCCCGGTGAGCGGCGAGACCACTCCTACCTTGATCTCACGTCCCATCTCCGGGGCGGCGGTGACCGTCGTGGTCGCACCGGCGGTCGTGGTAGTCGCACCCGCCGTGGTCGCGGTGCCGCCAGCGGTCGTGGTTGTCGTCTCCTCGCCGCAGGCGGCCACAAGGCCGCCCAACCCGGCGCCGACTCCCACGGCGGCGCCGGCCACACCCGCGATCTTCAGAAACTCGCGGCGGCTTACGGACTTTTGGTCCAGTAGGCTTTCGTGGCTCTCAACGTCCCCCGGCTTTTGCTTGTCGTCAGTCATTGCCTCTCCCCCTGTAACTCGTTCTCTGATAGCACCCGTCAATCCCTGTTTGTCCAGTCCCCCACTGGCACACTTCGTCGTTGGCGGTCAGCGTTCATCAGGCCAAATATGCTTATCATGATGCCCCCAGCCCTGTCAATACGAAGCCTACAACCCCGGCCGCCCCGGGTATTCGGCCGCGACCGCTTTGACGGCTGGATGATCAAGCGCAGTCAAGTGCCCGTGATCGTGAACGATCGTGTCACCCACCTTGAACGTGGCCGTCCGAATATCGCCCGTGATATGGACCCAGTACGGGTATTCCTTGGTCAGTTCCGGAACGCCGATATGAACATGGATGTTCGAAGCGTGTGAATGGTCGATCAGGCGGCGATAGAGGATACTCGGGCATTCCTGAGCGTTGACGGAGGCGTTCGGGTGGACCCCGAAGTGCAGGGCGTCGAAGTGATGGGCATCTTTGCCCACGCGTTCTTGCAGAGAGGCCAGGAAACGGCGCAGAGCATCAGCCTCTTCGCCGCCCTCTATCCCGACGATCCGATTGTCCTCGATAGTGAGAAGGACCGGTGTGTCGAAATACGGCGAGATGCCCAGGTAGCGCGACCACCAGCTCAGCATCCGGTCAAAAACGAAGACCCCGGAAGTGCCGATCACGTGAATCGGCGGATGCATCCATTCAGGCCACGGCCGGTAGTAGCCGGCCTCCTCCCGTCTCACGGCGTAGCTCGTGAACCACGGGTGATCGGGATGGAATGCCGGCAGTACCGTGCCCTCCAAGCAGGTGCCGTTGGCGTCCGTCAGCTGGAAGGGCGCCCCGACTTCGATAAGCCGTGCTGCCTGATAGCGGATCTCGTTCACCAGCCGCTGAGGCGTTTGGGCCCAAGCAGTGCAAAGAAGCGAAGACGTCGTTGCGAAGTTCCGCACGACGAGTCTCTTCTCCTTCCACGTGAACTGCTTGAAATCGGCTAGTTCCTCGAACGAGAGATCCAACGTGTTATTGATCATGACATCGCTGGCCGCGAAGGCGGCCTTGACTATCGGCGG
>JAZDLO010000068.1:0-11141 GCA_043801935.1 bacterium
CCGGTCGATCGATCCGATCGTCTCCACCGACTGGTTGGAAGCCCAGCTGCCGGCGGGCGGGCTGGTGATCATCGACGTGAGGGAGACCCAAGCCTACGAGGTGGGTCACATCCCCTATGCGATCTCCGTTCCTTTTAGCCCTGTTTCGGACTGGGCGACATCCACCGACGAGCTTCTCATGGAGTTGCCTGAGGAAGCAGACCTCTTCAAGGTCATCGGCGGTTGCGGCCTGAACGCCGACTCGCGGGTCGTCATAGTCACGACACTGGACAAGCCACCGGCTCCACCCTATTCACTATCCGACGCGACCAGAGTCGCCACCACCCTCATCTACGCCGGGGTCAAGAACGTGGCGATCCTGAACGGCGGGCATCCCAAATGGGCGCAAGAGGACAAGGAGACCACCACCGAGGTCCCCGACACGTCCCCGGTGACCTATGACAGCACCGTGCGGAGCCAGATGTTCGTGTCGACCCAGTATGTGAAAGACCACATCGGCAGTTCGTTGATCATCGACGGCAGGGACGCGGACGAATACTTTGGCGCGAAGATCGATCCTTTTGCCGGGACGGCGGGACACATACCGACGGCCAGATCTCTGCCGGCAGTCTGGATGTGGGAAGCGGACGGCACCTACAAGCCGGTCGAGCTGCTGAGGCAGATGGCGGCTGGGGTCATCGAGCAGGGCAAGTACGAGGAGATCATCGCCTACTGTGGCGTGGGTGGATACGCGAGTTCCTGGTGGTTCGTGCTCACGCAGATGCTGGGATACGCCAACGTCAAGATCTACGACGGGGCCGCGGAGGCATGGGCGAAGGACAACGCTATGGTCCTGTACAGCTGGACGTCATAGGATCTTGAGCCCGGACGGTGCGCAGGTTCGGACTGGGCCACGCCAGAAGTGCGCCAGGTTGCGCCAACGGGCTGCTTCCGCCGGGTCCTACCGGTCGGGCGAGGGGGCAGGAGTCGCGTCCAGCACATCTTGACCCGGCGGCACACTCTTCTCCACCGCCGACCGTGCCGCCGCACCGACCAGCCGGTCGCGTCCGGCCGGTAGTCCGACCAGCAGGCAGCCCGCGGCGCAGGCTATCAGGAACCACATCGCCGCCGACCAGTTACCGGTCAGGCCGTGGAGCAGACCGACGATAAGCGGGCCCATCGCCGTGATGAGATACCCGGCCGATTGGGCCATGCTAGATAGCTTGGCGGCGACGTGCTCGTCGGCCGCCCGAAGCACGATCAGGAGCAAGGACAGGCTTAGCGTCCCCCCATTGCCGATGCCGAAGACGGCCGCCCAGAAGATGGCCGTCTGTTTCGGCGCGAGAAATATCCCCAGGAACCCGGCCAGCTGGATGAGGCAGGTGACGATGACCGCCGGGCGCTGGTCGGAGAAGCGCCGGGCAAGCGTCGGCGCGAGCAGGCTGCCACCGACGCCGAAGGCCGTGACGAGCAGCAGCAGGTAGCCGGTCACATGCGGTGAGATGCCGCGGGCGAGGTCGATCTGGGGCAGCCATGAGAATACAGCGTAGAAGATGAGGGCGCTCAAGCCCAGGAAGGCGGTCACCTGCCAGGCAAGGCCGCTGCGCCACACGCTCGCCAGGGCGCGCTCCTCGGCCGTCCGCGCAGGTGGCTTTCCCACCCGCAGTTGCGGGTACCAGACGGCGAGGGCGAGCACGGCCGGGATAACCCAGATGCCGAGACCCATCCGCGCCGAATCCCCGAGAGCCTGCTTGGCAGGCAGGGTGAGCCAGGCGGCGAGGCCGGCTCCGATCAGGAACGCGGTGGTGTAGAGGGCCATGATCAGCCCGGGCCGGTCGGGGAAGCGGCGTTTGACCAGGCTGGGGATATGCACGTTGAGCACGGCGATGCAGAGGCCCGAGAGCAGCGTCATCGGGAAGAGGGCGCCAACGGGGAAAGCACCCCGGACCGCGATTGCGACCGCAAGCAGCGCAACCAGCACGAACACGGCTCGCTCCTCCCCGAACAGCCGGCGCAGGGCGGGCCCGGCCGGAGCACCCACAGCGAAGCAGACGATGGGGAGGGTCACCAGGATCGATTGCGCCGTGCTCCCCAGGCCGAGTGAGGCCAGCAGGGGCGGGATGCTGGTGACGGCGATACGGAGATTGAGCCCGACCAGTACCACGCCGGCGACCGAAACGATGAACCCGGGAAGACCGGTACGGTGGGCTGGGGCGAGCGTCTTCATTCCGGTCCAGTCTACCGCTCGGCGCGCCGGACGGCTTGTCGTCAGCTCTCCAGCAGCTCGCGCCCGTGGCGCCGGAGGGCGTCCATCAATCGGTCGAGGTGGGCGGGTGTAGTAAGCGGGTTGATGATCGTGACCCGGAGTGCGCCCACGCCGTCACGCTTGAAAGGCACGATGTAGAACTCGCCCGACTCGATGACGCGACGGCGGAGTTCGAGCTGGAAGGCGCCGACGCGTTCGCTCGGAGCGTCGCGCAGGTCGGCCGGGACATAGCGAAAGACCACGATGTTGCATTGCGGTTCGTGCAAGGGGACGAAGTCCTCCGCTGCCGACAGCTTCTCGTAGAAGGTGCGGCCCAGAGCGAAGGTTACATCGACCATGTCGGCAAAGAGCTGCCGGCCGAACAGCGACCACACACCCCATAGTCCGAACGCCGCCGCCCGCTTGGTGCACTCCACCGTCTTCATGCCGCTGTCGTATTCGGCCAGTCCGGGTGCGGCCGGGTCGAACAGGTAGGGTGCGTCTTGACGAAAGGCCTCGAAACGATGGCTCTTGTCGCGGTAGAACACGAAGGCGCAGAGGCCGGGCACGAAGAGCATCTTGTGAGCGTCCCAGACGACGCTGTCCGCCCGTTCCAGCCCGTCCACTAGGTGGCGGTGCCGGTCGCTCAACACGGCCGCGCCGCCGTGGGCGGCATCCACGTGCAACCAGACTTCGTGATGGCGACAGACGTCGGCGATCTCCTCCAGTGGGTCGAAGGCCCCGGTGGGCGTGGCGCAGGCGCACGCAACCACCGCCACGACCGGCTGATTCCGCGCTCTCAGGCGGGCCAGTTCCTCGTCCAGCCGTTGGGGGTCCATACGCTCTAGGTCGTCCAGCTCCACTCGAACGACCTGCCGGCTGCCCAGACCGAGAATGCCCGCGGCCCGAGCCACACTGTAGTGGGCGTCAGCGTGGGCTAAAAGCACCGGCCGCGGTCCATCGCGTGTCGATCCTCGCTCCCACACGTCGCCCAGAGCCGTATTCCGGGCGGTCAGCAGGGCGGTCAGATTGGCAAGCGATCCCCCGTGCGTGACCGTCCCGGCAAAGGTATCCGGCGCCCAGCCGATAGCGGCGCCGAGTTCCTCGATCATAGCGTGCTCGACGGCGGTCGACCACGGACCCATCTCGTAGATGGCCATCACCTGGTTGGTGACCGAACCGACCGCGTCGAACAGCCCCGCGACCGGCACGGGCGCCGGCACCTGGTGACCGATGTAGCGGGGGTCGTGCAGGTTCAGGCCGCGCTGGAGCATGATCTGCACGAGCCGGGCGAAGTGATCGGACAGGTCGATCGCGGCGGCCTCGTGCAGCAGGGCCGCCGCCTCACGGATATTCTCCGCAGGCTCTGTCCACGGCAACACCGGACCCTCCGACCGTTCGGCCCGACCTATGTGGGCAGCCAGCAATCCGGCCAGCCGATGGCCCGCATCTTCCAGCAGGAGGGGATCATAGGCCGCGGCGATCCGCTGCCGGGCTGCGGTGAGTTCGTCTGATAGGGTCGACATCGAGCAAGGGACTTTCGTGGTGGTGTATAGGGCCCGTTCATTCTCCGTCGCTCAACGCTCGGGCGCAATCCCCTCTCTCGGCGATTCGTGGAGCATCTTGGACGGGGTAGCGCCTTCTATGACCCCTACTCCGCGGCCGACCGCGCTGCCAGGATCTGCTTCGTTTCAGCCGCCTCTTGTTCGGTGACGCCCTGCCGCAGGGACTCCATCTTCTCCATCACCTCTTTGAAACGGAGCCCCTCGGCGGCGCTGATCCACTCGAGTTGGAGCCTCTCCGCCCGCAGACCCATCTTCTCCATCTTCTTCTGCATCCGCTTGATGCGACGCTCGGTCCAGTGGTTCGCATTCAGGTAGTGGCAGTCGCCGATATGACACCCGGAGACCAGCACGACCGGAGCTCCTTTTTCAAATGCCCGCCACACGTGTCTTTCCGACACGCGTCCTGAGCACATGGTCCGGATGAGCCGCGCGTTCGGCGGATACTGCAGGCGGGAGACCCCGGCGAAATCGGCGCCGGCATAGGAGCACCAGTTGCAGGCGAAGACCGGGATCCTCTCGAGCGGATCCTCCTCCAGTATGGCGTCCACCTGAGCTTCGATCTGACCATCGGTGAAATGGTGCTGCGTGATGGCGTCCTGGGGGCACTCGGCCACGCAGGTGCCGCACCCCGCGCAGGCGGCCACCGTGACGGAGGCGGGGGTCTTGGCCCTGGTATCCACGGAGACCGCCCCGAACGGGCAGACCTTGGCGCAGATGCCGCATGAGTTGCATAGCTCCGGGGTCACCTCCGCCGTGATCGCCTCGACCCGCAGGTGCTTGGGATTCATCAGGCGGATCGCCCGGGCTGCTGCAGCCGAGGCCTGCGTGACCGAATCCTTGATGTCCTTCGGTCCCTCGGCGCAGCCGGCGAAGAAGATCCCTCGGGTCGCCGAATCCACCGGCTGAAGCTTGGGGTGCGCCTCGAGGTAGAACCCGTCGGAATTCTTCTGGAGGGCCAGCATCTCCTGGACCACTTTCATATCCTCCGGGGGTTTCACCCCCACCGCCAGTACGACCATCTCCGCCCGATGTTTCTCGAGCTGGTTGGTGGCGGTGTTCTCGACGGTGAGGATCAGGTCCTTGCTCCTGGGGTCTTCCCGGACCGAGCCGGGCAATCCCCGGATGTAGCGGACCCCCGCTCCCTTGCTGCGGCGGAAAAGATCTTCGAATCCCTTGCCGAAAGCGCGTATGTCGGTGTAGAAGACCTTGACGTCGAGGTCCGGATCGTGCTCCTTGAGGAGCAATGTGTTCTTGACGGTTTCCATGCAACAGACGTTCGAACAGTAAGGCTCGCCTCGACGTTGAGAGCGGGAGCCGACACACTGGATGAAAGCGACGGACTTGGGAGGTTTGCGGTCGGTCAACCGGACGACCCGGCCCTGCGTGGGCCCGCCGGCATTGGTGAGCCGTTCGAACTCAGGCGAACTGACCACGTTCTCGTGACGCGTATAGCCGTACTCGTCCATCTCGGTCGGGTCGTAGACTTCCATTCCCGTGGCTACGACGATGGTGCCGACCTTGAAGGTCATCTCCTCGTCGCTCATGTTGAAGTCGATGCACTTCTTTTCGCACTTCTCGATGCACTTGCCGCAGACGACCGGGTCGTGTCCCAGACAGTTGTCGATATCCATCACGTACGCGGAAGGAATGGCCTGAGGAAAAGGCTGGTAGATGGCCCGGCGGGAATCGAGCCCCATGTTGAACTCGTTCGGGACGAGCACCGGGCAGACCGGGACGCAATCGCCGCAGGCCGTGCACTCGCCCTCTTTCACGTACCGGGCCTTCTTGACGATCTGGACCTGGAAGTTCCCTACGTAGCCGGTGACGGATTTGATCTCGCTCTGGGTCAGTAATGTGATGTTTGGATGCCGACCGGCATCCGCCATTTTAGGCCCGAGTATTCATATCGAGCAGTCCATGGTCGGATACGTCTTATCCAACCAAGCCATCACCCCCCCGATGCTCGGCCGCTTCTCGACCATGATCACCTGGTAACCGGAATCGGCCAGGTCCAGAGCAGCCTGGATACCCGCCACTCCTCCCCCTACCACCAGCGTGGCCGGCTCCACGGGTACTTGGATCTCCTCGCGGACACCCAGCCGGCGCGCCCGAGCCGCCGCAGAGCGGACCAGGTCCTTGGACTTCTGCGTCGCTCCCCCTCCGTCATGCGAGTGGACCCAGGAGCATTGCTCGCGAATATTGGCCATGTCCAGGAGGTAAGCATTCAACCCCGCGTCGGAAAGACATTTCCGGAACGTGGGCTCGTGCAGGCGAGGAGAGCACGCGGCGACGACGATCCGGTTCAGCCCTTGTTCCCTGATGTCGGCCTTGATCTGGTTCTGACCCGGCTCGGAACAAAGGTAGCCGTCATGGCGGGACACGACCACGTCGGGCAGCGTCTCTCCATAGGCGGCCACGTCTGCGCAGTCCACGACCCCTGCGATGTTCGAGCCGCAGCGGCAGACGTAAACGCCTATGCGGCTTTCGTCTCTGCTGTCTAGTTCCTGCATCTGCTTCCTTTCATCGCGTCTTCGAACCGATCGCCTCTTCTCCCTTCGACCACTCGATCTGATCGGCCAGCACGCTCGCCAGATCGCGGATCTCCATGGAGAGAGAACCATGCCGGTAGGGATCGCGCATTGCGCACGTAAGATGGATCATGCACTTGGGGCAGGCCGTGATCATGAGATCAGAGCGCGTCGCCTTGGCCTCCCGCAGACGTTCCACCTGGATGCGTTTTGAGTACGCATCGCAGTTGATGAACCCGTTGTTGCCGCAGCAGATCGCGCTTTTGCCCGAGTTCTCCATCTCCTTGAACACCAGCTCTGGGATCATTTCGATCAGGCCTCTCGGGGTCTCGCAGCCTTCTGCCGTCCGCCCCAGCCGGCAGGGATCCTGGTACGTCGCCCGACGTTTCAGAGGCTTGAACGTGACGCCTCCTTTGCTGATCTCCCGGCTGAGCAGGTCCGACAGCAGGGTCACCTTGATGTCCATGCCCGGGATCACTTCGGGCATGAAACTGCCCAGGACCTGATAGCACTCCGGGCAGGAGACGACCACTTCTTCGACTCCGGCCGCCTGAAACTCATCATAGTTGAGCCGGCACAGGGCCTCGAAATTCTCCCGGTCGCCAGTCCACAGAAGATCGTGGCCGCAGCAGCGCTCCTCCCCCAAGACCACCGGGACGATGTCGAGAAAATTCAGGAGCCGTACGCTGTCCCTCGCGATGGACAGGGTGTCCACGTCGATCCCGGAGAAGAAGACGTCGAAATAGGGCGCGCATCCGGTGAAGTAGGCCAATCGGCCGGACTTCGCCACCTTCAACTCGGGCCCGACCCAGTCGAGCCTGTGCTGTACCAACTCGGGGGAGGTCATGAGCCTCATCCACGAGTGGAGGGCCCCGTCGTGCGACCGGTAGCCTTTCAAACCCTTCGTTCCTGCCAGGAGGGTCCTCATTCCCATGATGAACCGACTGATCTCGACCCCGGAAGGACAGCGTTCCTCGCACAGCCCGCAGGTCAGGCACTCCCAGACCGAATTCTCGATATAGGACTCGCTGTCGGGCTCCGCGATCAACTTGTGGGCCAGGATCCGCGGGGAGTACTCCTTGCCCGTGAGCATGCGGGGGCACGATCCCGAACACTTGCCGCATTCCTGGCACATCGAGAGGGACCTGTCCCGGATCAGGGCTTTGATCCGGGGATCGTCCAGCTTGAGATCGTCCGGCTTGAGATCGTCCCGTTTCATGCGTACTCCCGTTCCTTCCGGGGTTTCGCAGGGCACGGGCCCATGCTCTGCACGCGCTCGGAGAAGTCCCGTAGGGCCTTGACCAGCTCGTTCTTCTCGTGGGCCGCGAAGCTCCGCTCGACCAACCGGGACTGACCGATCCCCAGCAGATGGAGAAGCTTCCGCACCCTCTCCACATTGGAATGGCCCACCTCCGGGCCTGGGCCGTAGCGGCAGTCCTCGTCCTTGCACTCCAGGAGGATCACCCCGTCCGCCCCGTATTCGAAGGCCCGCAGGATGAGGGCCTGGTTTATCCTGCCGATGCACATCACCCGGATGAAGCGGTAGTGAGAAGGTATCTCCAATCGGGCCTGGCCCGCTGCGTTGAAGCAGGCATGGGGGCTCCAGTTGCACAAGATCGCAAGAAGCCTGGTTTGCGCGTGGGCCACGCTCAACGCGCCCCTTCCAGCGCCCCGCACACGATCTCTTCAAGGAGGCGGTTGGAGAAGTAGGGCATGTCCAGGGCTGTGACCGGACACCGGCCGACACACCCTCCGCATCCGACGCAGTTGTGACGCAGGACCTCGGCTGTGTAGGTCCCTCGACCATTCCTACGGAGGTGGATGGCGTCAAAAGGACAGATGTCGACGCAACGGCCGCATCCCCGGCACCGCTCGGGATCCAGGCGGGGGCTTAGCTCGTGATCTTTCAGGAAGACCTCCGCCGATCCCCTAGCCACCTGAGCGGCCAGCGCCGCTCCTGCCTCAAACGCATCGACTCGGGTGAGCGTCCGCTGCAAGACCCGGTACAGGCCGGGCTGCGGGCTGTGGAAGAAGGCAAAGTTGTACCTGTAGAACTTCTTCAGACCCGCGACATCCTCGGGGATCGACAAGGGAAGAACGTTCTCAACGGTCAGGCAGACGATGTCAGTCCGCCAATGGAGCCTCTTTCCGTTCACCCGGGCTTTGACCTTGAAATCACCGATGTGGCCGGAGATCTCCTCGATCGTCGCCTGTTCTACGTGGACGATGCTCCGGCCCGCCATACCTCGACCCGAAATCGCCAGCCCCGCTGAAAGGGGATTCATGACTGAGGAGTCGGGCTCGGGGCTAGTCGCGGAGGAGTCCGGTTCGTCAGGGAGTCGGCACTGATGGACCAGCCGCACGCGAAAGCCTTGAAGATCCAGGTTCAAAGCCGCACTGATCCCGATCTCCGAGCTGCCGAGGATGAGGACGTCCCTTCCGATGTCGGTGACTCCCTGCCGGAGCGGACCCAGGAAGCGTGTGCGGATCAGGGCCCCTCTGAAGATATCCTGCGCCCGATGGACGAGGTCCTCCTCGGAAAGATCGTCCGCCATGAGGTGATCGCGGAGGTTGATCATTTCGAACGTGGACCGGTCCAGTCCGTGCTCGTCGAAGAGATGGATGCGGGTGCGGTTCCTTTGGTCGTTGCAGGAGATGCACTGGAACTCGAGGGGGCAACAGGCACACGATGCGAGGATCACGCGGTTGAGCCGATGTTTCTTTACAGCGGCAGCGATCCCGCCCGAGCCGCGCGGGTGGCAGGCGGAAAAGACCATCTCGCCGTGGACGACCTCCGGTACCGCCGTCGCCAGTTCGAGGATTCGGTCGAGTACCGTCTCCGGGGCCATGGTCCCGTTGCAGGCGCAGAGAAACACGCCCAGCCGGATCCCGGCCGGCGCCTTTACGGGGGAGCCCGACCGGTGGGTAGCCCGGGCCGGTTCCGGCAGGGCCCTGGAGCGAAGCGGCCGCGCCACAGCGATGGCTTGGCCCGCGGCGGCGCTCCCCGCGACCATCATCGTCATCAAGTCTTGCTTGAACTCGCCGACCCGGAACACTCCCTGCGCTGCATTGTAGTCTCCCGGCGGCATCTCGTGATCGTCCGCCACGATGACCGCGGGACTCACGAATTCGAGACGCCTTGAATCGCGATAATGATCGATGGCGCCGATGTCGGAGCAAACGGTCTCGCAGCTTCGGCATTCGCAACAGGCACTGCACTGAAGACAGCGGCGGGCCTCGGCCACTGCCTGATCCATGGTGAGTCCCAGGCCTACTTCCTTGAAGTCCCTTCGCCGCACCTTGGGCTGACGCAGGGCCATCTCCTGGCGCGGCTGCTGAGGAAGGTCTTCAGAAATGGTCGTATGTTCGCCGGCGCCACGGGCATCGGGGGCCGAGCCGGCAAGGGGAGAGGGGCGGCCGGTGAGGTACTCGATGATCTTTCCGGCTGCGGTCTTGCCCTGAGCCATGGACCCGACGACATTGGACGGCCCGGTGGCCACGTCTCCTCCGGCCCAGATCTTCGGGTTCGGCGTTCTCAGGTCTTGATCCACGGCGATCGTGGTCACACCGCCGAGGAAGTCGAGGTCGCAACTCTGACCGATCGCGGAGATGACCATGTCCGCGACCACGCGGAACTCGGACCCGGCGATCGGCGGGAAGACCAGCTCGCCCGAGTCGTCTACTCGACTCCGCTCCACGCGTAAGAACTCAAGCCCCGCGACCTTCCCGGCTTCTTCCAGCACTCTGGTCGGTGTGACCTCTCGTTCGACCTGGATCCCTTCCGCTTCAGCCGCCGCTATCTCCGCCTTGTCGGCCGGCATGTCGTCACCCTCGCGACAGTAGAGGCTCACCTCGGCGGCCCCCAGGCGGAGCGCGGCTCTGGCCGCGTCGATGGCCGAATTGCCGCCCCCGATGACGGCGACCTTCGTCCCCATCTCCACCTTCTCGCCGGAATGGTGGGCGCGCAGCAACTCGATGGCGCCCGCGAATCCCATAGCATCCTCTCCGGGGATCCCTATCAACTTACTCCGCCCGGCGCCGACCGCCAGGAACACCGCGCCGAACTCCCTCTCCAACTCCTCGAGGCTGACGTCCCCGCCGATGCGCGTCTCGCACCTCAATTCCACCCCGAGAGCGAGGAGCTCCTCGATCTCTGCGTCGAGAACGGCGCGGGGCAGCCTGTAGGAAGGGATCCCCCAGCGAAGGATCCCCCCCGGCTTTGGCAAGGCCTCGAAAACGGTGCACCGAAAGCCCGCCTTGGCGAGGTAGTGTGCAGCCGTCAACCCTGTCGGCCCGGAACCGACGATCGCCACTCGTCCTCCGTCCCCAGGCCCGGCATCCCCGGGTTGGTTTTCCCCCGGTTGGCCATCCCCGCGCGCGGCTCCTCTGCGGGCCAAGCGGTAGTCCGACAGGAAGCGCTTGACATCACAGATGGCAATCGCCTCGTCCAGCTCGCCTCGACGGCACGCGGATTCGCAGGGGTGATGGCAGACACGGCCGCAGATCCCCGGCAGTGGATTGTCCTCCTTGATGACGTCCAGCGCCTCCTCGAACCGGCCGGCCGCGGTGAGGGCCATGTAGGCCTGAACGTTGATGCCGAGCGGACATTCCAGGCGGCAGGGGGCGGTCTTCCTCTTGTCCAGCTCGAGAGCCCGGGAGGGGCAATAATCCGGCGTTCGAGAAAGGACCGGGCGGCCCAGCTGCTCCAGAGGGCAGACCTCGACACAGCGGCTGCACCCGGTGCACAGATCGTAATCCACATAGATGGGGTCCTGCTCCACCGTGACACGGTGGCCTCCCCGCGTTTTCTTCAGGGAGCAAACC
>JAZDLO010000069.1:0-17050 GCA_043801935.1 bacterium
TATGCGCCTCATCAGCGTCTTGGGCACGCGGCGTCCCGCCACATGACCGACGATCACGGCGAGCGCGTTGGCAAGGACCATGCCGACTGTGGCTCCCACCCACACCCCCACTGAGCTGAGCAGGCTGTCCCCGAAGCGCGCTCCGAGCGACAGGGTCGCCAACTGAGTCTTGTCCCCGATCTCGGCCAGGAGGAAGGCGCCCGTCACGGCCAGGATGACGTATTTGTCGCTCCGAACCTCGCACTCCTCGGCCTCCTCGGGCTTGTCTTTGGCCAGGAGGTTCCATAGACCGAAAGCCAGGAAGAGGCCACCGGCCCCGATTTTCACGGCCGTGACGGGGATGAAGCGTCCGGCGACTACTCCGATGACCACCGCGATGAGGTTGAGCACCGCGATGGCGAGAGCCACCCCGATCAGGACCTTGCGCGCCGGGAATCGGCAGGCCAGCGATAGGGTCAGCAGCTGGGTCTTGTCGGCCATCTCAGCGATGGTCACGAGGACGAAGGCAGTGATGAAGGCGGTCATCGCCCGGATGATAGCAGGAGGGTGGTCGGTACGCGGGGCTGCGGCCTGGGCCGGTCGCCCAGGCGTCCAGGTCGACCCTGGTCGGCCCACTGGGTTACACTGGGGCCGGATTGCGGCGCCGCCGCGTTGTACCGGATCGTGGTCTCTAGGGGAGATAAGGCTTGGAAGCGCGCATCATCGGGCTAAAGGGGTGCGGGAAGACCACTCTTGTGGCGGCACTGGCCGATGGCCGGGGCGAAGGGCACATCGCCACCGTCCACGTGGGGGATGCCCGGGTGCGCGCTCTCTCAGAGATCTTCCAACCCAAGAAAACCACCTTCGCGGAGTTCACGGTGCGAGAGGTGGCTTGGACCGAGGCCAGCGCACGCAAGGGCGAGATGGAGCGCTATCTGGATGCGTTGGCCGGCGGGCAGGTGTATCTGCACGTGCTCCGCGCGTTTGACAGCCCCGTGCTGGGAGAGCCGGTCCATCCAGAGGCGGATCTGGAGGAACTCGACCGCGAATTCCTGCTGTTCGATCTGATCCGGGTGGAGCGGGCCTTCGAGCGGGCCAAGAAGGCGCCGCTCCCCGACAACGCTAGAAAGGCCCTCGCCCGATGCCAGGAGGCGTTGGAGGCGGAGATCCCGCTCCGCAAGGTGGACTTCGACGAAGGTCAATCGGGTCTCATCCGTGGGTACCAGTTCCTCACCCTCACCCCTCAGTTGTTGGTGGTGAACACGGAGTCGGAGAGCTTGTGGGACGCTTCATCGCTCGCTTCGACGGCGCGGGGACGGCAGATGCTGACGTTCCCCTTTGCGGATGCCCTTGAAGTAGCCCGACTCTCGGTGGAAGAGCAAGAGGAGTACGCCGCCGCTCTGGGCCTACCCGGTCCGGCCGGCGAAGTGGTCTCACAAGGGGCATTCAAGCAGCTGGGCCTCATCAGCTTCCTTACCATCGGTAGCGACGAGGTGCGAGCGTGGCCCATCCGGGCGGGCGAGACCGCCCGGGAGGCGGCCGGGGCCGTCCATTCCGACATCCAGCGCGGTTTCATCCGGGCGGAAGTGGTCTCGTACGACGACTTCATGCGCCACGGCAACATGAAGGCCTGCCGAGAAGCGGGGGTCCTCAGGGTCGAAGGCAAGGACTACATCGTCGCGGACGGCGATATCATCAACTTCCGTTTCAACGTGTAGGGAGGGCCAAACCCGATGTTCGCTCTCTCCGCGCGCGGAACACCCGGGCGCGACTGCTGCGTGAGCGCACATCGGGTTTGGCCGGCCATTCGGCGCGCGGAAACACCCGGGCGCATCTGCTGGGCGAACGGGCACCGGGTTAGGCCGGCGTCCGTCCTGCGGGCGGACGGCTACCGGCGAAGCCCCGGGCCGAGTGGTACATGGCCTTGTCGAAGAAGACCGCAAAACGACTTTGCAGCTCCATCGCCCGGTAGGTATCCACCGGTCTCTGCCACACCCCCTGAGAGCGGGCGTAGGTCCAGATGTGCTTCTTCAGGAGCATCAGCGCCGATAGCAGCTCGTGGAAATCAACCCCTTGCGACTGTCTCCGCGCTCCCAGCTCTCGGTAAAACGTCCTGATCTCTTCTTCGGTGCTCTCACCCTCGAGCCATCTTCCCAGCTGCTGCAGCCCCGCGGTGCATCCCGCGAGCAGGAGATCGGGATCGAGCTGCCGATATCCGGCCGTAGTGTGGTTGGAACGCACATCGGCCAGCCACAACCGGGCTACGTACCCGGCGTGCTCGCTCACAAAGCCGACCAGCGTGTCGGAGAGCATCGCCGCTCCCGGCTCATCCTCGAGCCGGTAGAACGAGTCGTGGATGGCCCAGTCGTCCACGTGGAGATCGGCGCACAGTCGAATGGCCTTCTCGTTGGATGGGAACGCGAGTGGCGGCAGCTGATCGATGGGGAAGTAGTTCACTTCCTCGGCGTCGTCCCCAGGAAGCTCCACCCCCGCCAGCTTCTCTACCTCAAAGGTGACGACCAGGAGATCGCCGTAATATGAACTGCTCCAAGAATCTGCGTCGATCAGCCGGAAGACGCGACCGCGGACGCCCGTCTCCTCGCGTAACTCCCGCAGAGCTGCTTCGGCGATGGTCTCGCCCATCTCGGCGAAGCCGATCGGCAGGCACCACATCCCTTTGTTGGGTCGGAACTTGCGCCTGACCAGCAGCACCCGACGCTCTGCGTCCAGCACCAGTGCGGCAGCTGCCGGGAGGGGGTTCTGGTAGAAGACCGTCCCGCACACCGAGCAGACCTCACGGGGACGATTCCCGATGGTCTGCACGTCGATCCGGCCGCCGCACTTGGAGCAGAAGAGTGTGTCCATGTCGCGTACTATGCCCGAGGAGCGGCTCAAGCTACACCCCGGCGGGACAGGGAGCTAGCTGATGGGCTCCTCCGCAGCTTGAAGATACACGTGGGAGCCCGAATCGTGGGTGTACCGGGCAAGAGTGGCTCCCAGCTCGGGAGGGCACTCGCGTACCTTGCCCAACTGCGTCTTGCCGGCCGTGACGACCTCGCCGATGGAGACCACCGGGTCGCTGATGAACAGGAGGGAGATGGTGGTCCCGCTCATTTCCTCCGGACGGATATCGATCTGGACGTCATCGTACTTGCCGTACAGCTTGTACTCCTTGACCCCGGTGACGATCCCGGATACCGGTGAGGTGACAGGAGATCCCGGCAGCGCCCCTACCAGGACGGAACTGGTGGGCGCACCCCCCTCTCCGTGTAGCAGGTAGTAGCGCACCGACGGCTCACCAGAGAAGATGCTACGAAAGAAGCGGACCACCGAGTTGGCGTTCGCTTGGTCGCCGATGGGAGACAGGGCGACCGCGCGTTCGTCGCTCACCGGTTGGTAGGCGATGATTGTGGCGTCTTGGGCGGCGACCGGCAGCAGGAGGTTGCGATCGCCAAGGCGGGCGAAGGCGGGACGCCCTTCGCCGGTGGCGACGACCGGCGCCGATGGGGACGGAGTGCCACTCACCAAGAGGTTCTGCGTGCTTACCTGCGCAGTCGATCCGCCCGCGGAAGTACCGATGATGATGCCCGCGACGATCAGGCACAACGCAGCAAACCCCAGGGCGAACCGGATCCGTCGCCTGCGGTACAACGTCGCAAGACGTCTTTGGCGCCTGAGCAGCTGTTCCTGGCGCAACGATTCCGGTGCGGTTACCCCTTCTCGCATTGACTTCAAGTTAGCACCTTAGTGCCGCATTGCCCAGTTGAGCGCCTCTCAAGCGCCCGCGCGCGAGAGTCCGGAGGCTGCTAATCTTGTAAATAGAGGCACGTCACCCTGGGGATGAGACCAGCGAGAAGGAGGGGTAGGTGCGGATCACCATACCGCGTTGGGTCCAGCTTGTATTGATCCCCGTCGCGATCTTCGTTGCGCTCTATTTCAGTCGTGAGGCCAGTCACGCCGTCTGGGTGTTCCTCGTCTCGGCCATCATCGCGTTGTTCCTCAATCCTGTGGTGCGGGCCATGCGCCGCCTCAAGTGTCCGCGTTGGCTGGGCGTCCCCATCGTCTATATAGCCTTCATAGCGGTGATCGTCGTGGTGATCATCTTCTTGGGACCTCCGCTCGTCCGGCAGTTCCAGCGCCTCTTTGACGCCGTTCCCGGATGGCTCACCTCTTTGAACGGGCTTCTGGCCGATCTCGAGAGTTGGCTCGCCACTCACGGTATCGAGGTCAGTCTCCAGCTCAACACACGCGACATCGTCGACTGGCTTCAGACGCACGGAGCCCAATCGGTCGGGACCCTGTTCTCGGTGGGCGTGAGCGTGGTCGGCATCGTCGTCAATCTCTTCCTGACGGTGGTCGTAAGCTTCTACATGCTCATCGACGGCAACCGGATCTTTCGCTTCATCCGCCGCTTGGCGCCCGGGGAACCGCAGGTCAAGGAGGATTACACGCAGGGCCTGCAGACGGCCTTCAGCCGGTTCGTCCGCGGCCAGGCCTTGCTGGGTGCCACCATCGGGCTGGCCAGCGGCCTGGCCATGTGGGTCCTCAGTTGGGATGTGGTGGGGGTTTGGCCCGAGGCCGGCCAATATGCCCTGCTTTTCGGCTTCTGGGCCGGGGTGACCGAGGTCATCCCCTATATAGGTCCGTGGCTGGGGGCCGTTCCGCCCGTCATGGCCGCCTTCTTCCACTCGCCTGTCACCGCGTTGTGGGTCATCGTCATCTTCTTTGTGATCCAGCTGCTGGAGAGCCATGTCCTTGCTCCGAATATCGTGGGCAGTTCGGTGGGCGTCCATCCCCTGGTGGTCATCTTTGCTCTCCTCGCCGGCGCTCAGATCGGGGGGATCCTAGGGATGATCGCGTCGCTTCCGCTGCTGGCCCTGCTCAGGCATACGCTGACCTTCTACGATTTTCGGATTTCGCGGGCTCCGTGGGCCGGGGACGACGGTATTGCGCTCATCCCCGCCCGGTCGGGCGCACCTCCGCCCCGGCGGGTCAAGCCCGAGGTGCCGACCGAGGCGCCGGATGAGTGACACCACCCCGGCAGTGCGCCGCGTCGAGCGATCCGCCACCCGCGCCGGGAGAAGCAGGGGCCGGCCGTCGAGTCGTTTGTGGAGGGTGGTCGATACTGTTACAATCGCCATTCGCCGGTACAGGTAACCCGGCAACCCGGACAGTAGCAGGTAATGGAGAGCATTCGCGAGTTTTTCGGGATTCAGCTACGCAGGGGTTTCACGCCGATGTTGTCGGCCCTGCAGTGGCTCAAGGTCACCCCTAATCAGGTCACCATAGCCGGGACCGTCCTCAACGTGGCGGCGGCCGCGCTGGTGGCTACCGATCACCTGATCTATGCCGGCATCGTCTTTCTGGTGGCCGGATGCTTTGACATGCTCGACGGAGCTCTAGCCCGCCTGGCCAAGAAAGTAACTCCCTTCGGGGCGTTCCTCGACTCCACGCTCGACCGGGTCTCCGAAGGGGTCATGCTTGCCGCCATCGCCTACCTGCTGGCCGTCCAGGGGCGCTCGATCGATGTGGCTCTGGTGGTGTTGGCGCTTCTCGGGAGCGTCCTGGTAAGTTACACTCGGGCGCGGGCGGAGAGTCTGGGGCTGGAGTGCAAGGTGGGGCTCATGAGCAGGCCCGAGCGGGTCATCCTCATAGCCCTGGGACTCTTCTTCAACGTGTTGTCCTACGTGATCTACATAATGCTGGCCCTGACCGCTTTCACGGTGATCCAGCGCGTCGTCCACACCTACCGGCAACTTGGAAGGCAAAAGGAACGGGGAGGATTCGTTGAGCGATAAAGTACGGGTAGCCATCATCGGGGTGGGCAACTGTGCATCCTCCTTCGTGCAGGGGGTGCATTTCTACCGCAACGCCAAGCCGGAAGAGTTCGTGCCCGGCCTCATGCATGTGGACCTGGGCGGATATCACATCTCCGACATCGAGTTCACCTGTGCCTTCGACATCGATAAGACCAAAGTGCGCAAAGACCTATCTCAGGCCATCTGGGGGGGCAAGAACTGCACGGTCAAGTTCGCCGACGTCCCCGAGATGGGGGTCAACGTCTACCGGGGCATGACTCACGACGGCTTGGGAAAGTATCTGTCGGAGGTCATCGAGAAGGCCCCTGGCCCGACAGACGACGTGGTGGGCATCCTCAAGGACACCAAGACCGACGTGGTGGTGAGCTACCTGCCCGTGGGCAGCGAGATGGCCACCAAGTGGTATGTGGATCAGGTTTTGGACGCCGGCTGCGCTTTCGTGAACTGCATCCCCGTCTTCATCGCCCGGGAGAAGTATTGGCAGGAACGCTTTGAAGAGCGTGGCCTCCCGGTCATCGGTGACGACATCAAGTCGCAGGTGGGCGCTACGATCGTGCACCGGGTCCTCACCCGGCTCATGCGCGAGCGGGGCGTGCGCCTGGAACGCACCTCCCAGCTCAACGTGGGTGGCAACACCGACTTCCTCAACATGCTCGAGCGCGAGCGTCTAGAGAGCAAGAAGATCTCCAAGACCAACTCGGTCACGTCGCAGCTCGACTACGATATGGGCAAGAAGAACATCCACATCGGTCCCTCCGACTATGTGGAGTGGCTGGACGACCGCAAGTGGGCGTACATTCGTATGGAAGGCCGTACTTTCGGCGACGTTCCGCTCAACATCGAGCTGAAGCTGGAAGTGGTCGACTCGCCCAACTCGGCCGGTATCGTCATCGACGCCGTGCGCTGCGCGAAGTTGGCTCTCGACCGGGGTGTGTCGGGCGCGCTCTACGAGCCATCATCGTACTTCATGAAGTCACCCCCCATCCAGTACAGTGATGAAGACGCCCGTCGCAAGACCGAGATGTTCATAGCCGGCGAATCCGTCTGCGAGTGAGCTGGAACAGACTGTGACTCGGGGCCCGGGCGGCGGGTGCCGCCCGGGCCCCAGTGTCTCGAGGGCCCCGCGTGAAGGCAAATCTACACATAGCTTTGGTGACGCCGTTCTCGTGGAGCGCACCCAGCGCCGTCAACCAGCAGGTGGCCGACCTCGCGCGCGGACTTAAGGCCCGGGGCCATCTGCCCGTGGTCGTCGCCTCCTCCGATGAGTTTGGCGAGGCCACGCGCATGCGGTCTCTATTCCAGCGGACCCGCGGGCAGGTGGTCGGTCTTCTGAGCGAGTATCGCCATGGAGCTGCTCCGGATGCCCTGCTGCTCCCTCCCTCCGGTCTGGGACCTTTGGCTCCGGAGGATGGTATCCCGGTCGTACCCGTCGGCTACAGCTTCCCGGTGAGGATCAATGGAGGGGTGGCCAATCTCGGTCTTCCCGTGGACGTCACCTCCCGTCTGGAGAAGCTCATGCTGGGCGCGGACTTCGACTTGGTGCACGTGCATGAGCCCATAGCCCCGTCGCTGAGCTTCACGGTCCTCCGCGAAGCCCGTAGCCCGGTGGTGGGCACCTTCCATCTGACCCCTGTGGGCGTGGCCGCGTACGAACTAGGGCAGGCGCTGCTCGAGCGCTTCTTCCTCCGGCTCGACGCCCGCATCGTCACCTTCGCCCACGGGCAGCGGATGATGGAGGATCTCTACCCGGGCGAGTATCAGGTCGTACCCTGCGCCACGGGGATCGCCCTCCGTCCCGCCGGGCCGGGGCTGCAAGAGGCGCTGGGCGCGCTGTCTCAGGGTCTGCCCGGTACCAGATCCGGTGCCCCTCTTGGACGTTTCGGCCTCTACCTCTATCGGGGCGACGGCCGTCGCTCGTACCGGGCACTGCTCCGGGCCCTGCTCGCCGACTTCCCCCCGGATCTCGACCGCGTGGTGATGGCTCTGCATCGACCATCGGTGGAACGGTGGCTGCCGCGCGCGGCCCCGCGTAAGCTCAGGTCGCGGGTGGCGCTCTACGAGTTCGATGCTCCCGAAGAACTGGCGCCGTTGTACCGTTCAGCAGCGGTCGCGATCCTGCCCTACCTTGGCGGGGAATGGCTTTGCACCACAGCTGCCGAGGCGGTCGTTTGTGGCTGCCCCGTGGTCGGGCCCGATCTCCCACCCTTGTGGGACCACATGTCCGCCGGTCTGAGCACATGCGCGGTCTTCTCGCCGAACGAGTCAGGCTCGTTGAGCGCTGCTATCGCCGCGGTGGTAACCGGGACGGCCTCCGGCGGTACGCATCCGGCGGGCTTGGTCGACATTGCCGCGCCGGCCCCCGACGCGTATACGATGGCCGCCGCCGCCTGTCGGGTGGAGGAGATCTATCGAAAGACCATCGCCGCCACCAGTGGGCGAGACGGCCTGGTCGGCAAGGCTCCGGTGGCGGGCCATTCTCTCCACGTTCGCGGCATCGGCGAGGAGCCGACCCGCAGGCGCCTTCGCCACGCCGCGCTCGGCCCCTCGCGGCCCGACTGGATCAACGCCGATCTCCACGTCCACTCCAACTTCTCCAAGGATTGCGCGAGTCCCATTGAGGCGATCCTGTCCACCGCCCGTCAGATCGGTCTGGGGGCCCTGGCGATAGCCGACCATAATGAGATCGAGGGCGCCTTCTTTGCCCGAGAGATCGCCGATGGTGACCCTTTCGTCATCGTGGCTGAGGAGGTCATGACGGCCGAAGGTGAGGTGATAGGGCTCTTCCTCAAGGAGGCGGTCCCGAAGGGCCTGACCTTCGACGAGACCTTGTCTCTGATCAAGGAGCAGGGTGGCCTGGTCTATGTCCCCCACCCTTTCGATGCTCTCCGCACCACGCCGACCTATCGAGCGCTGGTCGACAATCTGCATCGGATCGACGTCATCGAGATCTACAACGCGAAAGTGGCTCTCTCCTCGTTCAATCTAAGCGCCGAAAGGTTCGCGGCCAAATACAATATCGTCGCTGGGGCAGGAAGCGACGCGCACGTGCTTCAGGGACTGGGCACCGCCATGCTGCGCATGCCTCGTTTCACCGATCAGCAGAGTTTCATGGCGGCTTTGTGGGAAGCTGACATTATCGCCAGACGCAAGAATCTCCTGTATCTACAGTCACTGAAGCTGCTACAGACCACACTCGACCGGGTTCTTCCCGAAGACTAGTGTCGCTTGTCCTCGGACCGGAGGAATTCGTCGACCGCCCGCCAATATAGTCTCTACCCCCATGGGCCGGGATGGCGTCAGCGCTTTCTCCAAGCCCTCATTGACGGGTGGCTGCGGACGTGATTGACCACGCGATATGGAAGTCGGTCTGGGCGATATTGTGAAAGACTCACCGCCTCTCGCGGAAGCCAATGAGATCTATCGGAAGCTCGAAGAGCGGGCGATCGCCGAGAGCAACGATCTTAACCACCGGGTCGCTCATTGCCGGAAGTGCCGCAGAGGGGAATTCCTGCCCACGGTCGGTTCCGGGCACCCGTTGGCCGACATCCTCCTGCTGAAGTACCAGCCTCACTACCTCGAGGTCACGGAGGGCGTGGCCTTCTACGGCCGCTCCGGAACGGCGGTGCTCAAGAGCATGGAACGCTTGGGAGTCAATCCCTTGATCGTCTACGGGACCAACCTCCTGAAGTGCCACGACGTGGATCCGGCAGAGGGAGAGAAGAACTGCCCCGCCTACTGGTTGGAGGAATTCCACATTACCCAGCCTCGCATCGTAGCGGTAATGGGCAGGCAGACATTGGACGCGGTCAATCGGGACCGAATCGCGGGGATGAAGGAGCTGTCGTGGGATCTAGGTGTGCTCCAGGACTTCACAGCCTTCTGCAAGGCTTTGGTCACGCCCGACATCGACGGGGCTCTCGACGAGGAAGAGGCAAAGGGTGAGTTCTGGAAGGCGTTTCGGAATCTGAGCGAGTGGTTCCGCGACGAGCCCCCTTACTAGACGTCGCGTCGACCGCCTTCCGCTTCGCCGATCCCCATCCCGTAGTCGACCTAACAGTCGAGCCCTCGCCACGCATGGGGATGTCGACGGTTGGGTAGATGGCCTCAAGTGCAATGCACGTGAGTCGGACCTGGGAGAGCGTAGATGGCTGAGACCAGACACCTCGTCGTGGCGGTCTTCGAGAACGAGGCCGCAGCGACGTCGGCTGCTAAGTGGTTGAGGAAGTGGGAGAGGATGAGCAAGGACGTCGACGACATCAAGTTCGGCGCCATGAGCGTCCTCACGGCCGACGAGGACAGGGAGATCAAGATCCGCCGGGTCGGTAGGCGTGACACCGGAGCCGGCGCGGGAGTCGGTCTGATCATCGGGGCGTTGGCCGGCGCGCTCACCGCCGGCGTCGGACTGCTCGGTGGTCTGGCCGCCGGCGCCTTGGCGGGCGGGGTCGGTGGGGGGCTGATCCACAAGGGCCTCGGTATGCACGAGGGGGATCTGGCTGGGTTGACCGACCAGCTGTGCTCAGGCCGAGCCGCCGTCGCTACTGTGGTCCACGAGTCAGACGTGGCGGCGGTAACAGAGGGACTGATCGACCTGGGAGGCAGGACCGAGGTATACGAGTGCAACCTTGACGCGCTGAAAGAGGTCGGCGAGGACCGGTCCTAACTCGGGTCCGCAGGGACCCTGAAGGGGCGCTCTGCGCGACCTTCGTGGGCGAGCAGGCCCACGGCCTCCACGTGTGGCGTGTGCGGGAACATGTCCACCGGGGTGACCCTCTCCAGACGATAACCGTACTCCTGGAACCGGGCCACGTTGGGTGCCATCGTGGTCGGGTTGCATGAGACGTACACGATCCGGGGGGCCGCCACCTCACCGATCCGAGATATCGCTTTCTTGCTCAACCCGGCGCGTGGGGGGTCGACGATGATCACGTCAGGCCTCTCCAGGCCCTCGGGCAGGCGGCGGGTGCCATCGGCCACCTCCCGTAAGACTTTGCCCACGTCGCCCTCCAAGAAGACAGCATTGTCGATCCCGTTGAGACGGGCGTTCTCGTGCGCGTCCTCTACCGCAGCGGGTACGGACTCGATCCCCAGCACCGCCTTGGCCCGGCCGGCCAGCGACAAGCCGATGGACCCGACCCCCGAGTAGAGGTCCCAGACGACCGGGCCGCTAGGCGTCACGGACGCGCCGGGCATCGCCGGGTCGCCGGCTGCCCCCGGTCCGATCGGCGCAAGGCCGGCCTCGCAGGCCACAAGCCCGTACAGCGCGTGGGCCATCAGGGTGTTCGTCTGGAAGAACGCATCGACGGAGACCTTGAGCGTGATGCCCGCTACCTTCTCGAGTAAGTACGGCCGCCCCCACAACGCGCGCCACTCCAGCCCGGAGCTGATCTCGGCCCGGCCACCATTGGTTGCGTGGACTATGCCCACCACTTCTGGGTGAGCGGATCGCAGTCGCTCGACGAGCCCCGCGGTATCAGGCAGATCCGCCGGAGTAGTCACCAGACTGACAAGGACCTCCTGCCCCATTCGAGCGGAGCGGACCAAGAGATGGCGCACGAAGCCTGTCGCCGTCCGGGGGTCCCAACCGGCCAGCGAGCTGTCGCGCAGCCAGCGCTCCACCGTGCCGCGCACCTGCTCCATGGCAGAACCGAGCAGATGGCATTCGGAGAGCGGGAGAACAGAGTCCCAGCGGCCTGGAGGGCGGAATCCGACAACGGCGCCTTCATCGGTCATCCCTACCGAGAAATCGGCGCGGTTGCGATATCGCCAGGGGTTCGCCATACCCAATGCCGAGCGAAGGCTGAAGCCGCTCACCCCTCCCAGATGCTCCAGAGATTCGCGGACCTGGCGGGCCTTATACTCCAGTTGCACGCAGTAGTCGAGGTTCTGCCAGACGCAACCGCCACAGAGTCCGAAGGAGCAGCAAAGAGCGTCGCAACGATCGGGGGAATGCGTCACCAACTCCACCGCCCGAGCTTCCGCGTAGCGCTTCTTCGTCTTGGTCACGAGCGCCCGTGTGACATCGCCGGGGACAGCGCCGCTCACGAACACGACGAAGTCATCGATCCTCGCCACTCCCTTGCCTCCAAAGGCGAGACCGGTGACGGTCAGATCTATGATTTGATTTCTGCGGAGCTTAGGAGCGGGCGACGCCATACGCCCAGTATACGCACGCCTCGACGCGCGGACCCCCTCGAGGGCAAGCGGCATCAGAACAGGCCGCCGGAGGCGCCGGCGGGCCAGATAGCCGCTGGGCCCCAGCCATCCCCCGCCCGCCATCCGCCGGCTCGTAGGCTCTTAGTCGTCGCCGACCGTGGCTTCCTCGGAAGGTTGCGCCGCCTTCTCGAATACCAGCCCCAGATTCAGCTCATCCACTCTAATGGTGTCGCCGTCGCGGAACTCGCCCTTGAGCAGGGCCATGGCCACTTGGTCCTGGATCTCCTTCTGGATGAGCCGCTTGAGCGGCCGGGCGCCGTAGGCCGGGTCGTAGCCTTGCTGGGCCAGATAGGCCTTGGCGGCGTCGGTGATCTCCAGGGTGATGTCGCGCTCGGCCAGTCGCTTACGCAACAGCTCGAGCTGGATGTCGACGATGCCCTTGATGTGCTCCAGCGACAAGCGGTGGAAGATGATGACCTCATCCACCCGGTTGAGGAACTCAGGCTTGAATGTGGCCTGCAATAGATCGGTCATGCGCATGTCCATCTCGATCTCGGTGATGTCGGGGTCGAGGATGAACTGGCTGCCGATGTTGGAAGTCATGATGATCACGGCGTTCTTGAAGTCCACCGTGCGCCCATGGCCGTCGGTCAGCCGTCCCTCGTCGAGGATCTGGAGGAGCAGGTTGAAGACGTCGGGGTGGGCTTTCTCGATCTCGTCCATGAGTAGCACCGAGTAGGGCCGCCGCCGCACGGCCTCGGTGAGATAGCCGCCCTCCTCGTAGCCCACGTAGCCGGGCGGCGCCCCGATCAGCCGGGCTACCGAGTGCCGTTCCTGGTACTCGCTCATGTCGACGCGGACCATGGCCTTCTCGTCGTCGAACAGGAACTCGGCCAGGGCCCGGCCCAACTCGGTCTTACCCACACCGGTGGGGCCCAGGAAGATGAAGCTGCCGATAGGCCGGTTTGGGTCCTGCAGCCCCGAGCGGGCCCGGCGGATAGCGCTCGCCACGGCCCGCAGAGCGTCATCCTGGCCCACCACCCGGCGGTGGAGTCGCTCCTCCATATGGATGAGCTTCTCCACTTCGCCCTCGAGCAGCCGGCTGACGGGAATACCGGTCCACTTGCCCACTACCTCGGCTATGTCCTCCTCTTCCACTTCTTCCTTCAGCATCTTCACGTCGCGCTGCAGTTCGTTCAGACGCGCGTTCTCGGCCGTCAGCTGCCGCTCCGACTCGGGGATGCTTCCGTAGCGCAGCTCGGCCGCCTTTTGCAGGTCACCTACTCGCTCAGCTTTCTCCGCTTCGGTCTTGGCCTGCTCGATCTGTTCCTTGAGAGCCTGGATCTTGCCGATGGCCTCTTTCTCCGCCTGCCAGTGGGCCTTCATGCCCGCCGATTGTTCGCGCAGCTCGGCCAGTTCGGCTTCGATGGCCTTACGCCGCTCCTTGGAGACGGCGTCCTTCTCCTTGCTGAGGGCGTGCAGTTCGATGTCCAGTTGCTTGATCCGCCGCTCTACCTGGTCGATCTCCATAGGCATGGAATCGATCTCGATGCGCAGCCGGCTCGCCGCCTCGTCCACCAGGTCGATGGCCTTGTCAGGTAGGAATCGGTCCGAGATGTAGCGATGGGAGAGCACCGCCGCCGCCACCAGGGCGGAGTCCTGGATCCGGACCCCATGGTGAACCTCATAGCGTTCCTTGAGTCCCCGCAGGATCGCTATGGTGTCCTCCACCGTCGGTTCCCCGACCAACACCGGCTGGAAGCGTCGTTCCAGAGCGGCGTCCTTTTCCACGTACTTACGGTACTCGTCCAAGGTGGTCGCGCCCACTACCCGCAGCTCGCCCCGGGCCAGCATGGGTTTGAGCATGTTTGAGGCGTCCACCGCCCCCTCGGCTCCTCCGGCGCCCACGATGGTGTGCATCTCGTCGATGAAGGTGATGATCTCACCTCCTGAATCGGCGATCTCTTTGAGCACCGCTTTGAGTCGCTCCTCGAACTCACCCCGGTATTTGGCGCCGGCCACCATGGCTCCGATGTCGAGGGCGATCACTCGCTTGTTCTTGAGGCCTTCGGGAACGTCCCCGGAGACGATGCGCTGGGCCAACCCTTCGACGATGGCCGTCTTGCCTACTCCCGGCTCTCCGATCAGGACGGGGTTGTTCTTGGTGCGGCGGCTGAGGACTTGTATCACCCTGCGGATCTCATCGTCCCTCCCGATCACCGGATCGAGCTTGCCCCGACAGGCGAGGTCGGTGAGGTCGCGTCCGAAACGCTGCAAGGCTTGGTATTTCTCCTCGGCGTTGGGATCCTCGGCCCGCTGCGAGCCGCGGATGTCTTTGAGCACCTGGAAGATGACGTCTCGAGTGAGGCCGTAGCGCTTGAATAGGTCGCCGAGCCAGGCCTTGTTTGCCGCCAAGCCCATCAGCACGTGCTCGGTGGAGACGTAGGCGTCTTTCATCTTGTCAGCCTCGGCTTGGGCTGCGTCCAGCGCCTCTTGTGTCTCTCTGGCCAGTCCGATCTGGGTGGCGCCGTGCACCGTGGAGAAATGGCCCAGCCGGTTCTCGAGCTCGGCCCGCACCGAGGCGTGGCTCACTCCGATCCGTTCGAGGATCGGCACCGCCAGCCCGCCCTCTTGGTCGATCAAGGCGACGGCAAGGTGCTCCGGCTCGATCTGCGCGTGTCCGCGCTCCTGCGCCAGTTTCTGGGTGGCCGCCAGGGCCTCCTGAGCCTTGAGAGTGAGTCGCTCCAACTGCATGAGTATCAGTGCTCCTAGTCCCCGTGTCTTGAACACCGGAAACGTACTACTTAATCTTATGACGCATAAAATCTTATATGATAGGACTCATATTTGTCAACGCGCGAGAGTACGGTGGGCACGGGTCGTTCGGACAGGATGGCCGGCAGGGGCGTAGGCCCGGAGGGGCGGGAACGTCAGAAGCTCGTGCTGGGCGACCCGGCAGTATTGGGCGGTCCTGTGGTGGGCGGCCTGCTGGTGCTGGTGGGCTGGACAGTCGTGCCGGTGGTGGACGATCCCGTGGTGTCCGTGGTGAGGACGGTGGTGGTGTCGGTCGTAGGCTCGGTAGTAGTAGTAGTGGTGCTGCTCGTGGTGCTCGAGGTGGGCGGCACAGCGTACGTGCTGCGGAAGAAGGGGTCGTACTTGGCCAGCACCTCGGGCTCGGTGAATTCCTCTTCAGGGAAATCGCTCTCGGCGACGGCCATGAACTCGTGCCATATCTGAGCGGGGAAGCTGCCCCCTGTCACCCGAATGCCGTGCACGTCGTCCATCGAGATCTGGGCGTCGGCGTTCCCCATCCACACCGCCGTGGAGAGATGCGGAGTGTAGCCGCAGAACCAGGCGTCGTACCATTCCTGGGCGGTCCCTGTCTTGCCGGCTGCCGGCCGCCCGATATCGGCCTTGGTGCCGGTGCCGCGCCAGATGTTCTGTTGGAGGATCTTGGTGACTTCGTAGGCCACGCCGGAGGAGATGGCCTGGGTTCGTTTCGGCTGGGCATCAAAGAGCACGTTTCCTCGGGCGTCCGTGACCTTCAAGATGATGGTGGGCTCGATGTGCTCGCCGCGGTTCGCCAGAGTGGCGTAGGCCGACGCCATCTCCAATGGAGAGACCCCATACGTGAGCCCTCCCAGGGCGATGGCCGGGTCGGCATTGAGGTACGAAGTGATGCCCATGCGATGGGCCACGTCCACGATCTGCTCGGCGCCGATGTCCAGGGCCATCTGCGCGTACACGGTGTTGTCGCTGCGGAGGGTGGCCTGAGCCACGGTGGAGGTTCCGTAGTAGCTGTTCCCGTAGGTCTTGACGCTCCATGGCTTGGGGGCGCCTGGGTATGTGAGCGTTAGCGGCTGCGACTGATAGTAGGTGTCATAGGGGTCGACTCCCATCTCGATGGCGGCAGTCAACACGAAGGTCTTGAAGGCCGACCCCGGCTGGCGGCGTCCCTGAGCTGCCAGGTTGAACTTTGAAGTGTCGTAATCGCTACCGCCCACCATGGCCCTGATATAGCCCGTCTGAGTCTCGATGCTCACCAGGGCGGCCGAAGGGTCGCCCTGGTGGTCGAGGGTGGTGGAGATCGCCTCCAAGCCCAGTTTCTGGTAGGCGGGATTGATGGTGGTCTCCACTCGGAGCCCGCCCTTGAACACCTTGTCCTCTCCGTACATGTCGATGAGTTGCTTTCGCACGAACGCCACCACGTATGGTTGCTGCACCTTCGTGTACGGGGAGTAGGGCGCCAGTTCGAGAGGCTCGCGCAGCGCCTGGCGGGCTTCCTCCTCGGTGACGAACCCTTGGTCGTACATCTTGAGGAGAATCTGGTTGCGGCGCTTGAGGGCGGCTTCGGGATGCCTGCGGGGCGAATAGGCGCTCGGAGCCTGAGGCAGCCCGGCGAGAAGTGCTGCCTCGGCCAGGGTGAGGTCTTTCGGGTCCTTGTCGAAGTACGTGCGAGCAGCCGCTTCCACCCCATAGGCGTTGGAGCCGAAGTACACCGTGTTGAGGTACATGTCGAGGATCTCGTCCTTGGAGTACTTTCTCTCGAACTGCCAGGCCAGCGCCATCTCGTTGAACTTGCGATCCAAAGAGATATCGGTCCGGTCGAGATACATGTTCCCTACCAGCTGCATAGTGATAGTGGAGAAGCCTTCACTAACCCCCTGGGCGCGGATGTTCGTCACGAAGGCGCGGAAGAACCCTTCCATGTCCACCCCGGAGTGACTGTAGAAGCGCTCGTCTTCGACTGCCACCAAGGCATGCTTAAGGTTGTCCGGGATCTCCTTGCCGCTGATGACCGTGCGGTTCTCCTCGCCGTGCAGGTAGGCCAGCAGGGTCCCGTCGGCAGCGTAGATCTGGGTGGTCTCCGCCAAAGAGACGGAATTCTGGTCCTCGAGCTCGGGGATGTCTTTCTGGACGGCGGCTACGGTGTGTAAGCCGAGGCTGAAGACGCCGGCCAATATCACCGCTGTGATCAAGGGGATGGCGGCCAACACCGCGATCAGGATGATGATACGGCGCCGCCGTACCACGTGGGCGCGTCTCTGCCGCGCGCTGCGTGTCTCCCGACCCAATCTCATTCTCGCCTATCCGCCTCG
>JAZDLO010000082.1:0-11051 GCA_043801935.1 bacterium
AGACCAGCTCATCATCAACTCCGAGCTGGGCGGGGAGGGCAACGACTACTTCATGGTCCCCCGGGTGATGCTGGCCATGAAGCTGTTCGGCCTGGACAAGGCCACCATCGACAAGGTCTGCTACCAGAACCCCAGAGACTTTTTCGGGCTGCCGGTTGACTGAAGGGCTGGGTGTGCTCTGGGCGCCCGGTCCTAGGCCCGTGTAGGCGACCGGCCCGTCCAGCGCGGCGCTCTAGGCTGCGCGCCTTCGTCGTTCGCGACTTCCTGCGCTATCTCGGACCGGGATTCATCGTCACCGTGGGGTTCATCGACCCCGGTGGTCGGCGGGGCGATAAGTGGAGGTCAGGGTTCGGTTGTCACATACGCCTTCAAGCACACATTGGCGTTGGCGTCCCCCTCCGTCGTCAGATCGGACCAGTCTGTGCCATCCGAACTGACGTAGCTTTGCCCAGGCTGCGCCGTGGCCGCGCTGGAGAAGTCGGCAATAGGATATTCGATGGCTACTGGACTGTCCGTTCCCGGCGATGTGACCTTCACCGCCACCATGAAGGGATCCCCGCTTGTCAGCGCGACCGGCTCCGAGAGCGTCACCGTGTGATAGCCCATGTAGGCCAGAGTACCGCTCGCGTCGAGCGTCATGCTCGTGAGACTGGTTCCCGTATAGACCTCGTAACTCGTGCCCGGGGCCAGTGCGTAGAAGCCCACTGCGCTCAGCCACGAGGTTTCCTGGGCGGTGAAGACGTTGGCGAACCATGCAGTCGGGCTCCCGTACCCCATGCCGTTCACGTCGCCCAGAGGGTCGTACTGGTAGACCCCGCTGTAATTGCTGGTCGACTCGGCGCCGCTGACGACGCCCAGGGGATGGACACGACCGAAGGTGGTGTCGTAGTAGGAGACATAGAAGTAGCCGCCGTCGCCGAACCCGGTACCCCAGCTGTTCTTGACGAGAAAGGCTCCATCACCGGATGGGCTCATGGCGAAGTTGGCGGCAGGGTAGTCGTCGTCCCAGCCGACGGCAAGGACCGCGTGGTTGGCCTGCGAGAGCACGAAGTGGTAGTAGCTCGCCGTAGAAGCGTCGTAGTAGGGTGACCCAGACGCGTCGCCGTACCAGCCCATGGCGACGTAGACACCGCCGTACTGCATGATCGCGTTCTTGATGTTGGTGTTGTCGAGTGCCGACCCCCGAGGCGGGATCCAGTTGACCTCCTGCACGTGCATGTTCGGGCTCAGTTCGGCAGGCGTGTAGCCGTCACCGTAGGCGTCCCCGCTCTCGTCGACGGGGCCGCCCCATCGGACCAAGTAGGCGGTGGACATCTCGAGGGTCCCGCCCCAGTTATAGGGGTCGCTGCCGTTGTCGAAGCCGCTGTTGAGGACCATGTTGTCCTCGGAGAGGTCCCAGCTATCGCCGGGCCGCAGCAAGGATTCGAGTGAGCCCAGCGTGGCGAACGCCCAGCATGTGCCGTAAGGGTTTTGATCCTTGACTGATGTGAGCTTGTCTGACTTGCGTAGGTCGAAGCTGGTCGGAATCGCCCCGGGCGGGGCCTCACCCTCGCTTCCGGGCGGCGACACGAGCTCGCTCAGGCTGGGGATCTGCATCCCCCGTGCGTACGAGAAATCCTGCGACGTCGGTCTTTCGCCCAAGGGGTACCCCACGGCCGCGATAGAAGAGGCGTCTACTGCCGGAAGGGTCAGGGAATCCAGGAAATCCTGATTGAGCGGGGCAACCTTCAACTTGTTCAACTCGGCCTGAGCCGAGGAAGCATCCGGCCCGGTGCTCGCTGCACCCAGCAAGGCCTGGGCCGCCTGCTCGGCTGCTTGCTTCGACAGTTCCAAGGGGTTCAGGGGGGCAGCCTGCTTGTCCGCGCCGCAAGAGACGAAGGTCCCCGCGCAGGCGAGGACGATCAGTACGAGGATGACCCCTCTCAGGCGCACGTGAGCGGAGACGTGACTGCCAAGCCACGCACCGGCACGCACTCTTTCATACCTGCGCACCGCCCACGAGAGCCAACTACCGCGCCGCCCCATGCTTACCCCCAGGCACGATACCGCTAGTTGCACCCTACTACTGCAAACGGCAGGCGTCAATGAGATATTGACTCGCGCTCGTGGACTTTCGAGACTGGGGCCGAGGGGATGGCCGAGCCGAGCCCGGCTGGTGCTGGGCCGCGAAGGGTTTGAAGGCCGCTTATCCGGGACGGCGCCACCTTGGACTTGGGGCGCAGACTATTTGACCAGCAGACGGACCGACCTATAATCTGACCTTAGGGGAGTAGGTGAATCCCACATCTATCGCGCGGGAAGACCGCCGGATAAGGATCAGCGCGAGCCTGCCGGCCGCGCATAGTCCCTTTTCGGACGAGCGGCTGCCCGAGAAGGAGGTGTGAGCCGATGGAACGGATCGCAAGGGTACTGGCCATCGTCTTCGTTGTAGTGGGGCTCGTGGCGATGGGGGGTGTTCTTGCCGCCGGGTGTGGGGGATCGGATCAGAAACGGGCCAAAGCGGATCTCAATACGGCGCTTACCGGGCTTGAGACCGCGTTCATCGGCCTAAAGGAGCAGGGCGCGACTTTGACGGTGGGGGACCTCAAGAAGACCCAACCCCTGCTCGAGGCCTTCGACAAGGTGATCGAGGCCGCCGGCAAGGTGTCCGGAGTGGACGTAACGCAGTTTGAAACCGGATTCAAAGCCCTACGCGCCGCCGTGTTCGCCCTCCCGGACGACCTCACGATCGGGGCTGCGGTCATGCAGTTGATGCCGATGGCCCTGGCGGTCCTACAGTCCGGAGAAGCTCTGAAGCAGTTCGCCGCACCCTAGGATTACAGCGGGCCGTCCCGGTTCCTCCGCGAGCCACGAGCGGGCCGACGCCCCAGGTCGGCGTCTCAACCGCGCAGCCAGGTCCATAGCCGGCCCCTGCGAAGGCATCGGGCACGGGTTGCAAATCCGGAAGAGCGGGGGAAGAATAGCAGAGCCACCTTACTCAGGGGCTGAGGCGTGTACGGTTTTTTGTCATTTGAGGGTGTAGATACCACGGAGGAGCATACGCTCACTCAGGCCGTGACGGGTCTTGGGCGGGCTCCAGAGAACGACGTGTGTCTCGAATCTTCCACCGTCTCGCGGTTTCATGCCCGCATACTGTCGGATGAGGGTGGAAGCCGCGTTATCGATCTAGGCAGTGGGAACGGCACCCGGGTCGACGGTGTGGAGCTGGAGGTCAAGGTCGAGCAGCCTCTCAGCGATGGCGCACTGATCGAGATAGGGCCTTTCGCGCTGAGATTCCACAAGCGCTCGGAAGCGTCCGTTGTGGGGGGGGCAAAGGAGAGGGCTGAGGTGGCCGGCCCGAAGGGCGTCGCGAAGGCTACGGTGCTCTTGGCCCCGGTCTCTCCGGCCCAGCTCGTCATCACCACGCTCGCCGGTACGACCGAGGCCACTTTGCGTGGCACCACTTTGACCCTGGGACGCGATCCGGCCGGCGATATAGTCGTGGATTCCGACGCCGTGTCCCGTCGCCACGCGCGCCTGGATCGGCGTGATTCGGGGTGGGAGATCACCGATCTGGGCAGCACTAACGGTCTGCGCTTCCAGCGTAAGCCGATCCAGAACATGCCGCTCGCGAACGGCGACGTGGTCCACATCGGGCGTTCGGTCACGCTCGAGTTCCGAGACCCGGACGCTGCTCGTGCCGCGGGTTTGGGGGGAGCTCAGGGTCTTGGCTGGGGCCGCGACGCAGCGCGCGGACCATCTCAAGGCCAGCCCCCGGTCTTTGAATTACCCGCCAAGGGGGCCCTCGTGCTGGGCCGTAGCGACCAGGCCGACGTCTCCCTGCATCATCCCCAGGTTTCTCGGGCGCACGCCCAGCTCGTGCGGCGTGGCGCCGACGTCTACCTCGAGGATCTTGGCAGTTCCGCGGGCACCTACGTCAACGGGCAACTAGTCGGGGAGCATCGGCTGAAAGATGGGGAAATCGTCCGCATCGGGTCCAGCCGATTGGTGATGGAGCAGGGGCGATTGCGAGTGGTCGACGAAGAAGGCGACCTCCGCATCGACGCCCTCCACCTCTCTCGGGTGGTGGGCAAGGGCCTGCGCATCCTACAGGACGTGTCTCTCTCCATCTACCCCCAAGAGTTCGTGGCCATCGTGGGAGCCAGCGGCTCGGGAAAGTCGACTCTGCTCAACGCCCTATGTGGCTTCCGTCCGGCCAGCGCGGGAGCAGTGTTGTTCAACGGCATCGACCTGTATAAGAACTTCGACGCCTACCGCAACGATCTCGGTTACGTTCCTCAGGACGACATAATCCACCGGGAGCTGCCCGTCCGCCGTGCCCTCGATTACGCTGCCCGTCTCAGGATGCCGGGCGACACCTCGGCTGCTGAGCGGCTGCAGAGGGTCGAGGAGGTGTTGGAGGATCTCGACCTTCGAGCTTGCGCCGATCGGGCCGTCCGCCAGCTGAGCGGCGGACAGCGCAAGAGGGTATCCATCGGCGTAGAATTGCTGACCCGGCCCAGTCTGTTCTTCCTGGATGAGGCCACCTCGGGACTGGACCCGGGGACGGAGTCGCAGATGATGAGGCTCCTCCGGCGCCTCGCCGATCAGGGGCGGACGGTGGCCCTTGTCACCCATGCCACCAAGAACGTCATGACCTGCGACAAGGTCGTCTTCATGGCTCGGGGCGGCCACCTGGCCTACTATGGGCCCCCGGAGGAGGCGCTCCGCTATTTCGGGGTGGGCGATTTCGACGAGATCTACGGCCGGCTGGAGCAAGGTGATCCCAAGGAGTGGGGCAGCAGGTTCCGGGTGTCGAGGATCTTCCGGGAGAACGTCGAAGCTCGATTAGCTGAGGTGAATCCGCCGGCGGGCGGTGGCGCGGCGGTCGGGGCGGGGGCTGCCGCGGCGCCCGCCGGCGTTGCGCCGGCCCCAGGGGTCCCGCCGCCCCCGTCGGGCGATCGATGGGCACGCGGGAATGGAGGGGCTGGGAGGCGCCGGCAAGTCTCGACCTGGCGCCAATTCGTCATCCTCTCAGCGCGCTACCTGGACACGATCTGGCGTGATAAGAGGACTGCCGGTCTCCTGTTCGCCATCGCCCCCTTCCTGGGGGCCCTCGATTTCATCGTGTGGAAGCGCGATATCTTGGATCCCCAGACCGGGAGCGCGGTCAAGGCGCTCACCATGCTGTTCATGGTGTCGCTCATTACCGTCTTGGTGGGCACCATCACTTCCGTAAGAGAGATCGTCAAGGAGGATGCCATCTACCGGCGCGAGCGCATGGTCGGATTGCGGGTGATGCCGTACGTGGGCTCGAAAGTGGCGGTCGGCTTCCTGTTTGCCTTGTACAGCGCCATCATGCTCTTCGCCTTCAAGCTGGCGGCGGTGGACTTTTCGCACCTGAGTTTCGGCGAGACGATGTTGTTGTTGGTCCCCCTCGTGCTTGGCACCTTGGCGGGGGTGATGTGGGGGCTCCTGGTGTCCGCCGTGGCGCCGAGCGAGGACCGAGCCATGCTCCTCGTGATCCTGGTGCTGGTGCCCCAGTTCGTCTTCTCGGGCGGCATGGTGCCGCTCAAGGATCTGGGCGTGGCCGGGAAGGTCATGGGCTGGGTCACCTCCAGCCGCTGGGAGTTAGGGGCGTTGGCCACCTCTGCCAAGATAGAGGGCGGAGCCTCTCAGGCGCCAGGCTTGCCTGGTTTCTCGCTACCTGGGATCGGGAGCCTTTCCAGTCCCGGCCAGACGCAAGCCCTGTCCGGCTCGCTCCGCGATCAGTACGGGGACATCTTCCACGTGAACCTCGCGCTCTATTGGGGTATGGCCTTGGCTCTGGCCGTGGTCCTGCTGGTCGTAATAACCATACTTCAGAAGCGCAAGGACACGCTTTGAGGATCTCCAGCATCTGAGGGAGTAGATGGAAGATCTAGCGGGCAGGGACCTAGGCAGGTACCAGGTGACCGCGCTGGTCGGGCGAGGTGGCATGGCCGCGGTCTACAAGGCCCTCGACCCCGTCCTCGACCGGGCCGTCGCGATAAAGGTGATGCACACCCATCTGGCCGCCGACCCCACTTTTATCGGCCGTTTCCGTCACGAAGCCCAGGCGGTCGCAGCTCTCAGACATCCGAATATCGTCAAGGTGTTCGACTTCGGGAGCGAGGCCGAGGTCTACTACATGGTGATGGAGTTCATCGACGGGCCGACTTTGGCGGCTCTACTGGAGAGTAGGGCGGGGGAGAAGATCGCGCCGACCGGCTCGGGCCCCGGGGCCATCGACTCCGCTGGACGGGTCGGCGGTCTCTATCCCTCTGAGATCCTGCGCATATTCAAACCCCTCTGCTCGGCTATCGACTACGCGACCACCAGGGGCATGGTGCATCGCGACATCAAGCCGGCCAACATCCTCCTCACCCAAGACGGAGAGCCTATTCTGACCGACTACGGGATCGCCAAGATCATGGGCGCCACCTCCTACACGGTGTCTGGCGTGGTGATGGGGTCGGCCCACTACATGTCCCCCGAGCAGGTTCAGGGCTTCCCCATGGATCACCGCACCGACATCTACTCCCTAGGGGTAGTGCTCTTCGAAGCGTTGGCGGGTCGGGTACCCTTCGACGCAGACACCACCGCCTCGATCCTGGCCCAGCATATCTCTGCTCCCGTGCCCGCTGCGCAGTCCATCAACCCGAGCCTGCCTTCGGAGGTGCAGGCGGTCTTGGAGAGGGCTCTGGCCAAAGCTCCGGAGAACCGCTACCAGCGAGCCTGGGAAATGGCGGCCTCTCTGCAGGCCGCGCTTGGGCCCCTGACCGGCAGACGACCCGACTCGGTTCCTCTCGCGGGTGCCGGCCAAGCGCCGACAGTGGTGCTGGACGCGGCCGCTCCCACGCGTGTGGAGCGGGTGACGACGGTGGAGGAGGCGGCTTCGGAGCCACTGTGGGGACTGCCCGGTCAGCCGAGCCAGGTGGCCGGGAGACACCTGCGCAGGTGGCTGATGATCGCCGCAGCCGCGGTCGTGGTGATCGCCGGGGTGGTCGTGGGCGTTCTGCTGGCCACTTCGGGTGGCGGTACCGTCGAATCGACCACTTCCACTCTTGTGGGCTCGACAGGCTCGACAGGCTTCACGAGCTCGACGACGGGGGACAACGGCACCGGTACCAGCGGATCTGGTGGCGAAGTGACGATCACGACGCTCTCAGGGCAGGCGTCCTATCTGATCGACGAAGGCGACGCCTTCGTGCAAAGCGGCCAGTTCGACGAGGGGATCAGAAAATACGAAGAGGCGTTGGGAGTCGACCCTGACAGCGATGTGGCCCGCACTCAACTGGGTATCGTGTACTACCTGCATGGCGCCTATTCCTACGAGGGGGCTCAGCAGCAGTTTGAGTTGGCCACCCGGAAGAACCCCGGGAACGCCCGGGCTTGGGCCTTCTTGGGTCTGGCCCGACTGGGCTCGGCCTACAAACATAAGACCGGAGACTACGCGTCCGCGGAAACCGCCTTGCAGAAGGCGATGGAGGTTGATTCCCAGAGCGCCCTGGGTCATGCATTCCTGGGCCGGTTGTTGGCGGCTTCGGGTCGCAAGGACGAAGCCCTTACAGAAATGCAGGCCGCGCTCGACCTCAGTTCGCAAGACCCCTGGGTACTCGAGTCGGCCGGGTGGATCAATGCGGTGCAGGGAGATTGGACGGATTCCGTCCCCTACTACGACCTCGCAGCCACCTACGAGCCCAACTGGGCCACCTTCTTGAGCGTACTGGCCGAGGCTCTACGGGAGACTGAGAAGTACGACGAAGCGCTCGGGTACTACAACACCGTGCTCAGGCTGGACCAGGGCTTCGAGGCCGCGGCCTACGAGGACATCGGGGTGACCTTGTGGGCCAAGGGCGACTCCCCGGGGGCGATCACCAACCTCAAGAAAGCTCTGGCCCTCGACGACACCCGCGACTACGCTCACTGGGCGATCGGCGCCATATGGGACGAGCAGGAGGACTACGAGGCGGCTCTGCCCCATCTACAACGGGCCGTCGCGCTGGTGCCCAACAATGCCGGTTACCAGGAGTGGCTGGCGGACTGCCTTTTCTACCTAGGGCGATATTCGGAAGCGAGGGCGGCGGTGGACAAGTCGCTCGCGCTGGACCCCAACCGTCCCGGCGCGCAGAGGATCTCTGACGATCTAAAGGCGAAGGGCTACTGACATGTTAATGGACTCGAGTCGATCGCCGCTACGCCGCCGCATTGATGCCTACAGAGCGCGTACTGAGGGAGGGACTATGAGACGCGTGATGCCGATGGTCATACTGATGCTGGTTTGCTCGCTCTTGTCATGGGCTGCCGCGGGCTGCGGGGAAGAGGCCGACACCACCTCTGCTACCCAGGCGACGACAGCGACGGCTCCTCAGACCCCGGGCTCGGCCGGGGATATCCTGGGGGCAGTGCTGAAGTTCAGCGACTTAGCCTCGTCCAGCCCGTACTTCAAACAGATCGCCGACCTTTTCGCGCGGGAGATCATCAGCGGCTTTGGTGACGGCACGTTCAAAGCTGACTCGCCGGTGACTCGGCAACAGTTTGCCAAGATGATCGTGAAGACGATGGGCTACCCGGTATCCGAAGCTGATGTCTGCCCCTTTGTCGACGTTCCGAGCAGTGAAAGCCTGATAGACCCCTTGTACCCAGATTATTACGTGGCGGTGTGTGCGGCGCAAGGTGTCACGGTTGGGAAGACAGCGACCGAGTTCGTTCCCAATGGGAGCATCACTCGCGCCCAGCTCACCACCATGGTGGCGAGGGCCGCGAATCTCGTCGAGCCCCCGGAAGGCTACAGTCCGCCCTTCGGCCAGTTCGACAACACTCACTTTCCCTTCGCCCGACGAGCCGAATATTCAGGGCTACTGAATGGCCTGCTAGGAATCGGCCCAAACTACGACTTCTTCTCTCCGGCGACTCGGGGTGAGGTATGCGTGGTCCTCTATAACCTGCTGCACAACCTGCTGGACAACTAGGGGGGACTCATCTCCATCCGACGGATGTATGCGTCGACCGGGGTTGCGACGTACGTCCGCCGATAGTAGACTCTTAGTCAGGAATGGCCCGACTCGGACCAGCGGCGGGCGAAAGCGGAACGACTGACGACCGGCGACGGGGCCGGGCTGAGAGCCAAAAGCTTGGAGGGGAGGACGCACATGGTTCGTCCTGTACTTCGTTGTAACCGTCGGGTCGCCTCGGTCCCGATCATGCTCACCGGTGTCTGCGCTCTCGCCGTTGTTTTGGTGCTTGGCGCCTGCGGCAGTGATGGTTCTACGCCCTCATCTCAGTTGCCTGTCCAGTTGTCCCCGGAGCAGATTATGGCCGGCGTGCTGGCCGTTGCCGGAGCTGCGGGCGATGCCGGGGGTGGCGGCGGGGAGATCCTGGTCCAGAAGGAGGGCGACATTCTCCTTGAGCCCTCGGGGACGGCGGGTCCGGAATCGTTCACCGGCGAGGTGAACGTGGTCCGGGGACCGACCACCACCTTCTCGCTCCCCGCTCGTACCTCAACGACGCAATCACCTACCACGCTTGCCCCTGGTCAGGTGGCAGCCTGGTCCGGGGGCACCCCGGGGCTCTACGGCGGTTCGCGAAGCAAGGCCGTCTGCGACAAGGAACTTCAGCTGCGGTTCCTGGAGCAGAACCCGATCAAGGCGGCGGCCTTCTGTGCCGCTCTTAACAGCGATCCCACTCTGCGCTGGAGTGGAGGCAACAAGGTGATGCCCCTGCAACTTCGGGCCTACTTCGCCGAGCTCACTCCCATGGTCCTTACTCGGGACACGCGGGTCACCAACCATGGGTTCCGTAACGGGCTGCCCACCCCTCGGCAGTCCGTGCTTCAGGCCGGCCAGGGGGTACTCGTGGATGAGTACGGAGTCCCCCGGGTGCGCTGTGAGTGCGGCAACCCGCTGAACCCCCCTCAGCCGGTCAAGGCTACCCCTAACTACACCGGTCCCAAATGGGAAAACTTCGATCCCGCCACCATCATCATCATCCAGCAGACGACGGTGATCATCGACATCTTCGTGCTGGTCGACGTCGAGACCGGCGAGACCTTCGACCGCCCGGCGGGCAGCACTGGAGAGCAGGACACTTCTCGCGAAATAACCACCACCAGCGAGACCACCACCTCGAGCACCACAACCACCACCCTCATCGGTCCCCTGGACATCAATGGACTTTGGGCCGGTTCGTACACCTTCACGGCCATCGACGTACCTCCCGAAGCGGAGAGCGAACTCGAAGCGCAGGGTTGTTCGATCGGGGAACTCAAGGCGCTCGAGGGCAAGCCCCTGCCGATGACCCTAGACATGACCGTCGACGCGCGGGGGAAAGGGACCGCGGTACTGTTCGTCGATTTCTCATCTATCTCTCCGGACGCATCCTCGGAGCCTGAGACCGTATCCGTCTCCTACGCCGGCAACATCGTCACCCTCACGGCAGAGGACGGGACGGAGACCAAGGGGAAGGTGTCGACTCAAGGTGGTCGGTTGGTCATCAGTGGCACGCAGACGCAGGCCGAGCAAGGTATCAGCATAACGGCTGCCTGGCAGGTGACGCAGGCGAAATAGGCCGAGAGTGGAGAAGATCAGGCGAGACTATCGCTGCTCCTGCTTGCGCTTCGTGGAGCTCTGGGTGCGGCCGAGGAAGGACCGGTACGTCTCCATCATGGCATCAAAAGGCGCATCGAACTCGATCGTGGTGAAATGCCCCGGCGGCCGGCGGCGAAGCAGGTCCAAGGGCAAGAGCCCGTCCCAGGAGTAGGCGAGCTGCGGAAATGCGCCTCTCCCCACCACTCGGATAGCGGTCACTCCCCGGGCCCCGCACGCAGTGGCGAAATCCAGGAAGCGGGTGGTCAAGCCCTCTCCCGGCTTCCCTACGGCCACACTCAGGGATTGCAGCGACTTGGCGGGCAGAAGGCTGAGGTAGCGACGAGGCAGCTCCATCAAGTCGTCCAACGGGCGGACCATCACCACCCGGCCTTGACAGTCGTTGACCAGTGCGCCGAAGATCCGGGGGTCGAAACGGGGTTTGTCGGGCGGCCGCTCGTCGAGCAC
>JAZDLO010000083.1:0-26885 GCA_043801935.1 bacterium
GTCTGCTCGCGCTGGACCTCAGGTTGGCTACTAGACCGCCCCTGAGTCATCTCTCCTCCAGAAAAACGGGGAGCGCCCATGAGGCGCTCCCGTGTCATGCCCTATCGTTCGGACCGCTAGTCCTCTTTGCCGGCCTCTTCCGCAGTCTCGGCGACCACCGCGGCTTCAAGCTCCGTTTCGCCGGCGGTCTCGGCAGCAGCCTCGGCCGTCGCCTCGGCCTCGACCTCAGGTGCAGCCTCGACAGTAGGATCGGGCTCAGCTTCGGCCTCTGGCGCAGCTTCGACCTCGGGCGCAGCTTCGACCTCGGGCGCAGCTTCGGCCTCGGGCGCAGCTTCGGCCTCGACCTCGGGCGCAGCGTCGACCGTGGCCTCGGATGTCGCCTCGACCTCAGGCGCAGCTTCGGCCTCGACCTCGGCTGCAGTCTCGACTACCGGTACCGCCTCAGCCTCGAGCACTACTTCAGCTTCGGCACCGGTCTCGACGAGCGCGTCGGTCGCAACCGCCGGCTGCGCTTCCATACCCTCCCCAGCAGCACCTTCGACCGCCTCGCTCTCGTACCCCTCGCCCTCGAACTCCTCGCCTTCCTCGCCCTCCTCGGCAAGCGCATCCTCATGTATGCGGTATTCCGGCTCCAGGCGCTTCAAGCTCAGAGACAGGCGGCGGCGCTCGGGGTCGATCTCTATGATCTTGACGTTCACGTCTTGCCCCGGACGCACGATCTCAGACGGATCTTCCACGTGATGTTGCGCAAGCTCCGAGATGTGGATGAGACCCTCCACCCCTTCTTCGATCTCGACGAAGGCACCGAACGAAACGAGTTTGGTCACCCTGCCGTGCACGATCTCATTCACCTGGCGATTCTCGAACACTTGCTGCCAGGGGTCTTTCTGGGTCTGCTTCAGACCCAGCGATATGCGTTGCCGGTCGCGGTCGATGTCGAGCACGCGGACTTCGACCTTCTGGCCGATGGTCAACACCTCAGACGGGTGATTGACGTGGCTCCAGGAAAGCTCGGAGATGTGGATAAGGCCGTCGATGCCTTCCAGGTCGACGAAGGCCCCGAAATCGACGATGTTGGAGATGGTGCCGGTCACCAAGTCGCCGACGTTCATGCGGTCGAGGATCTGCTCGCGCACGCCGCGGCGCTCTTCTTCGAGCACCGCGCGGCGGCTGAGCACCACGTTGTTACGGAACCGATTGAGCTCGATGACCCGACACTCAAGGCTTTGGCCAAGGAATTCGTCCAAATCGGCCACCCGGCGTATGTCGACCAGGGAAGCCGGCAGGAAACCACGCACGCCCAGATCGAGGATCAGGCCACCTTTGACCACCTCGATGACGTTTCCGGAGACCGGGGTCCCCTCTTCGGCCGCCTTCTCGATGCGCTGCCAAGCCCGTTCGAACCGCGCCCGCTTCCGCGAAAGGATAAGCCGGCCGTCGGCATCCTCCTTGGTGAGAACGAGGGCGTCGACCACGTCGCCGACCGCCACTTCCTCTGAGGGATCCACCGACTTCCTGATCGAGAGCTCGTTGGCGGGGACTACACCCTCGCTCTTGTAGCCGATGTCGACAAGGACTTCGTCCTTATCGACCCGCACCACAGTCCCGGTGACGATATCCCCCTCTTCGAACGTCATGATCGTCGCGTCGTAGTTGGGGATCATCTTGCCGTCGACCTCGATCATGAGGTCTTGTCCACCCTGGAGCGTCTGAACGTTTTCGTCGGTGTGTTGGTCTGACATGTAGTTTCCGTTTCCCTTCCCAAAGGAATGCATGGGCAAGCCACGCCCTCACGTGGCTTATTGTCCGGTAGTATACCGACGCGCCAAGGAAAAGCAAAACCACCACCCGAGCACAGAGTCCCGGTAAAATCGGGGGGCAACGGAGCTCGCGCCCTCCAAGATGCGGGGCCGGCCCGTGTAAGTCACTTGGCCGACAGCCAGTCGGGCCCCACTCCCGCATCGACGCCAAGGGCGGGCTCCATCGGGAAAGGCGCGACCATCTCCTCCACGACCGCAGCCTTGACCTCCTGCGCACGATCCTCGGGCACCTCGAACACGAGTTCGTCGTGCACTTGCAGAACGAGCCGGGCGTCCGGGAACTCTCGCACCAGACGCTCGTGGCAGCGGATCATGGCCACCTTGATGATATCGGCCGCGCTGCCCTGAATGATCGAATTGACCGCCAACCTCTCTCCCAGAGAGCGCTCCTGGAAGTTTCCTGAGGCGAGCTCGGGTATGGGTCGCCGGCGGCCGAAGACCGTGGTCACATAGCCCCGGCGTCGGGCGAGCTCGATGGTGGATTCGATGAAGACTTTGACCCTCGGCATGCGCTCGAAGTAGCGCTCGATGTAAGCAGCCGCCTCCTCCCGTTCGATGCCCAGGTTCTGACTGAGCCCAAAAGGCGAGATCCCATACATGATGCCGAAGTTGACCGCCTTGGCGAAGCGCCTCCGCGTGGAGTCCACGCCGTCCTCTGCCAGCCCGAAGACCTCTGCCGCGGTGCGCGTATGGATATCTTCTCCGCGCACGAACGAATCCAGGAGAGTGGGCTCTCCCGAGAGGTAGGCCATGATGCGCAGCTCTATCTGGGAATAATCGGCTACCACGAGCGCGTATCCTGGTTCGGCGGTGAAGCACTGGCGGATCTGGGCACCGATAGCAGTGCGCACCGGGATGTTCTGCAGATTGGGATCGCTGGAAGAGAGCCGGCCGGTGGCCGTCACAGTCTGGTGGAACGTAGTGTGGAGGCGCCCGGTTACCGGGTCCACGGCCTGGGGAAGCGCAAGCAGGTAGGTGGACATCAGCTTGGACAGCTCGCGATGATTCAACAGATGGTCCACAACGGGATGACTCTCGCGCAAGGCCTCCAGTGTCTTGGCGTCGGTGGAATAGCCCGTCTTGGTCTTGCGTTGGCGGGCCAGTCCCAGGCGCTCGAACAGGATGCGGCCCAGCTGCTGGGGCGAACCGAGGTTGAACTCCTCGCCGGCCAAGTCGAAGATGCGGGCCTCCAGCTCCTCCAGCTGGTCCTGGATCTTGCCCGTGATCTCGCCCAGTCGATAGCAGTCGAGGTGTATCCCCGCTTCCTCCATGGCGATCAGCACCGTGGTCAGCGGCAGTTCGACGCTTTGAAAGAGCTCCCACATCCCTTGGCTGCGGAGCGCCTGCTCCTGCCACGCGCCTACCGGAAGGACGACTGCGGCCGCGGCAGCCCCAGAGAGATCGATCGGGGTGGCCTGGGACGCACACGCGGGCAATGCGATCCCAGCCTCTTGGGCCAGATCTCTCAATCGGTACTCCCGTCGCCCCGGAGCGAGCAAGTAGGCCGCGATGTACGTGTCATGCCCAGCCTGCTTGAGAAGTCCGCGCAGTGCGGTCGCCGACTTGAAATCGTGACAGATCGGCTCCGTCCGGCCCAGAAGCAAACGCAACGCGGCCACGTCCACCGTTGCACCCTGCGCCTCCACGATCGAGAAAACGCCGTACGCATCTTGAGCGGCCTCAGGTCCGGCCTGCGCCAGCCACAGACCGAACCCCGTCTCGGTAGGACCGTTGCCGGAGGCCATGGTGTCCGCCGCCCGGCCGTCCGCGGTCTCGCGGGCCGGCGCGCGGTCGGTAGCCACGCCGCCGGTCACAGCCAATCCGACTGGACGCTCCCAATCGAGGAGGTCTTCCCAGCCGGCTGCGCCCGCGGGCGCCGGCCGAGGCGCGGGTAGAGTCGGACCTCCCGGCCGGCTTGCAGCGATCGCCGGGGCGGACAACAGGGGCTGCACTCGCTCGAGAAGAGTGGTGAATTCGAAGCGGGTGAACAATTCATCCAGCTTCTCATGTTGGAGACGGTGGGGCAGTACCTCCGCAGCGTGGATGTCGATGGGCGCGTCGCGGTCGAGCAAAGCGAGCTTCTTGGACAGGAGCGCTGTCTCGCGATGCTCCTGCAACAGCTCCCTCCGCTTTGCGCCGCTCACCTCGGCCGCGTGCGCGAGTACCTCGTCGAGGTCGCCGAACTGCGCGAGCAACTGGGCGGCCGTCTTCTCCCCGATCCCAGGCACGCCGGGGATGTTATCGGAGGAGTCACCCTTTAGACCTATCATATCGGGGATCAGGCGGGGGGGTACGCCGAACCGCTCCTCCACCGCGGCCGGGTCATAGACTTTGACCTCGGTCATACCCCTCGTGTTGGCCATGATGCTGACGTACGGGCCGGCCAATTGCAGTGCATCTCGATCCCCCGTGACTATCACCGTCTCCCGACCCTCAGCCCCGGCCTGGCGCGCGAGCGTAGCGAGGATGTCGTCGGCCTCGTACCCAGGAACGGCGATGTTGACGAACCCGAAAGCGGCACAAAGCTCGGAAAAATAGGGCCACTGTTCAGAGAGCAGCTCGGGCATGGGCTTTCTCTGGGCCTTGTACTCTTCGAACTCCTCATGGCGGAAGGTCTTCTCCCGAGAGTCCCAGGCCACGATGACGGCCGTGGGCCGGTACTCCGTCAGGATCTTGATTATCATCAAGCAGAAGCCATAGAGGGCGTTGGTGGGGAAGCCCCCCGAGGTGGCGATGTCAGCGGGGAGAGCGAAAAACGCCCGATAGGCGATGTTGTTGCCGTCTAGCAGAAAGAGCGGGCCCTGGTCGCCGCCGTGATCGGAGCCGCCGTGATCGGAGCAGACGGTTTCCATGTGTTTGTCGTCCTCCCGCCGGACCAGCCCTGGCCGGTGTTCCCCTATAGGTCGGCCGTCCTCATAAGACTAGCATCGGGAGAACGCTACGGCGAACGCGCCGGGGCGGAGGTTCAGTCGACCAGGCTCTCCGTACCGGTCTCTGAGACGTCATAGCCGCCCAGAGCCAAGACCGCCTGCTTGAAGTGCGGGGATACCACCACCGCCCGCAGAGCTCGCAGAGGGGGAGCGTCCCAAGTCTCCAGCGGGACCACCAGATCATACCGCTCCTGTCCCAAGGGTAGAAAATCGAGTCCGTAGGCGGTTGCGGCGGCACTGATGCCGAGACCGGCGGTGGCGCGCCCCTCGGCCACCGCTCGGGCCACACCCAGGTGGGTGGATTCCTCCTGGCCGTAGCCGGCTATCCTCTCCGGCGCCAGACTCGCCGACTTGAGCTGGACATCCAGCCAAACCCTGGTGCCGGAACCGGGTTGGCGATTGATGAACCGGACGCCGGGCTGAACCAGACCGGCCACCGCACGCAACTCCTGGGGATTCCCGGCCGGCACGATGAGTCCCTGAAGCCGTTGCACCAGATTCAGAACCATCACCTTGCGATTGGGGAGGACCCGCTGCACGAAGGGCACATTGTATACACCCGTGACCTCGTCCCATAGGTGCGATCCGGCGATGTCGGCCTCGCCTCGCGCCACAGCCATGAGACCTCCGAGGCTACCGATGAAGTCGGTGGCGAGCGTCACCGGCGGCGTTTGCTCGCCGAGAGAACGCCCGAGTAGCTCGACCGACAGATCGTGACTTCCGGCGAATCGCACTTCCCGTTGGCCGCTGGCGGCCACCGTCTCGCCACTTGCCGAAGAAGGCCGGCGCCGCATATCCTGCCACCGAGAGATGGCCGCCGCCAGCGCCGCTTCAGCGTGGGCCGGACTGTGACCCAGGCTCAGAGCCTCTAATAGGTAAGTCTCCGCTCGGTTGACCAGACTGGCCCACTGCCATTCCGGAGGGGCTGCCTCACCAAATCCCACCCTGACCGACGCCACCCGAGTCCCGCCCCCACGATGGGAAGACACCAAGCCCTCGTGGGACAGCAGCGAATATGCTCGACTGACCGTATTGGGCGTGCACTTCCACCGCTGGGCCATGGCACGCATGGGGGGAAGGCGATCGCCGGCCTCAAGCTCACCGGAGACGATGAGTCGACGCACCGCCTCCGCGATCTCGAGATAGACGAAGCTCTCGTTGGGCGACATGAGAACGCCGCTCAGAGGGCAGCGTCACCTATTCGATCTTGTCGGCCTTCTCGGACTCGGACGCTGGATCGTTCGCCTCGGCCTTCGGCGGCTCGGCGTCTCTCTTCTCAGCCGCTTCACGGACTTCGGAGACCGCCGACTTCACCTCGTCTTGGCTCTCTTTCATGCCTTTTCTGAAACCGCGGATCGACTTACCGAGCGAGGACCCAAGCTCCGGAAGTTTTCTGGGACCGAAGATCAGCAGTATGAGCACCAGAACGATCCCGATTTCCCATGGTCCAATCCAACTGGGCATCAGTCAACTCCTCCTTGTCGCCCCCCGCACCCTATTGGAGCGGGAGCGCGCATCACGTGACTCGTATCGGGGACGGCGCCTCGGTTCTCGAACCGGTAAGGGGTCTGCCACAAGAACCTCAAGCTATCGTTGGGGTTCACTACCGCCTCCCCAAGACTAGGCGATACCCATAGCTCACCTCCAAGTATTAAACCATACTCACCCCCCGGCCCCCAGCCCCTTGGGAGCCATCGGCCGGAAGCGAAGCGGGGCCGCCCGATAACGGCGGTCGCGGCGACGTCCTTGTCCCTGCTTTTGCCGAGATTCTTAGGGTTTGAGAACGACCTTCATCGCGCCTTCGCGCTTCTCCACGAAGGTCGCCAGAGCTTCGCCGAACTGGCTCAGCGGGAAGGAGTGGGTGTGTAGGGCCTTGCCGGCCACCCGGCCGTCGGCCAACATAGCGAGGGCAGCGTCAGATGTGTTCGGGTTGGCACGCACGCCGATGAAGTTGACCTGGGCGAGGGTCAACTTGCTCCACTCGATGGGAATGGGCTCCTTGGCCAGGGCGGTCATGACGAGCTTGCCGCCCTTGCGCACCATGAGCGGCGACTTAGTGCACGATTCTTTCGTGCCGGCACATTCGAACACCACGTCCGCGCCACGGCCGTCAGTCAGATCCCACACCGCTTTGACCACGTCCTCTGTCTTCTCATAGTCGACGGGAACGGCGCCCAGAGCCACAGCGGCTTGGAGACGCGCTCCCCGGCCGACCATGATGACCTTCTTGGCACCGGCGGCCTTGCACAGCTGCAACGTCATGTTGCCGGCTGGTCCAGGGCCGGTCACGCAGCACGTATCGCCCACTTTGACCCCGGAACGATACACTCCGTTGAGGGCGACGCCGGCCATGTCGAGCATGGCGGCTTCGTCATACGAGAGGTTCTCGGGCAACGGATGGATGGACTTGACCGACGTCTTGACGTAGGTGGCGTAAGCCCCCTGGGTGGTGAAGCCATAGTGATGATGGCCCAGCGCGTTGTCGCCATAGTTGAGGCAGATGGTGTAGTCGCCGACCAGACAGTTTGCGCAGATCCCACAGCCGCAGTGAGCTTCGCCGGCGACCCTGGTGCCGGGAGCGAATCTTTTCGCGATGGCCGGCGAGTTCTTGACCTCGGGCGCGATGGCGACCACCTCACCGGCCCACTCGTGACCGATGATGAACGGGTATGCCGCCGGCCACATGCCGGGGAAGAGACCCTTGATGATATTAGGGTCGGTGCCGCAGATAGCCACGGACTCAACGCGGCAGATAACGTCGGTGCCCTCCGGTTTTGGGGTGGGCACTTCTTGAAGCTCCCATTCTCCCGGGCCGGTAAGGACCACTGCCTGCATGGTTGAAGGAATGTCTGCCATGATTCTTACTCCCTTTGCCGAGTTTGACATGATGGTCGATTCCTATAGATCCCTGATGAAAGAACGGGTCTGCTTCGCGGCGGTGTAGCTGTCCGGCAACGGTAGATGCTCGCCCGACAGCCAGCCGTTGTAGCCGATCTCGCGCAAGGCCGCGGCGATATCGCCGTAGGCCACGTGGCCCATGCCGGGGGCCCTCCGGTTACTATCCACGATGTGAAAGTGTCCTAGGAGATCGCCGGTGGCACGGATGGCATCGCCAATGGACACTTCCTCGATGTTCATGTGGAAGACATCGAGCAACACCTTCACATTGGGACGATCTATCCGCTTGACCACCTCGACGGTCTGCTCGGCGGTGTTGAAAAGAGGGGTCTCGTACCGGTTGATGGCCTCCAAGAAGATATCGATTCCCCAGGTGGCGGCATGCTCGGCTACCTCTTGCATGCTTTGCACGAACAGAGAGGTGGTCTTGCCTGCGTCTCCGTCCACCAGGCGCTCGCCCCGCAGCAGGCCGATGATGACCGGGGCTCCGAACTCACCGGCAAAGCCCGTCAGCCTGTTCACCCGCTTCACCACTCGCATACGGGCTCCTTCGTCTGGATCGGACAGGGTGGCCTGTTCGTCGATGTAGATACGTCCGCTGGCCACCGCCGTCAGCTCAAGGCCGTGTCGATCCAACAGCCCTCTCAGCACCGACGGCGAAAGCTCCTCTGGGCCCTTCATGTTGATCTCGATGCCATCGAAGCCCAGCTCCCCTGCCGCTTTGGCAGCAGCCGGGACATCCCCGGCAAAGAGCAGGGGGCCGAACGTGGTTGGCGCCGGCGACGTCGCGATGCTCGTTCTACAATCCACTACGAGCCTCCGTCACCCACTGCGAGCCGCGTCGGCCTTCTTGCTGAAGGCTTTCCGGTCCCGGGAGTCTCCGCCCGGCCCCGAAGCGCTGTCCACTGGGCGGTCGCCCATCTCGTTGAGCATGTAGCCAAGTCTGCGGGAAAGCTCATCCCCCACCTCCATGATCCTGCGGATCAAGGTGGGCAGTCGTTCAGCCGAGAATCGCTGCACGATCCCGGAGATACTGACCGCGGCCACGACGGCGCCGGTCGCATCTCGTACCGGCGCGCCCAACGCGCACGCGTGCAGGGTTACATCCTCCCAGCTCACCGAATAGCCGCGCTCCCGGATCTCGCGCCGGTCACGCTCCAGCTCGTCCCTGGCGAGCAGGGAATACTGGGTCATTCGGCGGACGTGGTTGGCAATCACCTCTTCCCACCGCCATTCGGGCAAGTGGGCGAGAAGCACGCGTTGCGCCGACCCACAATTGAAGGCAGAACGCTTGCCGGCTTCCAGGAACAGCACCCGCACATGATGGGTGCCATCGAAGCGGCGCAGGCAGAGTGCCTCATTGCCATCGGCGACCAGAAGGAATGACGTCTCATCGGTCTCATCGGCCACCGTTCGCAGCAGCGGATCCGCCTGCTTGACCAGTTCCATGCTCTTCGAGACCACGCTCCCCAGCCGGAACGTCTTGAGGCCGAGACGATAGCGAGCCGCCTTCTTGTCGAACTCCACCATCTCGGTGGCCTCGAGCGTGCTGAGCAACCGGTGCGTGGTGCTCTTGCTCAGACCGATACCGTTGCTTATCTCGGTGAGACTGAGCTCGGGTCGCTCCAACGTGAACTGCTCGAGGATGGAGACCGCGCGGGCGACCGAACGTACGTAGAGATCAGAACTCATACCTATCCCTTTTCTTTCTTCCGCGCGCGACCACTCAGGCCCCCTCGGTGCAGGTACCCTTAATGCTGGCCGAGATACGGCAGCGCGTGAACGGGCTTCCAGCCTGGACTCAGGGGCTCTTTCAAGAAAGGCTCCATGTCCTTGGCGCTGCGGAAGGTGAACTCCTCCACCGGCGGCACGGCGCCGGCCGGGAAGGTCGCGAGGATATCTTCGCAGACCATGGTGAGATACTTGACGAACGCGACCACCGGGCGCTTGCCCTTCTGCGCCGTAGCGGCAGTCGGACGGCCGACCACGCCTTCGGGCGTACCGAAGAACTCGATAGCCGCATGGCCCTCGTTCTCAGACCAACGCATCGGACGGTCCCAGCCCTCGATAGAGTTGTCGATGTGGCCCGGGGGCATGTAGACCTTCATCTCGGTATCGACGGCGCGGCTCATTTCCACCATCTCGGGGAACAGGAGGAGACCCACGGAGGTCTCCGACTCGTCGGCATGGACGAAGTTGGTCTCCCAGGGACCGCCCTGGTCCTTGGTGCGCCAGAAGTGTTTCACGTTGCGATGCCACTCGGCTATCTTGTAGACGCCGGGGAGTTGATACCGCTTGATGAATTTGTGAAGCGCGGTCTCGAGCATCCACAGGTGGCCGTGGTTGTTGACGATTATCTGCTTGCGGAAGCCGTCGTTCCACAGGCCCAACATGACGTCGACCAGAGTCTCTTCGACTACTTCTTCACGAAGCATGACCGTGCCCGGCATGCCGATGTGGTGATAGGGGTGGCCGCCGTACATGAGCGGCGGGAGGGCGATGGAGACGGGGGCGCCGGTCTCGGCCGTCTTGCGACGGACGGCCTCGCATAGGATGCTCACGAACAGCGTGTCCATGCCGCTCACCGTATGGCGACCGTGGTTCTCGGTGGTCCCTACCGGGATGAGCACGATATCGTTCTTGTTTCGCTGCTGTTCCATCTGACCGCGAACGGTGGTCTGAATGTACGAGCCAGGCTTGGCCCACTCACATGGCGACGGCAGACCGAATTCGGCCAACCACGCGTCGAGCTTGGTCTCGTCTGCCTCCCAGACCTCTTTGAACATGCGACCGACCTTGGTGTCCTCAAAGAACAGGTCGGGCACGCCACTACACGACAGCATCGGGGACATGCTTCCTCCTTCCGTCATCGATTACGTACGAGCTTTCGAAGCAGCGCAAAGGCTGCGGGCCGCCTCAGCAATATCTTTGGCTGTGAGGCCGTACTTCACCAGCAGTTCTTCGTTGGGAGCGGATTCGCCGAAAACGTCCTTGACGCCCACCCGCCGCATCGGCGTGGGGGCGTGCTCGCCCAGTGTCTCCGCCACCGCGCCGCCGAGACCTCCGATGATGGTGTGCTCTTCGGCGGTCACCACCAGGCCCGTCTTCTGTGCCGCAGCGACGACCGCCTCCTCGTCGAGGGGCTTAAGGGTGGGAACGTGCAGGATGTGGGCGCCGACCCCTTCCTTCTGAAGATCCTCCGCGGCATCCAAGGCACGCGGGAGCATGATGCCCGTAGTGATGATGCTGACGTCGGTGCCTTCGCGCACCACCGTAGCCTTGCCGATCTTGAAATCATAATCATCGGCGAAGATGATCGGGGTCGGGTCGCGGGTGAGGCGCAGATAGATGGGCTTGCCATAATCGGCTGCCGCGAACACCGCCTTGCGCACTTCCACGCCGTCTCCCGGACAGATGACGGTCATATTGGGCATAGCCCGATAGATTGCGGCGTCCTGTATCGCCTGGTGGGTCTTGCCGGTCTTGCCGGCCAGCACCCCGCTGTAGGCACCCATTATGATCACGGGCAACTCGGGTTGCGCCACCATGACCCTGACCTGGTCGGTGGCCCGTTTGGCGGCGAAGCAGGCGAACGTGCTGGTGAAGGCGATGAAACCCATCGTGGCCAGTCCGGCCGCTATCCCCACCATGTTCTGCTCGGCGATACCGATCTGGAAGAACCGATCCGGATAGGCGTCGCCGAACATCTGTGCCTTGGTGGACGAACCCAGGTCGGCGTCGCACACCACTATGCGGGGGTCGATCCTGCCCAGATCCACCAGAGCCTGGCCGAAGGCGTCACGTGCAGCCATCATCTCGACCATCACGTCCCCTCCCCGCCGAGCTCGGCTAAGGCCTTCTCGCGGACCTCATCGGTGACCTGGCCGGAATGCCAATAGGCCTTGTTCTCCATGAAGGAAACGCCCTTACCTTTGACGGTGCGGGCGATGATGACGGTCGGCTTGCCCTTGGTCTGTGCCGCCTGTTCGCAGGCATCTGCGATCTGGGCGACGTCGTGCCCGTCGATCTCGATGACATTCCAGTTGAAGGCTTCCCACTTCTTGGCCAGAGGCTCGATGCTCATGATCTCCTCCACCGGCCCCATCAGCTGGACACTGTTGCAGTCGATGATCGCGGTCACGTTGTCGAGCTTGAAATAGGGCGCCGACATGGCCGCTTCCCATACCTGGCCTTCCTGCAGCTCCCCATCGCCCATCACCACGTACACACGCAGATCTTTCTTCTTGAGCCTGGCACCCAGGGCGAGACCCAGACCCACTGAGAGACCCTGGCCCAGCGAGCCGGAAGGGACGTCCACCCCGGGGGCCTTGACATCGGGATGGCCTTGCAGGCACGAGTCCAAGCAGTCATACGTGCAGAGGATCTCTTCCGGGAAGAAGCCGCGCTCCATGAGGGTCACGTAATAGATGGGCGCCGCGTGCCCCTTTGAGAGGATGAACCGATCCCTGTCCTCCCACTTGGGATCGGCTGGATCGATCTTCATGACCTCGAAGAAGAGCGTGGCCATGATCTCCGCGGCGCTGAGCGAACCGCCCGGGTGTCCCGCTTGCGCCTGCCAGAGGGTATCGATGACCCGGCGTCGGAGCTTATGCGCAAGTTTCTGCAGCTGTTCCTCTCTACCACGAGGCAACATTGCGACCTCCTGAGGGGACAACCCGTACTTCGGCAACTATTGTCGAGTATATCCCGTCTAACGGAACCGTTAACCATGCTACGGGATTAGAACAAACCATAACATAGGGACACTCGGGCATGCAAGCTCAAGGCGGTCCATTAGGCCCGCGATCCCGCTCGTGAAGCCACGGACTAGCCCCCGCCCGCGGTGAAAGACGCCGCCGGCCGGTCTCGTACTTGCCCGCGACGAGCCACTATGGTATGTGTGAGCCGCGTCATCCCACGAACTATCGTCCCAGCAACCGGGACAAGGAGGCCTGCATGAACGTCGGCATCCTCACCGGAGGCGGCGACTGCCCCGGTCTGAACGCCGTCATCCGCGCGGTGGTCCGCAAAGGCGCGCGCGACTACGGCTGGGAGCTCACCGGCGTCGAGGACGGCTGGCGGGGGCTCCTAGAGAAGGACACCCGCCCCTTGGACTCCGAAGCCGTCGCCGACATCCTTCCCTTGGGCGGCACTATCCTGGGCACCAGCCGCACCAACCCCTACAAGGTGGAGGGCGGCCCGGACCAGGCGGTAGCCAATCTGGCCGCTCTCGGCCTGGACGCCCTTATCGCCATCGGCGGGGATGACACCCTGAGTGTGGCCAAACGCCTGCATGAAGACTACGCCACCAACGTGATCGGGGTGCCCAAGACCATCGACAACGATCTCTCTGGTACCGACTACACTTTCGGGTTCGATACCGCCGTGTCCATAGCCACCGAGGCCATCGACCGCCTGCACACCACGGCCGAGTCCCACCACCGGGTGATGGTGGTGGAGGTGATGGGCCGCCATGCCGGCTGGATCGCCCTGATGAGCGGTCTCGCCGGGGGAGCGGACGTCATCTTGACGCCCGAGTTCCCGGTCACCGTGGAAGAGGTGTGCGAGTTCATCGAGAGCCGGGCTCAGCGAGGCAAGCACTTCAGCGTGGTCTGCGTGAGCGAGGGGGCCAAGATCCTGTGGCGGAGCGGCAAGCAGAAAGAGATCTTAGCCTCCGACGAGATCGACGCCTTCGGCCACGTGAAACTCGGTGGGGTAGGCAGCGTCCTGGCAAGGGAGATCAAACGCTTGACCGGTCGAGAAGTGAGAGACACCACCCTGGGTTACATCCAGCGGGGCGGTACCCCCACCGCTCGCGACCGTATCCTGGCCACCCGCTTCGGGGTCAAAGCCGCGGAGATGGTGCATGCGGGTGAGTGGGGCATGATGGCCGGCCTAAGAGGCGACCGCATCGAGTCCGTGCCCTTGGCGGAAGCTGTCTCCACCTGGAAGCTGGTGCCCGAGGACCTGTGGGAGCTGGCCCGGTTGTTTTTCGGCTAGAGACGGTCTCTCCGTCCTTCTTGGATGCGCCGTCACACAGTCCGTCGACCTTGCGATCACGGGCCGGGAAAAAGCGAGGAGGCCGCCTACCGGCGGCCTCCTCGCTCGCTGAATCATCTCTACTGAGACCGTCTATCCGGCGGCCTCGCCACTCTTCGGAGCAGGCGGAGCGGTCCCAATAGCCCGCTCGGTCACTCGTAGCCTCCGCTGCAGCGGGAAGACGAAGAAGTCGGTCTTTTTCACGACAAAGCCATAGATCCCCCGTGGACTCCAGATGGTGACGATGATCGCCAGAAGTCCCAGCACGATGAAGTACCACTCACCGTACTTACTCGTGGTCTCTCGAAGGACGAAATAGATGAGAGTACCGATGATCGGCCCCTCGATCGTACCCAGGCCCCCGATGACCGTGATGAAGATCAGGTAGGCCATCCAGTTGATGCTGAAAGCGGCAGCGGGCTGTACCCTCAGCAGATGGATGGCCACTATGGCCCCCACCATGGCGCACCCGGCGCCGGAGATGATGAACGTATAAAGCTTGGTGCGCCACAGGTTGACGCCGCAGCTCTCGGCAGCTAGGTCGTTGTCGCGGCTGGACTTCAAGGCCAGACCGGTACGTGACCGGAGCAGCATGTACGTGACGCCTATGGATATGAGCGCCGCGCCCAGGCCCCACCAGTAGGTGCCGGGAACACGCACCTCGGTCCCCAATTTGGTAGCCGCCTGGACCGTGATGCCCGAACCACCGCCTGTCCGCTTGATGTTGGCGACGATCAACCGCAGGATCTCTGCGATGACCCATGTTCCGATCGCGAGATAGCCGCCTCTGAGCTTGAACACCAGAGTCGCAGCCGGCAGAGCGATGATCGCGCCACCGATGGCTGCAAAGATCACGCTGATGAAGGGGTTGATGTGCAGCACGTCGGCAAACAACCACAGTGCGTAGGAGCCGATCCCGATGTAGCCTTGTTGCCCCACCGAGAGGATGCCTCCGTAGCCGACCATCAGGTTCCAGAACTGGGCCAGAGCCAGAAGAGTGAAGAAGTCGACCAGCCTGCGCGTCCAGGGTGTGCCCGCGAAGAACGGGAACAAGATCAAAACGACGAGGACGATGACCCCAAAACCCATAATCGCGAAGTTCGTCCGGCTGGCGACGAACACAGAGTACTGCTTGCCGCCGTGCGTCACTGCAGAAGTGTCATTGCTCATGACGTCACCGTCTTAGCGAGGAAGCCTTGTGGTCTGAACGCCAGAATGATCACGAAGACCATGTGTCCGACCAGAATTGACCAAGCCGAGCCAAAAGCCTGGGCACCCAGCGTCTGGGATAACCCCAGGATGACGCCGCCCAGCATGGTACCCCAGACGGAGCCCATACCTCCTATGATGACCGCCTCGAACGCATAGATGAGGCGCTGACTGCCGAGCAGGGGGTCGAACGTGGTCCGGATGGCCATCATCACACCGCCGATAGTCACGATCAACAGAGCCACACCCATCGCGACGGCCCAGATGTGCTGGGTGTTGATTCCCATCAGCCGAGCGGCTTCCTGGTCGTCCGACACGGCGCGGAACGCGCGCCCCATCTTGGTCCTGTTCATGTAGATCTGCAGCACGCTGATAACCACGAGGGACATGAGAAAGATGATGAGCGGCAGCCAGCCGACGGCCAGTCTGTCGTTGATCTTGATACTGAGGTTCTCGACCTTGCCCGCGTCAAGACCCTGTGAGTTGGCGGTGAATGCCAAGAGCAGGGCGTTCTGGATGACGATCGATATGCCGAAGGTGACGATCACCCCGGCCATATCGCCTGACTTGACGACTTGGTTGAGCAGCCCCCGCTGGAGCAGATACCCGCCGATGAACAGGATGACCATGGTGATGGGTATCGAGATGAACGGGTTGAACCGCAACGCGTTCACTATCATGAGTGCGACGTACGCGGGAAGGATCGTCAAATCACCGTGAGCCAGGTTGACGAGACGCATGGTCCCGAACACGAGGGAGAGGCCTACTGCGAACAGAGCGTAGAGGCCCCCCAGGAGAATCCCTTGAGTTGCCGCGTTTAACCAATCCATGTTTATACTCCGAAGTAGGCCGCGGTTATCTGTTCGTTCGTCAGCTCACCCGGGGTGCCTTGCAGGGCGATGTGGCCTTCGAGGAAGCAGGCCACGTGGGAGGCCACGGTGAGCACGTGCTGGACGTCCTGCTCCACCACCAGGATGGTGCAGCCGTTCTCCAACAAGGTGGGGAAGGCATCGTAGATCCGCTTGATGACCACCGGAGCCAGACCCAAAGAGACCTCGTCCATGAGGATCAGCCGGGGATTGGACATGAGGGAGCGGCCGATAGCCAGAGCCTGCTGCTCGCCACCGGAAAGGGCGGAAGCCTGCCGCTTCTTCAGCGGCACGAGCAGCGGGAACAACTCGAAGACGGCGTCGGCGGTCCAGGGACCTGGGCGGCTGCGGTAGGCGCCGATCTGCAGGTTCTCCTGCACGCTCAGGCTGCTGAACACCCGACGGCCTTCGGGCACCATCGAGATCCCGAGCTCCACCCGCTTGTACGGGGGCATGTGATCGATCGACTGTCCGTCGAAGAGGATGCGGCCCCGGCGGGGGGTCAGGATGCCGGAGAGCATCTTAAGCAGAGTGCTCTTGCCGGAACCGTTGGCGCCGATGCAGGCGAAGATCTCGCCCTCGTCGACACTGAGATCGATGTCGTAAAGAGCCTGGAAGTCCTCGTAGTAGGCGCTGGCATTCTCGATCTTGAGCAGGCTCATGCCGGCGTCCCTCCCATGTAACAGGCCTGGACTTCCTGGCTGTTCATGACTTCCCGGGGATCGCCTTCGCACAGGTTGCGACCGAACTGGATGACCGATATGCGATCGACGACCGCCAGAAGAGCGTGCACGATATGCTCGATCCAGACGATAGTCATCCCGGTGGCCCGCAGCTTCTTGATCTCTCCGATCAACTCCTGGACCTCAGCCTCGGTGAGGCCGCCGGCGATCTCGTCGAGCAGCAGCAGCCTGGGATCACTGGCCAGAGCCCGGGCCAATTCGAGCCGCTTGCGGTCAAGGAGCGAGAGCGCCCCGGCCAGGACATTCACTTTGTCCTCAAGACCGGCAAATCCGATGGACTCCAAGCATTTGGCGTAGGAGGCCTTCTCGCTGTATTTCCGCTTGCGCCCCTGCGTGGCCGCTACCAGTACGTTCTCGAACACGGTCATACCCACGAACGGCTTCGGGATCTGAAACGTCCGTCCTATGCCGGCGCGACACCGGTCATGCTTGGACATGCGGGTGATGTCGGTGCCTTCGAAAATCACCTTGCCGGCATCTAAACCCACTGCACCTGTGACCAGGTTGAACCAGGTGGTCTTTCCTGCCCCGTTGGGGCCGACGATGCCCAGAGCCTCCCCACGTTCCACGTGGATGCTCAGATCGTCGATTACCAAGACCCCACCGAAGGACTTCCGAAGGCCTTGGGTTTCAAGCACTACCTCCAAGTGGAATCACCTCCATATCTCATCCCCCCGTCCCCCTTTCCATTACTTTGTATGTAGCACCAGACCACGCGCCGAGCCGACCGGAGCACTCCGGGCGCGCAATGTAACACAATGTCATACCGTGCGGCCCCCGGTCAAGAAATTCGTTTGACTGCCCGGCGCCCAGAAAGGAGCCGGGCCGCAACGCGTGGAAATCCACACGTTGCGGCCCGAGCCATTCGGGTCTAGCCCTCTGTCGGTCCGGTAGTCCTAGGCGAGCGGCTGCACCTTGTCCTGCACCGGGATAAGCCCGGGGGCGGCAGCGTCACTGCAGATGGTCAGTTCATATGGCCAGGTAGTGCCCTTGCGCCACTGACCGCCGACCAGCGGGGTCTTGTAGGCGTTCTCCACGATGTGCCTCGGTCCCGGCGCCCATGGAGGCCCCACAGGCTCCACCGGGGCGGAGAAATCGATGGGTCCGCCGATAGTATCGAGCTTGGTGGTCTTGACGGCCGCAAGGATGGCCTCTTTGTCGTCCACGCTGGTGGCCCGCTTAAGGGCGTCGACAGCCATCTCGAAGACGATGAAGTGAAGCAGCGGCTGGGTCCACTGTAGGCTGGTCCGCTTGGTGAACTCGTCGGCGAACTGCTGGCAGGTCTCACCACCGAGGAGCGGTGACTTGAACGGGTGGGATGGAGTCCACCACACCTCGGTCGTCAGGCCGATGCCGACGTCACCCAGCGCCTCGATGGATTGTGGGAACAAGAGAGCCTTGGCGTACGTGCCCAATTTGGGATTCCAACCCTGCTGGGCCCGCTGCTTCCAGAAGTTGGTGAAGTCCGGCGGGAGGAAGACCCCCAAGCCGATCTCGCAACCCTCTTTCTTGAACTGGGTAATCTGAGCAGTGAAGTCTTCCGTGAAGTTCTGGAAAAGACCGGGGAAGACGTTCGTCAGCCCGTTCGGCTCAAACACCGGCTCCCAGCCGGGCAGCCAAGCGTTGCCGTCGGCATCGTTCGGGAGCATGAAGCCGACCTTCTTGTTGTTCGGCACCTGGCTCCACATGTCGAGGAAGTTGGCGATCACGTCCTCCAGGCCCCAGAAGGTGTGGTATGTCCATTTGTAGACCGCGGTGAGATCTCCCCCACTCCGGGTGGCGATGAACGACTGCCAGGGAGCGTCGTTGGTGATGCACGGCGTCTCGTTCGCTTCGGCCTGGTCGGCCACCGGGGAGACCGTGTCCGGCGTCGACGCCCCGGTGATGATGTCGACCTTGTCGTTGCTTATGAGGTCGCCGGTGACCTGGGCGGCACGGTTGGAGTCGGACTGGCTATCCTTGACGATGATCTTCACTGGGTGCTTCTTGCCGTCCCCGCAGACCACGCCGTCGCCGATGGCCTCTTCGGCGCGCTCCACGCAGTACTTGTCGGGTATACCGAACGAAGCCAGCGGACCGGTGAGCGGCGTCACGAAACCGATCTTGACCTCGCGGCCCATCTCGGGCCCCGCGCTGACCGTCGTGGTAGCGCCCTCGGTCGTAGTGACCCCGCCGGTTGTGGTCGTGGCCCCCGCGGTGGTGGTCGTGGTCTCTTCGCCACACGCGGTAACCAATCCGCCCAGGCCGGCTCCCACGCCGACCGTAGCCCCGGCGATACCGGCAATCTTCAGAAAATCACGGCGGCTGACGCTTCTTCCCGCCATGGTCTCAGTCTTCTCGTTGTCAGGCATGTTCCCCCTCCTCAATGCGAAAAACGGAGTCCACAGATCACGATCTCTTGCCACGCTCGTTCCCTTGTGGAAGGCCCCCCTTCACGCGGCGGTCTGATACCCAACCGTCTTACTCCTCATTACAATACATCAGACGCGGCGCCGCGGTCCAGATTAGGTCGGGTGTCGAGCAGGCACCTGGCGGTGACCGCGCGATATCGCAACGAAACAAGACTACGGCGTTCGAAAGCTTGCGGGTGGGTCAACGCGTGAGATCCAGACCGAATGTGTTGTCCAGCTTCTCCTTCGTCGCCTCGTACAGGTGGAGGTACTGCGCGCTCGGCTGGATGGTCTTCAGGTCGTAGCACTGATCGAACGGCTGCCCTTTGGGCGCGGTCGGCAGATCCGCCTCGAAGGCGGCGAACAGCCTGTTTACCATATCGTTCGCTTGGTCGGGAGTGAGAGGGCAGGCTGCGATGGATGCCTCCCCAACCATGCGCCCCTGCAGTCCCGCGTATGCGTTGACATCCACGCCGTTGCGGGTGGACCCACCCCAAATGAGCTCGCCACCGCTGGCCGTGTAGGCCACCGAGTAGGCCGCGGTCTCGAGCAGGGCCATCTCGGTACAAGGGCCGGCCGACGCGTATCCGAGCAGAAAGACCGGGCTGCCCACATTCCGCTCCAGCGCCCGAGTGGTGGCGCAATTAGCCCACAGGTTGCGCTTGCGCGTGCAGAGACCCTCGATGTCGGTGCTCCAGACCGAAGCGGTCGATCCCCCGGTGAACGCCCACGCCCCCAGCACTCCGGCGGTCTGGGAGATCGCGCTCTCCAGGGCGTTCCGGCAGAAGGCTCCGATCACGGAGACGATGTCGGTCCACGGGTGGACCTCATGCGTCTGGCAGTAGAACGCCAGGTCGAGTTTGCTCCAATTGAGCTTGAGTTCCGGCATGAGCTGGATGGGAATCTGCGCGCGTGCCGGATGAAGCCCCGCGGCCGAGTGGTTACAGAAGATCGCCTCCGCCGACACTCCTCCGGGGGGGAACGGCCCCAGGTAGAGACCGGGCTTCCCAGCGTCAGCAGCCGCCCGGGCGATGAGCTCTCCCTCGGCGGCGGTGACAATGAGTTCGTTGGGCCGGCCGGCCATGTTGTCGATGCCCTGCCAGCCCAGGAGGACGCCCCCGAGGAGACCTTGGCAGGTGGGTTCCTGGGCGTAGGAGAGGTGGCAGGGTAGGTAGCACTCCTCGGTGAACGGCCCTCCGACCGGGCCGGTGACTATCACCGGAGGGAAACTGGAATCCGGCTTTCTCTCACGCACGAGCACGCGCTCCGCGCCGCTGCCGAGGTCGATCTGAGAGAGGCGGCTCGAGGCGATCTCCATGATCTCCGGCCGTGTGAGTCGCACGACCCGCTGGCTGTCCTTGTTGTAGAGACCCACCTCGGCCAGCAGCTCCACCGCCGCCGCGAACACCAGATCGGCGGTCGCATCGCTCGGGATCACCTGGGCCGGGTCGGGGTCCCAGCCCGAGCCGGTCAGGTCCGCGTACAGCTGCCGCACCTTCTTGGCGAAGGCCAGATCGAACTCCCGCTCCTTCATCACCGGCCCGGCAAGGGATCGCTCCAATATGTCCCGGACCCCGATCATCGCCGCTCAACGGCTGCGCACAGCCGTTCCACCAACTCGACCGCGGCCTGAGCGTCCGCCGCCCAGCCATCCGCTCCGACGGAATCGGCCCAACTCTGAGTAGTGGGGGCCCCACCCACGATCACCCGGTAGCGCCCGCGCTTGCCGATGTCGGTAAGGTAGGTGATGACCTCCTTCTGAGCCGGCATCGTGGTGACCATCAGCGAGGAAAGCGCTATCACGCCCGCACCGGTCTCCTCCGCTTTGTCGATTATGGTCATGGGAGCCACGTCCACTCCGAGATCGACGATCGTGAACCCGGCCAACTCAAGCAGCAGAGACACAAGATTCTTGCCCAACTCGTGGATGTCGCCCTGTACTGTGGCGATCACCACGGTGGCCTTCGCCGGAGCCTTGCCGACATCCAAATAGGGCCTCACTGCCTTGATGCACTCCTGGGCCAGTTCACCGGCCACCAGGAGCTCCGGCACCCCGTACTCGTAGGCGGCCAACTTGTCTCCGCAACTGCGGATGCCCGCCACGATACCCTGGTCGATTATCAGCAAGGGGTCCTCGCCCTGAGCCAGCGCTCCGCGCACGACATCGATCGTTCCCTCGTCCAGCCTATCCAGAGAGTCTGCGATCTGCTCGAGTATCGTCATCCAGCCGTCCTTAGTCCAAGGTCAGGGATCCCATCGGCCGCGGCGCCGACGCCCGCGGCTACGTCCAGCCTAGATGCTCGTCCAGGAAAAGATACAAGACTTTGGGCTGAGTACCGTGCTCCTCCAACCGGCCCTTCGCCCCCTTCGCGGCCAGTTGGGCCACCTCGCTCGAGGGATCGTCGAGGTCGCCGAAAGTCCGGGCGCCGGCCGGGCACGTTCCGACACACACCGGCTCGCCTCCCTGGTCCAGGCGGTGAACGCAGAAAGTGCACTTCTCGATGACCCCCTTGCCGTGCTCCACCGGCCCCAGCTTCTGGAAGTACCCCACCTGTTCAAACGGCGTGAAACCATAAGGTTCATGATAAGGTTTAGGCTTGGAGTCGTTCAGCACCCGGGCCTGATAGGGACAGGCCAGGGCACAGTAACCGCAACCCACGCAGCGGTCGTTGTCGATAGTCACTACCCCATCGGCCCGATGGCTGGTGGCTCCGGTTGGACAGGCCTTCTCACACGCCGGCTCGTCACAGTGCATGCAGAGAGTGGGCAGCGAGCGCAGCTTAGTCTGGGGGTAGCGACCCGTCTCGTAAATGTGGACCTTGCTCCAATGGACGCCTGGCGGGGTGAAGTTCTCGCGTTTGCAGGCTACGTCGCAGGACATGCAGCCGCAACATTTGGAGAGATCGATGACCATGCCGTATCTCATCACAGGCCTTCCCTTCCACCGCCGCCCTTCCCACCCGGTCCTATCTTCACGACTCGCACCCGGGGGCTGATATCGGTCGCGCACGATACCGGGGAAAACTCACCCTCGCGATCGGAAAGGAGATCGTTGAAATCGGGCCCCTTCCAGGTTATGGGGTTCCGCAGGCGCCCTTTGAAGCCGTGATGTCCGGGAAAGCCGAGGGCCTCGGGGTGGATGAGCTCCGAGACTTTGAGTATGCCCCGAGTCGAGCCGCCCCAGAAAGCCTCCACCTTCACTTCATCCCCATCTCTCAGGCCCTTCGCGCGAGCCGTCTTGCCGTTGATGATGATGGCTAGGTCGTATGGGTCGAACTGCTCCACCGGCTCGCGGATCCAGGGGTTGCCGATCTGGTCACCTGAGCACATCCTGGTCTGTGGCGTAGTCCACACCATGGCCCGCAGATCGAAGTCGGCCGCGTAGTCCTCGTCACAGCGACCGCACCAGGTCGGGATCGGTTCGTAGTGATGCCAGAAGGTCGCCGGATCCCAACCTGGAGGCGCGCCCAGGCCGATGCCGGCGAGGTTTTTCTTCAGCTCCTGGCCGTTGATATAGAACTGGCTAAAATACAGCGGGTGGCGGGTCTTGCCCCAGGGAAAGTAGTAGAAGTTGTAGGCTTCGGCCTCGGGCAACAAATCGGGGATGAGGGCGTGCTCGTCGAAGTAGTCGATGCCGTACTCCTCCCCGTAGTGGCACCGCGTTATCCGATCGATGAGATCGGGGGTCTTGTACTTCGTTTCCAGATCGAGCTTGTGCTCGTCGCAGAGATTCAGCGTCCGGTTCAGGTGGTCGTTCAAACCGCCCTCCCCGTAGAGGAACCCGACCCGTTCGGCCAAATCGAGGTACATGTCGTCGGCCTGCCGTGTGTTCCAGATCGGATCGATGACCGGTTTGGAAACCTGTACCGTGCGGGTGCGCAGTATTGGTCCGTCGGCCGCGTGCACCACATGGTCTCCGTACTCGTTGAGCCCGTATCTCTCAAGGACGGTGCTCTCGGGAAGCAGGATGTCTGCAAACTGGGTCATCTCGTCGTAGACGAGCGCTATGACCGCCATGAAGGGGATCTTCTTGAAGGCCTCGATGGCGCGAATGGGCGTGCAGCCGGTGTGGACGGGGTTAGTACCGAAGAAGATGATCGCGTCGAGATTGTGGTCGACGCCATACCTCTCCGGATCGAGAACCGCCTTCCACGCCAGATAGGGAGCCGTGTGCCGGTGAGGATAGAACTCGCGCAGGTCAAGAGACGGGGGCTCTTGCCAAGGTATCGGCTGAGCCTCTTGTTTCGGGGCAACCACGCCATCAGGCCCGGGACTGAGCACCGGTCCCTGCTCGGAGCCCAGGAAGCTACCAGGCACGTCGGTCGCACCGACCAAGCCGGCCACGATCTTCACCGCGAAATGCTGGTAGTGACCGTGAGTGGTCGAATAAGCGCCTCGTTCCGACTTGATCACAGCCGGACGAAGAGGGAATTCAAAACCGTCGATGGTGATGGTCGCTCCGACCTGGGCAGCGTCGACGAACTCCCGGGTGACACGTCGCACGGTCTCCCGCGGGATGGTCGTATGCAGCTCCTGCCACTCGGGGGAATACTCGGCCACCCGATCCTTGAGCCGGGCGAAGGCCGGGCTTCCCCGGACTCCACCGATCTCGTAGGTGCCTTCGAGGGCGTAGTCCTTGATCGTGGGGTCGTCGAAAACCTTGGCTCTGCCATCTACGGAGTCCCACACCAGCGGCTTAGCGGTAGCCGGGTCATCGAGGTAGAGCTTGTCTTCCCCAATCAGATAGACCAGGTTGGTGCGTTCTTTGATGAAGCGCACGTCCAGATCGGTGACCGGGATCTCGTGCAGCATCACGTGGATCATGCTCAGAGTGAAGGCTAGGTCGCCCCCGGGCCTGATCGGTACCCATTCGTCGGCCATAGCCCCCTCGGGACTCATCCTCGGATCGACCACGACCAACTTCATGCCCCGTTCCAAGGCGCGACTCACGGCGCGCATGCCATGAGCGCTGCCGCTGTTCGGGCCCAGACTCCCCCCTATGGTCAGGAAGTAGTTGCAGTACTCCACATCTTGCTTATCGAGGAACGTGCCGTTTACGAAGGAGCAGCCGATGTGCACGGGGCACAGGTGCCCCCTCCCCTGTATGTCGTAAGGGCTGCCAAAGGCCCGCATGAAGGCCTCGTCGGTCACAATCGCGGCCCAGCCGGCAAAACCGAAGCAGTGCGCGAAACGACGTGGATCCCGCTCGCGGATAGCCTTCATCTTCTCGGCCACAGTGTCGAGAGCCTCGTCCCAACTGATCTCCACCCAGCCCGGGTCTTCGTCTAGACCCTTCTTGGGATTGCTGCGTTTCATGGGTGCCCTGACCCTGTACGGGTTGTAGGTGGTCATCATGGCCGCCTGGCCCCGGCCGCAGAGCGTACCGTCGCTCATCGGATTCTCGGAGTCGCCGGCCATGCTGAGAACGATCCCGTCTTTGACATACGCTTGGGCCGTGCACCACGTCTTGTTGCCGCACAGCTTGCACATGACCCGCTTCCACTGCCCTCCCTGCAGCGCTGGGGTGACGAGGGTCTCCGATCTGGTAGTCACCATGGCCGTCACTCCTTCCCAGCCGCGGGTGCGGGCGTGAGCCACTGCACCTCGGCCTTCCAGCTCAGAGCGGTTGCGGTGAGGAAGAACAGCCGCCAATGAGCGAACAGCCCCGCCAGCAGGGCGACGAAGGCGACGATGATCACCCAGTCCGACGCTATGCTGGCCGCGGCGGCGGCGGCGCCCACGGCCAGGAGCACCGCGGTCAGCCGGTGAGTCCGGCGGTATCCGTGCCGGGTGAGCTCTCGCGCCTCCTCGGTCCGTTGTCCGCCCCGGCCGAGATACGCCGCCCTTCCCCCAAGCGCTACCGCCAGACCGGCCACACCGACCAGCACCAGGATACGCGCGGCAAGTCCCCCGGACGTTCCGGCAAGTACCACCTCACGCCAACCAAGCGCGATCACCAGGCTCATGGACACCCCCAGGGCCAGAAGACCACCGAATAGCGCCAACGGGGTCGACCAATGGCGCCAGACAGGCTGCGCCCCCAGCAGGTAGGTCATGCCCGCTGCTAGTACCGCTGCCGCGCCGACTACTTCCGCGACGATGCCAAACCAGAAGGCGTAGACGCCGGCCAACACCAGAATCCAGTCGATCAGCAGAAGCACAGCGAACAGCCCGACCAACGCCGCCTGCCGGCTGAGTGGGGAGTGCCCGATCCCGGCCAGGAAGCGACACGAGCGCGAGGGCTTCTTGATGGTGAAGACAGGAGTCGCCGCACCCAGCACTACACAGACCAGCGCGACCGTCCCGCAGACGACGACGAATGGACGGTTGCCACCGCCTGGGTCGAGAATCAGGCTGCCGAGAAAACAACCGGCCGCGGTGGGGCACAGGATAAGAAAGAACTGCGCGGCCCAGTTGGGGTTCCTCTCCATGGCCACTCCTTTTCATTCGGTCTACTGTGGCTTCATCTGACCAACGCCAGCCCGAACCTGAAGAGCTCGCTCAATGAGTGACCGGTCCTATCGAAGACCCTCCGCAAGCGCTCCACCTCCGGGTCGGCGTACGATGACCCCAGGACCAACCCGACGATCAACCGTCCTGCCAGATAAGACAAGGGGACACCGTTGACGTAGGCGACGTTCAGGACGACGTTGGGCGAGTTCGGCAACGACTGAACCGTGGGGAGCTCGGTGAGGTTGGACTGGATGGGGCCGGCCCAGGCCGCAGCCAGTGACGCCTCTTTCAGGAAGGGAAAGCGCCTATGCAGTTCCGCCAGTACCTTCCGATACTGTTTGACATCGCGATCCGCCGCTTCATCCGCTTTCGAGAACATCGCCGCGGCGCCGCCGATCAGCAGGCGGTTCTGGAAGGTCCGAAGATAGTAGAACGACGGGCCCGCGTCGATCACCGAAGCGGTCGCCAAACCAGAACCGAGTTCTTCGAGCGTCGCGCCGTCCAACGGCTCTGTGGCCAACATGTAAGAGTGAACGGCGATCGGGAAGAGACGGAACCGCCCCCAACCCAGTTTCCGGATTTGTGCACCCGCGGCGAGGACGAGCTTCTGTGCGGTGACCGTGGCGCCCTCGTGAGTGAGCAGAGCGACCTTGTCGGGATGAATGTCAAAACGCTGAACCAGCGTGTGCTCGTAGACCTGGACGCCCTTTCTCCGGATGACTTCTGAGAAACCCTGTGCCAAGGCAAACGGCTGCAACTGCCCAAAGCTCTCGTCGCGAATAATGATGCCCGCTTTGGTGGGATAGCCAACGAGTTCACGCAACTGTTCCGCGGCGAGGACTTCCACCTCATACCCGCAGCGGGATAGTTCAAAAGAACGCTGCTTAAGCCATTGCGCCTGGTTGTCGTTCGTGGCCGCCACAATGAGCGGGCTGTATTGATAGTCGCAGGCGATCGACTCTGCGCGAATGAACTCTTTGAGCGCGCCGGCCTGATCGATGAGATAGCGAGCTGCCCACCGGGCTTCATCCCAGCCAAATACCCGCGCGACACTACCGGCACTGTGCAAGAAGGGGACGATCATCCCAGAGCCCCGGCCACTTGCGCCGAACCCAAGGTGTTCCGCTTCCAGCACGGCAATCCGCAGGCTAGGGTCGGCCTCCTTGAGCGCACGTGCTGACGACAGGCCTACAAAGCCTCCGCCGACAACGGCAACATCTACGTCAATATCGTGGGAGAGGGGAGCGGTGAGCGAAGGACTGCCCGTGTCCCAGGAAGTCGTCGTGTAGGGGAATTCGTCTCTCGTCACGCAAACCTCCTGAGGCCTGCACTCGTGTGCCGGTGCCGACGCAACGCGCCCAGGCGTCGTATCTACTCCACCGGCAGCCCGAAGAAGTCTCTGGGGTTCTGGTAGCAGACCTTGTCGATGGTGGCCTTGTCCAGGCCGAACAGCTTCATGGCCAGCATCACCCGGGGGACCATGAAGTAGTCGTTGCCCTCCCCGCCCAGCTCGGAGTTGATGATGAGCTGGTCT
>JAZDLO010000091.1:0-12941 GCA_043801935.1 bacterium
GGCTCAGCCTCCGAGGCAAGGGGGCCACGCGCGGGGTCTGCGGCGCCACCGCCGCTACCATCGCGGCGCGCCACCTGATCCGCCAGGTCGCCGCCGGCGCGGCGGCCCACTCCGATCACGGCCACCACATCGTCAAGGCCCTCAAGATGACGGCAAAGGGCGAGGCCCAGGGTTATAAGATCCAGAGCGAAGGGAACCTGCTCGCACTAGCTGCCGAATGGGGCGTGGCCACCGAAAGCCGCGAGGTGAACGACATCGCGCTGGAACTGGCTGAGCTCGGTCTCAACCAGTTCTGTCAACAGGAGGGCGAGATCCGCTATCCGGAGATGCGCGCACCCAAGGCCACGGTGGAGAACTGGCGCAAGCTGGATCTGATCCCTGTGGGCGTGGAGCACGAGATAGTCGAGACGATGCACCGGACGCACGAGGGTGTGGACGCCGACTACGTCAACCTCCTCATGCACGGCATGCGCACCTCGCTTGGCGACGGATGGGGTGGCGCGATGCTGGCAACGGATTTCGGCGACATCCTTTTCGGGACGCCGATGCCCGTGCGTAGCGAGGTGAACCTCGGGGTGCTGAAGCCGGACTACGTCAACCTCGTGGTCCACGGGCACGAGCCGACGCTGTCGGAGATGGTGGTGGCGGCCAGCCGCGACCCCGAGATGATCGCGTTGGCCAAGGAACAGGGCGCAGAGGGGATCGTCGTGGGTGGCATCTGCTGCACGGCCAACGAGATGCTGATGCGCCAGGGCGCCCCCGTCGTCGGCAACTTCCTGCATCAGGAGCTGGCCATCGCGACCGGCGCGGTCGACCTCATGCTGGTGGACGTCCAGTGCATCATGCCCGCCGTCGTGGAACACGCGGAGCGCTTTCATACGAAGGTCATCACGACCAGCAGGCAAGCTAAGATCCCGGGAGCGGAGCACATCCAGTTCTCAGAGGAGAAGGCATACGACGTCGCCAAGGAGATCATTCGCAGGGCAGTGAATAACTACGCCAACCGCGGTCCCGTCGACATCCCACCGCACAAGACCGATCTGGTCGCGGGTTTCACGGTTCAGAACACCTTCTGGCACCTCGGCGGGCGGTACCGCTCCACGTTCCGGCCGCTCAACGACGCGATCATCTCGGGCCGGCTGCGCGGGGTCGCCGCGGTCATCGGGTGCAACACGGTCAAGAAGACTCAGGACGACAGCCATCAGAAGATGGTCAAGGAGCTCGTGGCAAACGACGTGCTGGTCGTAATGACCGGCTGCGCCGCCACGGCCTGCGCGAAGGAAGGGTTGCTCCAGCCCGAAGCAGCGGCCAAGTACGCGGGCAAGGGGCTACAGGAGATCTGCGAAGCCGTCGGCATCCCGCCGGTGCTGCACCTGGGCTCGTGCGTGGACAACAGCCGCATCCTGGTAGCCCTCTGCGAGATGACCAACGAGGGCGGCCTAGGCGAGAAGTTGTCAGACCTCCCGATCGCCGGCGCCGCCCCCGAGGCGATGTGCGAGAAGGCCATCGCCATCGGGTTCTACTGCGTTGCTTCCGGCGCGTACGTGAACTTCAGCCCGGCCATGCGGGTGCTCGGCAGCGACGAGGTGACCAAGTTCCTCACCGAGGACATCGAGCAGATCGTGGGTGGGAAGTTCTCCTTCGAGGACGACCCGGTCCGCGCCGCCCATCTCATGATGGCGCACATGGATAAGAAGCGCGCGGCGCTCAAGCTGCGCCCCCTGATGTATTCCAAGTCGTTCCTGGAGGAGGCCGCACCGGAGCCGGAGGAGGAAGCCGCTGTGGCCAGCGGGGCGACGGTGTAAGTGACCGACGGAAGCACAAGGCCGTGCCCCGGGGATCACCCTCGGGGCAGCGGACGCCGGGGCGGCTGATGCCGGCGCGGCGGCGAACTGGAATGAAAATGCGGAAGACGGCCGGACACGAGGAGAGGCGATGTCAAAGATCATAGCAACCGCCGCGATCAGGGGCGCACACGAGATCGTCGGCCAGGCCGAAGCGGAGTTTGAGGAGGCCCGGCAATCGAAGGGCGAAGACGCAGCCGTCGGGTATCCCGACACCGCATACTACCTGCCCATGGCATACGCGCTGATGGGCCTCAAGGTGGAGAAGTTGGGCCAGATCAAGCCGATCCTGGCCCACGCGCGGGAGCTGCTGGGCCCGCCGCCTAGCGACGCGCTGTGGTTCCCCTACCTGGGCACCGTGCTCGACTGCGGCATCGCCACCATGCTGGGGGAGGAGATCATCACCGTCCTACGCTACTTCCGTGAGGAGGAGCCCCAGGACGGGTGCAATGGGTTCTTTACCGACACCATCCTCCGCACCCTCGGCATCCAGTTGGTCGACGGCCGCATGCCCGGTTTCGCAGCCATCCTCGGCGCCGCCCCGGACAGCGACACCGCCGTGAAGATCGTACGCGAACTCCAGAAGCGCAACATCATGGTCTTCGCCGGTTCGTCCACGGACGGCGTCAGCATCGTGGACCAACTCATGGAGAAGAACGTCCAGATGGGCTGGGACACGTATATAGTCCCTTACGGGCGGGATACGATCTCCGCCATCTTCCCCCTCAACTGGGCCATCCGCGCAGCTATGACGTTCGGTGGTATCGCCCCCGGCAACGCGCGGCAGTGTCTCGAGTACTGCAAGAACCGGGTGTTCGCCTTCGGCCTCACGCTGGGCGAGGTCGACCACCTGAAGTATGCGACGGGCGCCGGCGCCATCGACATGGGCTTCCCTGTGATCGCCGACACCGAGATCCCGGAGATCCTTCCCACCGGCATCTGCACGTTCGAGCACGTCGTCCACGAGCTGAATTACGACAATATCGTGCCCCGCTGCATCGAGGTGCGCGGCGTCAAGGTCTCCCTCTCCAAGATCGACATCCCCGTCTCGTTCTCGGCCGCGTTCGAGGGCGAACGCGTGCGCCGGGAGGACACCCAGGTCGAGTTCGGGGGCAAGTACTCGACGGCGTTCGAGTATGTGTACATGCGCGAGATGGACGAAATCAAGGACGGCCAGATCGAAGTCATCGGCCCCGACGTCGACACGGCGGAAGTCGGCAGTGCCATGCCGCTCGCCATCCTGGTCGAGGTCGCCGGGCGGGCCATGCATACGGACTTCGAGCCTTTGATAGAACGAAAGATCCACGACTGGCTGAACTGCGCTATGGGCATCTTCCACATGGGCCAGCGTGACATCCCCTGGATACGCATCAGCAAGGAGGCGTACGCGAGCGGCTTCCGCCTAAAGCATTTCGGCTCGATCATCCACGCCCAGATCCACAACCTTTACAGCAAGATCGTCGACAAGGTGCAGATCACGATCATCTCCGACGAAGCCTTGGTCAAGGAGAGGATGAAGGAGGCCATGGCCGCCTACGCCAAGCGCGACGAGCGCCTTGCCGGCATGACCGACGAGAGTGTGGACGTGTTCTACTCCTGCAGCCTCTGCCAGTCCTTCGCGCCGAACCATATCTGCGTCGTCAGCCCCGAGCGGCTCGGCCTGTGTGGCGCCGTCAGCTGGCTGGACGGCAAAGTCGGGTACGAGATCGACCCGACCGGCAGCAACAAGCCGGTCAAGAAGTCGACGGTCATCGACGCCTTCAGGGGCCAGTGGCAGGAAGTCAACGAGTTCGTGTACGCCGGCTCCAACCGCGCCATCGAGAAGGTCAACCTCTATTCGGTGATCGATAACCCGATGACCTCCTGCGGCTGCTTCGAGTGCATCCTGGCCCTGGTGCCGGAGTGCAACGGTTTCATGATCGTGAACCGGGAGCACTCGGGTATGACCCCCTGCGGCATGAATTTCTCCACCCTTGCTGGGTCAGTGGGTGGGGGCAACCAGACCCCCGGCTTCCTCGGCGTGGGCCGGCAGTACGTGCTCAGCCACAAGTTCATCACGGCCGACGGCGGTCTGAAGCGGCTCGTCTGGATGCCGAAGGACCTCAAGGAATTCTATGCCGACCGCTTCAAAGCACGGGCGGAAGAGGAAGGTGTGCCGGACTTGTTGGAAAAGATCGGCGACGAGACGATCGCCACGACCGGCGAGGAGCTGCTCGAGCACTTGACCAAGGTAGGCCACCCCGCCGTCGAGATGGAATCGCTGTTCTAAACGCGGGGGTGGGGCAGGTATACCGGCCGCGGGCCGGCGGGAACATATCGCGACGAACCGTCAGAGGACGAAAGAGAGGCGGAGGGTGACATGGCACTGAAAGCGCTGGACATCTTCAAACTGTTGCCAAAGACCAACTGCCAGAAATGTGGCAGCCCCACGTGCTTGGCTTTCGCGATGAAGTTGGCGGCGAAGCAGGTGACTCTGGAGCAGTGCCCGGACGTGACGGACGAAGCGAAAGCCGCCCTCGAGGGGTCGGCCGCGCCGCCCATCCGGTTGGTGGCCATCGGCGCCGGCCCGGGCAAGCTGGAGATCGGCAACGAGACGGTGATGTTCCGGCACGAGGAGAGCTTCTACCACCCGCCCGGGATCGGGGTCATCGTCCCGGATGACCTCGACGAAGATGCCCTGGCGGCTCGCGTCGCGGCCATCGACAAGCTGCAGTTCGTGCGTGTCGGCACCCCACTGCAGACCCGCACGGTGGCCGTCGAGAACGTCAGCGGAAACATGGACGCCTTCGCCCGGGCGGTCGCCGCGGCAGCGACCCTCAACCTCCCGATCGTCCTGATCGCCAACGAGCCCGCTAACCTCTCCAAGGCCCTGGAAACCTGCGCCGAGCATCGGCCGCTCCTCCACGCGGCTACCCCGGCTAACTGGGAGGCGATGTCCGAGCTCGCCAAAGGAAGTGGCTGTCCCCTGGCAGTGCTGGCCCCGGACATCGGCCAACTGGCAGACCTTACCGAGAAGATCAAGGCCGACGGCGTCGAGGACCTGGTGCTCGACCTTACGGGCGAGACCTTTTCTGACACGTTGCAGGCGCTCACCGCGACCCGCCAGCTGGCGCTCAAGAAGAAGCTGCGCGCGTTGGGCTACCCCAGCATGGTCCTGTCGCGGAATTCCGACGAGCTCGAAAACGTCGCCGCGTGCTGCGCCTATGTTGCCAAATACGCCGGCATCGTCCTCACCCCGCTGCACCAGCCGGAGCAGATCCTCCCCATGCTCACGGTGAGTCAGAACCTGTACTCCGACCCGCGCAAGCCCATCCAGGTCGAGTCCAAGCTCAACCAGGTGGGCGCAGCCACACCCGAATCGCCCCTGCTGGTGACCACGAACTTCTCGCTCACCTACTACACGGTCGAGGGCGAGGTGGAGGCGAGCCGCGTGCCGGCGCACATCGCGGTGATCGACACCGAAGGCACATCCGTGCTGACAGCCTTCGCCTCCGACAAGCTGACCGCGGAGAAGGTGGCCGCGTTCTTGAAGACCGATGAGGTCCAAGCCAGCGTCTCTCACCGCAAGGTCATCATCCCCGGCTACATCGCGGTCATGAGCGGGGCGCTGAAGGAGGAATCCGGCTGGGACGTCATGGTGGGGCCCCGCGAGGCCAGCGGCATCACCAAGTACCTGAAGACCGTGTGGCAGCCTGCGTGAAAAAGTACTCGGTCACCTTCCTTCCCGACAACAAGACCGTCGAGGCGATCAAGGGCCAGAGCTTGTTCGAGGCAGCGACTGCCGCGGGCGTAGCGCTCAACAATGTGTGCGGCGGCGACGGCGTCTGCGGCAAGTGCCGCGTCACGGTCAAGTCCGGCAAGGTGGCGGCCAACCCCACCATGTTCCTATCCCGCGAGGAGATCCAACGAGGGGTGGCGTTGGCCTGTCAGACCTACGTCGACGGCGACGCCGTCATCGAGGTCCCGCGTGACTCCCGGCACCGGGATGGCCGCCAGCAGGCTACCGAGGACGCCATCCGCTTCGGCCGGGTGTCCGACCACGTTGGCGAGGGCAAGACCTTCCGCCACAGCCCGCTCGCGCGAAAGGAGTGCGTGACCCTCCCCCCGCCCTCCCGGGAGGACAACATCTCCGACCAAGAGCGCCTCTACCGCGAACTGCGGCAGCGCGCCGACTTCCCGATCATCCAGATGGGCCTTCCCCTGCTGCGGCGGCTGCCCGCTTTGTTCCGCGACAACCAGTGGCAGTTCACCGCGCTGCTGGGGTGGCGCGGCGGCGTCACGGAGGTCGTCGACCTCGAGCCGGGCGAGACCTGTGCCCTGAACTACGGGGTAGCGGTGGACCTGGGCACGACCACGGTCGTCGCGCACCTGGTGGACCTGGGTACCTCCGAGACGCTGGCCACTAAGGCGACGTACAACTCGCAGTCCCGCTACGGCGAAGACGTCATCGCCCGGATCATGTACTGCTCCACACCGGCCCGCCTCCACGAGATGCGCGAGCTATTGGTCGGCGACGTCAACGAACTCATCACCGGGCTGGTCGCCGATGCCGGGATCAAGCCTCACGACGTGACCTACGTGACCTGTGCCGGCAACACTACGATGACCCACTTTCTCTTCGAGTTGGACCCGAACCAGATCCGGCGCGACCCGTACGTGCCGGTCGCCCTGCTACCTCCCGTGGTCCGCGCCGCGGAGGTCGGCATCACCGTCAGCGCCCGTGGCCTGCTGGCTGCTCTGCCTTCGGTATCCTCCTATGTGGGCGGCGATGTGATAGCCGACGTGCTGGTCAGCGAGATGACCCACTCGCAGGACGTCTCGCTGCTCATCGACATGGGTACAAACGGCGAACTGGTACTCGGCAACTCGGACTGGCTGATGTGCTGCTCTGCCTCGGCCGGCCCCGCCTTCGAGGGCGGCGGCATCACGTGTGGCATGCGAGCCACCAACGGCGCCCTGGAGCGCATCTCCCTGCGCCCGGGGGGCGACGTCGACGAGTACGAGGTGGTGGGCAAGGGCAAGCCTCTCGGCATATGCGGGTCGGGCCTCATCGACGCGGTCGGCGAGTTGCTGCGGGTCGGGTGCATAGACCGCATGGGCACCTTCATCCCGGAAGCCTGTGGCGACCACTTCCGGGTGGGCGAATCGGGCGACCGCGAGTTCCTCCTCTTCTCGCACGAAGAGACGGCGTTGGGCCGCGAGGTCTTTCTCACGGAGGCAGACATCCGCAACCTGATCCACACCAAGGGATCCATCTACATGGCGGCGGAGACCCTGCTGGATGAGGTGGGGATGACGTTCAGCGACCTACAGCACGTCTATATCGCCGGCGGCTTCGGCAACTACCTCAGGCTCGCCCGGGCAATCGCCATCGGCCTGCTGCCGGACCTCCCCCACGACACGTTCGAATTCATCGGCAACGGCTCGGTGCAGGGGGCCAAGATGGCCATGCTTTCCGAGGACGCCATGGCGTACATCCGCGACCGGATCGCAGGCTCCATGACCGCCATCGAGCTCAGCACCCACCACAAGTACATGAACGAGTACTCCTCGACCCTGTTCCTGCCCCACACGGATATCGAGAAGTTCCCCTCCGTGGTGGCCGAGCAGGCGAACGACGCGCCCGCCGGCGGAGGAAAGGAGGGGTCGGATGCCGCTGCGCATCGCCCTGGCCGGTAAGGGCGGGGCTGGGAAGACGACCCTGGCCGCCCTGCTCTCCCGCAGCCTGATGAACGAGGGCCTCAAGCCCCTGCTCGCGGTCGACGCGGACCCGAACAGCTGCCTCGCGGAACGTCTCGGTGTGAACGCCGACCGCACCATCGGCCAGCTCCGTGAGGAGCTGCGGGCGGACCCCACGAGGGTCCCTACCGGCATGTCCAAGAGCGAGTGGGTGGAGGGGCTGATCAATCAGGAGATCACCGAGTCCGCCGGCTTCGACTTGATCGTGATGGGGCGCCAGGAGGGACCCGACTGCTACTGCTACATCAACAACCTGCTCCGGGCCTGCCTGGGCAAACTGGGGGACCAGTACCGAGCCGTGGTGATCGACAACGAAGCAGGCCTGGAGCACCTCAGCCGCCGGACCGACGGCCGGGTGGAGGTGATGCTGGTGGTGTGCGAGCCCAACGTGTTGGGTGCCCGTACCGCACAGCGCATCACGGAACTCATACGGAGCCTCGCCCTGGACATAGGTCACGCGTACATCGTTCTGAACCGCTGCCGAGGCGACGTGCCGGCCGACGTCCAGGCGTTGTTAGACTCGACGGGGCTCGAGGTGATTGCCTGCGTTCCCGATGACCCGACCATGGCCACGCTGGAGCTGGAACAGACATCGTTACTTAGAGTACCGGCGGGTGCGCCTGCGGCGGTGGCCGTGGACGCCTTGCTGCAACGCCTGCGTGAGAGGGGAGAAGCATGACTACATTGTCGGATGCCAAGGAGAAGTGGTCCGGAACCATCAACGCGCTCACGATCGGCGCCACTGCCGAGGGCGGAGGGACCCGCACCTCGACCGTCACCGCGGGAGGAGCGACCAGTCTGCCCTTCATGCACTACGAAGGGCAGACCCCGAACCGCCCGGCCATCGCCGTGGAGATCTGGGACCGCGAGCCGGACGAGTGGCCTGAACCACTGATGGCCGCCCTCGGCGACGCCGTCCTGTCGCCCGCCGAATGGGCCCGGCGCAGCGTCGAGGAGTGGGGCGCCGACCTCGTGTGCCTCAAGCTCATGGGCACCCACCCCGACCTGGGTAACCGGTCGCCGGACGAGGCCGCCGGGACCGTGCGCGACGTGTTGGGCGCCGTCGGCGTGCCGCTGATCATCTGGGGGTCCGAGAACGATGAGAAGGACAACGAGGTGATGCCACGCTGCGCCCAGGCAGCCGCTGGGGAGAAGTGCCTCATGGGCATCGCCACCGAGAGCAACTACAAGACGCTTGTAGCCGCTTGCCAGGCCGATGGGCACTGCCTCATCAACCAGAGCCCCATCGACATCAACATCGCCAAGCAGGTCAACATCCTGGTGTCGGAAATGGGGTTTCCGCTGGACCGCGTGGTCATGTACGAGACGACGGGCGCGCTCGGCTACGGCATGGAATACGTGTATTCCATCCAGGAACGCACCCGCGTAGCGGCGCTATCCGGCGACAAGATGATGGCCCTGCCTATCATCTGCATGGTCGGGCAGGAAGCCTGGCGGGTCAAGGAGGCCAAGGCTTCAGCCGAGGAGCAGCCCACGTGGGGCGACGCACAGACCCGGGGCGTCATCTGGGAGTTGGCCACCGCCTCTGCTCTGTTGCAGGCGGGCAGCGACATCATCGTGGTGCGCCACCCCGCGACCGCGCAGGCTCTCAGGCGCGTCATCGACAGCCTGGTCGAATAGGCACGACCCGACAGGAGGTACAGGATGTTCGTCATCGGAGAGCGTATCAACGGCCAATTCACCGTGATCGGCGACGCGATCGCGGCCAAGGATCCCAAGCCCGTCCAAGAGATGGCGCTTCGGCAGTTGGCCGCAGGCTCCGTTGCCCTGGACATCAACGTGGGCACGCGGGTTCCCAAGGAAGCGCGCGGGGACGTTATGGAGTGGCTGGTCAAGAGCGTGCGCGAGGTCACCGACGCGCCTCTTGCGATCGACACCCCCAGCCTAGACACGATGCGCCGAGGCTTGGCGCTGGCCGCGCGCGGCGGCAAGGCCGTCATCAACTCGTCCACCTCCCAGGAAGACAAGCTCGGCGGTTTCATGGCCCTGGCCAAGGAGTTCTCTGCCGGCATCATCTGCCTCGCCATCGACGAGAACGGCGTGGCGGGCACGGCGGACGCTAAGACCGAGCTCGGCATGCGCGCTCTAGCCGCCGCGATGGAGGCCGACGTGCCGATCGAGGACGTGTATCTCGACCCTATCATCCTGCCGGTGAATTGCGACCAAACGGCGCCCGGGACCGCCATAGAGACCATCCGTCAGTTCACGATGCTATCCGATCCCGCGCCCCACGTCGTCGTCGGCCTCAGTAACATAGGCCAGGGGTCTCGGGAGAAGAGCCTGATCAACCGCACTTTCTTGGCCATGGCAATGTCGGCCGGGCTCGACGCCAGCATCCACGATCCGCTGGACACGGAGCTCATGAACGTGGTGTTCACGGCCGGGGTGCTGCTCAACAAGTCGATCTATAGCGACTCCTACCTGACCGCGTCCCGACCGATCCGGTAGGACCAGCCGTTAGCGGCGCCCCAGCCGTGTGCCTCAGACAGGTGTCTCGGCTGCGGTGGGGCGCCGGATACCGGTCAGCGCAGGTCCACGCCCTCCCGGCCCAGGATGGTCTTGAGCGTGGCCAACCCTCGCAGTTGTAGCTGCTTGACCGCCCCTTCGCTGCGGCCCACGATGGCCGCCGTCTCCGCCAGGGACAACGACAGGATGTAGCGCAACATGATGACCTCGCGCTGCCCGTCCGGCACCTTTCCTAGGGCTTGGGCGATTTCCACCCGCAACTCTCGCTGTTCGGCAGTGGCGTGAGGGCCGGCGCTCTGGGCCACCAGCTCGGCGGCGTCGTCGAGGTCCATGGGTGTAGGCGCGCGACTCCGCCCGCGTTGGAAAAAGGCTGTCTGTTTCTGGGCGATACCGTAGAGCCAGGCCACGAAAGGCTTACCCTCATCCCGATAGCGGCCCAGCCCCCGCACCATCCCGAGGAACACCTGGCTGGTGACGTCCTCGGCGGCCGAGGACGAGCCCACGCGGTAGAGCACATAGCGATAGATGGTGTCGAAGTGAGTGCGATAGAGGGCTTCTATGGCGGAGTTCTCACCGCGGCAGGCGGCTTCCACCAGGCGGCGTTCGCGCCGGCGGTCCTGTTCGGAAGCCTGGACGTCGGGGAGGAGGGCGGTCACATCCGCGGCGCCGTCGCCATCGACGGCCGCGGCCTTGCCCTCGTCGCGGCTGACGGTCACGCTTGCATCCCGGGTCGCGGCCCCACCCTCGGCGACGGCGGCCTCACCGGGAAGATCCTGATGCGCGCCGCCCCTGGCGTCGGTGGCAGGTTCCCGAGAGGGCACGTGTGGGCGGCGGAGCTTGACCATACTCATTCCTATGATAAACGATGGAACGGTGCCGGCGGCTACGACATCGCCCTGCGCCGAAGATCGAGCCGTGCCGAGGCGGGCGCGCGCCAAGCCCGGCGGCGTAGGGCAGGAGGCGCGCGTCAGGGCCCGGACTGACCGGACGCGGTAGCGGCGCTGCTGTCCATGATGTTGATGAGGTTTGCCGTCATCTTGGCTACATGGTTGCGGCTGGCCGAGGAGTACGGGTAGAAGTAGAGACGACCATCCTTGCCGATGCTGCCGCCGAGGATACCCGCCGCGTACGCGGTCATGATCTCCCGGTAGATCGGGTTGGAGGGGACGACGTCGACGAACACCGTCGCCCCGCCGGTGTACGCGGGTAGGGGCTTGCCGGCTGCCGAGGCGCCGCGGATGATCATGAGCACCAACTGTCCCCGGGTGATAGGGCTGTAAGGACGGAAGGTGCCGTCGACGAAGCCGTTGACGATGCCGAGCGAGGCCGCTTCTTCCACGTAGTCGTAGGGATAGGCCTGGGGATCGCCGGACTGGTCGTAGGTGACGCGGACGTCACTGAAGGTGGGGTCATAGAGGTTATCGATGGCCAGCGTGTGGCGCCCGATTGCCTCCATGATCATCTTGGCGAACTGCGCCCGCAGGACGTTGTCGGTGCCCTTGAAGTACCAGAGACCCGATCCGGGAGGGATCTCCTTGCCGCTGATGACATGCCGCATCAGTAGTTCGGACACGTAGGGAAAGTAGGGGTCGTTCGCGTCCAAGTCCAGGAACTGGACGCCGCCGGGCGGATCGGCGGCCGCGCTGTAGTGAAAGGCATACAGACTGGATTCGCCCACGGCCCCTCGGGCCCACACGGCCAGAGTGTGCCGATCGTGTCCTGCGGGGACCGAGACGCCCCCGTCCCCGCCGGCCAGGGTCAGGAAGGTGACGCCCGGCGGCTGGACACCGTTGGAATCCCACGAGATGAGCGCCGCCCGGAGCGGCGGTCCTCCCTGGCCATCCACTATCACGCTGAACACCGATTCGGGGGAGGTGGCGGGGAAATCAAGGTAGACGGCGCCGAAATTGCCCACGTACTGGTAGCCGATCTTGGGAAGCGGTCCGGCGACGGTGAGAGGGCTTGCAGACACATCGATGTCGGGATAGCGGTAGGGCGCGACCTCCGGGAGACGGCCATCGAGGAAGTTGGCCACCACCCAGTCGTTGAAGAGCGTGTCGAAGGTTTCGAACGTTCCCCGCGCCTGCAGGGTGTGGTTGATGCCGGCGACGCCGTCGGCCGGATAGTCGACCAGATCTCGGATGAAGTCCTGCCCTTCCCGGACCGCCAGATAACTCATGAAGGCATAGGAGGCTCCGTAGTGGGCGCGGTAGTCGAGCCAGGTGGTGAGATTGGTGTCGGAGTCGTTGGCGAAACTGCGGAGTAGGCTGTTGGTACGGCCATCATATCCGGCGATATGCTCGGCGTAGGTGGCGAAACCCTCCATCAGCCAGGAGGGCTCCGCGGCTCGGCCCGGCGTCGAGTCGAGCACGTAATCACGATAGTAGACGATGAGGTGGGCGAACTCGTGCGCCGCCAGCGACCCGGCGTTCTGGGGTTCGCCGGCCACCGCCCCCACGTCCAGGTAGATCATCTCTCGGCGGTTGGAATGGGTCTCGTCCGGGACCGGGGCGATATCGGCGGGCGAGAAATAGCCGGAATACGCAGGATCGCCGAAAGCATAGAGGAGGATGACCACCCGGGGGTCGCCATCGATACCGGGATTGGGCTCGGCCCCCAGGGCCGCAGTGAGCTGGGGATACACTCGGGAGTCGAACTCATCACCCAGCTGAGAAACGGTGACCGGGGCCACCGGATGCCCGTTCTCGACGTAGATGACGGAATGCTCGCCAACATAGGCAACGGTAGCCTCGACGTGGCGGTACAGGCCGGTATTCCAGGCGGTAGCCCAGAAGGTGTCGGCAGCACCGAGAGTCGGCTCGGCGGCGAAGGCAGCCGAAGTCGGCCCCAAGCCCGAGAGGACCATCAGCA
>JAZDLO010000095.1:0-12543 GCA_043801935.1 bacterium
AATGCGAGTGAGGCTCGGGGTCCTTACGCTTATCCTGGCTACGGCGCTTGCGATAGTGGGATGCGGATCAGGAACGTCGACGGGCAGCGGCCAAGAAGATTCAACAACATCTGCCCCAACAAGATCTGCCCCAACAACATCCGCGGACAACAGCGGCGCATGGGACGACTATCGGGATTCTCTTCTCACGTGGGCTGACGATCTCGCAATCAGCACTCCTCCAGCGACTGGATACGACGAGGAAGGCTACCCTGATTCCGATGACTCGAGCTACCGCAAAGACGTTGAGCGTGCAGTCGAAGACCTAGCCAACCTAGAGCAACTAAAACCCCCTCCAGAGCTTGCCGCGTTGCACCAGAAGCTGGTCGAGGCCTTTAGGGGCTTCTGTCAGGCCGATGAACTCTATCAAGAAACCGAGGCAGCCAAGAACTACCTCGCTGCAATGAAGGCGGGCACGGAGGCCCAGGAACAATTAGACAAGGTCAATGACGCGTTGCTTCAGCTTGTCCAAGCGTCCAAAGCGGCTGAATAGCTGGCAATTGGAGTTGCGTCAACATTCTACTTCGGCCGCTCCCAGCTTCGCCGGCGGGGGTTCTGCTATTTGCTAATGAACTGACTCGTGACTGTCGATTGTGTGAGCAGCAAGGCTCTGGCCGGACGGCGTCCCCAGAGCCTTTGCCGTTTCCCAGCTTCGCCGGCGGGGGTTCTCCTGCTTGCGAGGGTCTTTGCCTCCTGAGATACCGTCACAGGGTCTCAGGGGCTTCTTGTCCATCGGGTCAGGAGGGGCCTGCAAAGTTGAGGGTGCTAACCACTCCTCGGGGCTATCGCAGCGGTGCAGGTAGGGGCTTACAGAGCGTCGTGAGGGCCTCTACGCTTGGGAGTCACCTGAAAAGCCCTCTCTGCGCTGGAGGGGCGGCTGGAGGCGGCGACCATTTGAGCGTGCCATCGGCGTCCCACTCCTCGTCCTGCGCCTCCTCGTCCTGCGCCTCCTCGTCCTGCGCCTCCTCGCGTTTCTCTTCCTCCTCGTCCTCCTCCTCCCAGGTAGACTCGTAGTCTCCGCACCAGTCTTCGGCGTTGGTCAAAGCCCAAGAGGCGTTCTGGCGTCCGTCGCTGTATTCGCCGTTCCCCAGGGTTGGGCTTGGGGCGTATCTATGGCAGCGGTTGGACTGCTCTTCCCAAAAACGACAGGTTGCGCAGGAAACCTGCACTTCGCTCACGTGTACCTCCTGAGGGTAGGTCTTATCGTAGGTCGCCGATTGCCATCTTACTAGGTACCGTCTCCACAACCAAAGACCTATGGACCCCGACGCCGCGCGCTGCCAACATGGGGGAGAGCCCGATGGGCCGCTACCGGCTTTGCCGGCCGGGGCACGTGCTATCGGTGGGATTTGGTGTCCACTTGGTGTCCACTTTTCAAAGAACGGTCAGAGCACGTGCGCTTGCGAGCGACTGGCTGACTGGAGTGGTGGCCGCAGGTCTCTGGTGCTGCGGACCTACACGAGCGGGGTTACGGTCCGCTCCAAATGGTATGGTCTTGGTGTGCGCAGTGCCTGCCGGGGCAGTCACTTGCTGCGCTCGCGGGACCCTCGGTGACATCCTGGGTCTCCGCAGTTCGCTTACTCGAAAGTATGGGGGATTACGTGGACTCGTTCCTGGTAGGCGTAGACGCCGGGGGTCGGAGTGTCCGCTGCTCGCTCGTGGAGATCGAGAGCGGAAGGGTCACCACGGTCGCGCGCGCATGGGAGCCCAAAGCGGCAGTCGGCGCCGGCTTTTTCGCTTTCGACCTCGACACCGACCGGTGCTGGCGACTCGTTGGCGAGAGCGTCCGCGGCGCTCTTAGCAGCGTCGGCGCCCAGGCGGCTCAGGTTCAGGGGATCGCTGCCACCGGCATGAGGTTCAGTATGGTGGTCAACGATCAGCGGGGCCGGGTGCTGTTCGCCGTCCCCAATCGAGACGCTCGGGCCGCGAGTGAAGCCGTCAGGCTGGTCGACGACCAGGGCTGGGTGTTCAATGAGCGGACCGGTCATTGGCCCTCGCCGATCTTCATGGCGCCGCGCTTGGATTGGCTGACCCAAAACGCGCCCGAGGTGTTGGCGCGCACGAGCGTCGTCTTCAGCCTGAGCGACTGGATAGGCTTCAAGATGACCGGGGAAACGTCCACCGATCCTTCCCAGGCCGGCGGGACCATGTTGCTCGATTTGGCGACAGGGGACTGGGCTTGGGATCTCATCGACCATATGAGACTTCCGCGCGGCATCTTCCCTCATGTCCGTCAGTCGGGAACGCTGCTGGGCACGCTTACCGACGCTGCCGCCGAGCATCTGGGGTTGATCCCCGGAACACCGGTAGCGGTGGGCGGCGCCGACACTCAATGCGGCCTGCTTGGGGAAGGCGTGGTGACTCCCGGCCAGCTAGGGGTGATCGCAGGCAGCACTACTCCGCTGCAGCTGGTGACTTCTCGCGCTGCGGTCGACGCGGGGGCACGGACCTGGACCGGTCACCACGTGATACCCGGCTCTTGGGTCCTGGAGAGCAACGCCGGGGCCATGGGGGAAACGTTGGAATGGTTCGCCCGCCTCCTCTATCCCGAAGGATCGGACAGATTACCGATGTTGCTGGCCGAGGCCTCCCGGTCCCGTCCCGGTGCGGGCGGGATGCTTTCCTCGCTAGGGGCTGGGGTGATGAACGCGCGGGAGATGTCGCTGCCCATAGGGAGCCTCTGTCTTACCCACCTGGGTGCGGGAAGCCCGGAGTCCCGGCGCGGCGACATAGTCCGTTCGATCCTCGAAGGCATGGCCTATTCGCTCAAAGCCAACATGGAGCAGCTCCTTTCGGTAGCACAGGAAGAGCATCCGGAGGTCCGCATGGCCGGAGGGATGACTCGCTCCAGGATGTGGACGCAGCTGGCGTGTGACGTGCTCGGGCTTCCCGTGTCGGTCTCCGTGCAGCCTGGAGCCAGCCTGCTTGGGGCGGCGATCTGCGCCGGGACGGCGGTAGGGGTGTTTTCGGATCTCGCCGACGGGGCCGATCGCCTGTCTCGCCTGGAGCGACTCAGCCCCGAGCCCGAGCGAGCCCGCCTTTACGGTGAGTATTGCCGCGAATGGCAGAGGCTTCGCGAAGCTCGGATTCCAGCCGACTCGGTCGCGGCCAACGTCGCGCTGCAGGCGATGATGAGCGAACCACCTGAGCCGGAGACGGGCTGGGAGCGGCCGGAGCGGCTCAGGATCCTGGCTACGGCAGACTTGGACGAGACGAGCTTGGCAGAGCTGAGAAGCCTGGGGGAAGTCACCTACGCGAGCTACCGCGAGGCCCTGCGGCTCCTGACGGGTGACGAGTTGGTGGAAGAGCTCCAAGGCTTCAACGTGTTCATCACCGAGGTCGACATCGTCGACGCGGAGGCGCTCTCGAAGCTGCCGGACCTCAGGGTCATCGCGGCCTGCCGGGGCAGAGCGGTGAATGTGGACCTGGCTGCTTGCTCGGCCTTCGGCATCCCGGTCTTGTGCGCCCCCGGCCGGAACGCGGACTCGGTCGCCGATCTCACGTTGGCTTTCATGCTGATGCTCTCAAGAAAGATGGTCGAGGCTAACGCATTCCTTCGCCGGCCGGGCGGGGAAGCGGGTGACATGGGTCGCCAGGGCCAAGCCTACGGCGAACTTCAAGGGTGCGAGCTGTGGAACAAGACGGTCGGACTGGTCGGCCTAGGGGCGGTGGGGCGCGCGGTGGCCCGCCGCTCGCAGGCCTTCGGGGCCCGCCTCCTCGTCTACGATCCCTACCTCAGCGCCGAAGACATCCGCGGCGTGGGGGGAGAGCCCGCCGGCCTCGACGAGCTCCTCGCCGAAAGCGACATAGTCAGTTTGCACGCGCCTGCCACGGATGGTGCACGAGGGATGATCGGCGCGGAACAGCTGGCTCGGATGAAACGGGGTGCGTGGCTGATCAACACCGCTCGGGCGGCCCTCGTGGACGAGGGCGCCTTGCTGGCAGCACTTCAGTCTGGACACTTGGGCGGGGCGGCTCTGGACGTGTTCGCCACTGAACCTCCGGGAGCCGACGACCCTCTCCTGTCACTCGCGAATGTCATCGCTACTCCGCATGTGGGCGGAAATACAACGGATGTGGCCACCCATCAGGGGATGATCGTGGCCGGCGAGCTAAAACGCATGGTCGAAGGCCGGCTGCCGCTCAACGTGCTCAACCCGGAGGCCCTGATAGGATTTGACTGGAACCGCCCTCAGGTTCCGGTGGACGCAGTTACCGTGGCCGCCCTGGTAGCGGGAGCTGGGCCGGCAGTGAGCGACCTGCAACAGGAGATAGTCATGCACCAGCCGGGTCCGAAAGCATCACTCGAGAACACCGGCCCGCCCGAAGGAGTATTCAGGGAGATGGGGCCGGACGAAGAGAAGAGCTGTTCACCGAAGACCCAGATGGAGCGGATCCTTCGGCTGTTCGTGGGTCGCGCGGAGGGCGACTCTGCGCTCATCGAGTTCGCTGCAAAGCATACGGTCGACTCGCATTACTTCATCAACGATCTCGGGCTCGAGTTCTACATCGGTTTCCGCGATGGCAGGGTGATCACCGGTCTCGGCGCACCGGCGCAGCGGGCCGAGGTGCGGATGAAGGCCAAAGCCGAGACGCTGGACGGGATCCTCACCGGCCGCCTCAGTGGTAACAAGGCTGCAATGACAGGGAAGCTCTCCTTCAGTGGCGACGTCCGGTTGGCTATGGGTATGCAAAGGATCCAGGGGGAACTGATCCGGCTGTACTCGGGTGCGCGGGAAGACGCGGGCGGCCTCGACCTGGGCGCAACATCGGTCGCCCCCACCACTGAGGCCCCCGCCACCGTGGCCACCGCCCCGGCTATGGCTGCCGGCCCCGCCCTAGCGCCGAACTTGGGCCGAGCGGCATCCGGGGTAGCTGCAGCTTTGCGCGAGGAGATGACCCGGATCACCGAAGAGATGCTTGCAGGACAGCTCATCACGGCGACCGGCGGAAACGTCAGCGCCCGGATCCCCGGCTCGAGCGAGGTCCTGATCACCCCCAGCCAACTCTACAAGGGGCAACTGAGCCCGGGGATGATGGTCCGCATCGATCTCGAGGGCAACGCACTAGACCCTGACGCACTGGCCCCTTCCAGCGAGCGGCAGGTCCACTGCGAGATCTACAAGGCGCGGCCCGACGTGGAGGCCGTGATTCACGCGCATGCCACGTACGCCACCATCCTGATGATGGCCAATATCCCGTTCCTCCCCATTAGCACCGAGGCAGCCTTCCTGTCCGACATCCCCCGGGTGCCGTTCCTCGTGCCCGGCAGCCAGGAATTGGCGGCTGCCGTCCGGGACGCCATAGGCGACGGCATGGCAGTGTTCCTGCAGAACCATGGGTTGGTAGTGGCGGCCAGCAGCCTGCGCCACGCGGCGAGCACAGCCGAGGTCATCGAGCGGGTCTCTCTGATGATCTGGGGATGCTACGCCGTAGGGAAGAAGCCGCCTACCCTACCCAAAGAGATCCTGGCGATGCTACGAGAGATAGGGCGGATGATCGCCTGAAGGCCGTCCTAGGCCGATCGTCATGATGCAAGACAGGCGGTAAATATATGCTGTATGTACAGCTCGCTGGACGGGTTTGGCATCTGTTGCTTGGGTCGCGCCGGCCCCGGCGCCGGGGCGAGTGCCCGGCCCTGCCTGCCCGCCGGGTGTCGTCTGGTTTGAAGAACGCTTGCTCGGCGGAACAAAGCTCCCCATGAGGCCATCGCGCCGCAACGATCAAACCATATCGTCCACCAAGGCGCTGACCTGCTTGAGGTCGCTCCTGCTCTTCGGGACTGCGATGCTGGCGGCGGCTCTGTTCATTCTCCTCGGACCCTCGGTATCCGAGGCCCGAGCCCAGGCCTTCGTCGACGTGAACCAGACGGACTGGTTCTACTCCCCGGTAGAAGCTCTGGCGACTCAGGGCGTCATCGGTGGCTATCCCGATGGGAGTTTCAGACCGTACGCTCCCGTGACGAGGGCTCAGTTCGCCTCCATGATGGCCGCACTCTTGGATCTCACGCCTGTGTACAATGCCGCCTTCATCGACGTCCTCCCAGGGGACTGGTTCGCGGGAGCGGTGGGGGCGCTATACGAGGCCGGCTTGGTACAGGGAAGCGCCAACGGGGTCTTCGCCCCGGAAGCCGAGCTCTCCCGCCAGCAAGCGGCCACTCTCGTCATGCGCGCCTACGCCGCTGGCCGGGGCGTCAAAACGGAACCTGGCGCGGAAGCTAGTACGGAAGCCGGCCCGCAAGCCGGCGCCGAGCTGCTTACCGGCGAGGGTGAGGTCGCTATGTGGCTGCAGGGCTTCAAGGATCGAGCAGCCATCGCGCCGGTACATCGCGCTGCGGTGGCCGATGCCTATCGTCTGGGAGTGGTCTCGGGCTTCGAAGACTCCCGGTTCTATCCCTTTCTCAACCTGACCCGGGCCCAGGCTGCCGGAGTATTGTGGGCCGCTCTCGGGGCGACACCCTCCGCCCGCCTCGAACCTGCGCCGCTCGCCCCGGCCGAGACGGCGTACCCGACAACAAGAGAGGGAGACCGGGGACCCTTGGTGGGATGGATGGAGGGCAGGCTCGCCGCCCTGTCATATGACCCAGGCGCGGTCGACGGCGTCTTCGACTCCCGCACTGCCGAGGCCGTGATGGCGTTTCAGAAAGTCGAGGGTCTCGACCGGACTGGAGTGGCCTCGGCCGGCATATGGAGCCGTCTGGTCACCGGGGACCGTCCGGCCGCGAGGAAGATGGCCGGGGGTGATCGGGTCGAGATCGACCTGAGCCGGCAGGTGCTCTTCGTGGTCGCCGACGGCATTGTCGAGAGAACCGTTCCCATTGCCAGCGGGCGTTCGGGCTGGCGCACTCCCACAGGCACCTTTGCGGTGGAGAGGAAGTTGCCGTATTGGCGTCAGAGCTACCTCGGGATGCTCTACAAGCCGGCCTACTTCCGAGGGGGTTATGCCATCCACGGTTCGTATTCGGTGCCGCCGTATCCGGCAAGCCACGGGTGCGTGCGCGTCTCCGTGGTCACGATGGACGTCTTGTATCCGCTCTTACCGGTTGGGATGAGGGTGGATGTGTACTACTAAGCCCGACCGTCTTGCCAGCCGCGAATGACGGCTGTATCATGACGGCCCTGATGGGCGCTTAGCTCAGGGGGAGAGCGCTTCCTTGACGCGGAAGAGGCCATAGGTTCAAATCCTATAGCGCCCACTCGTTTCAGTGCCGTTCCGCCACACCTTTCTTGCGAGGGTCCATGAAGGTACTGCTCCCGGACGGATCAGATCTGGATGTCGCCGAAGGGGCGACGGCGGCCGACGTCGCCGACAGCATCGGTCCGCGCCTGGCCAAGGCTGCCGTCGCGGCAAAGATCGGAGAGCAGGTCGTCGACCTTGGCACTCCTGTGGGCGACGGAGATCACGTGGCCATCGTCACCGCCGCCTCCCCCGAAGGCCTCGAGGTCATCCGCCACTCGGCTGCGCACCTCCTGGCTGAAGCAGCTACGCACCTGTTCCCCGGCACCAAGGTCGCCATCGGCCCCGCGATCAAGGACGGCTTCTACTACGATTTCGAATTCCCTCAACCGGTGGGAGAGGACGATCTTCCCCGGCTGACCGCGGAGATACAGCGCCTCCTTGCCCTCGATGCACCCTTCGAGCGCCGCGAAGTAAGCAAGGAAGAGGCTCTTGCCCTGTTCGCCGACGAGCCCTACAAGCTGGAACTCATCCGCGATTTCCCCGATGACTCCATCATCAGTGTCTATCGACAAGGCGGGTTTCTCGATCTCTGCCGAGGCCCCCATGTCCCGGGCAGCGGCCGCATCGGCGCTGTGGGCCTCCTGTCGGTCGCGGGCGCCTATTGGCGAGGCAAGAGCGACAACACCATGCTGACCCGCATCTACGGCACGGCCTTTCCCAGCAAGAAGGAACTGGAGGAGTATCTACAGCGACTCGAAATGGCCCGCCAACGGGACCATCGCCGGCTGGGCCGGGAGCTGGGTCTGTTCAGTTTCCACGAGGAAGGTCCGGGATTCCCCTTCTTCCATCCCAAGGGGATGCGGGTCATCAACGCGCTGCTCGACTACTGGCGGCGCGAGCACGTGGCCGCCGGCTACGAAGAGACCAAGACCCCCATCATGCTGGAGCGGACTCTGTGGGAGCGGTCGGGCCACTGGGAGAACTACAAAGACAATATGTATCTCACCTGCATCGACGAGGTCGATTTCGCGGTAAAACCGATGAACTGTCCCGGGGGCACACTGATCTACAAGAGCGAACAGCATTCGTATCGCGATTTCCCCCTGCGCATGGCCGAGCTGGGGTTGGTCCATCGGCACGAGATGTCTGGAGTGCTCCACGGGCTGTTCCGGGTGCGGCTGTTCACCCAGGACGACGCCCACATCTACTGCCTGCCCGAGCAGGTGGAGGACGAGGTACTGGCGGTCATTGAGCTGATCCGGCGCATGTATAAGACCTTCGGCTTCGACCGAGTGCACGTCGAGCTCTCCACTCGCCCGGAGAAGTCCATCGGCAGTGACGTCATGTGGGAGACCGCCGAGCATGCCCTGGCAGCCGCCCTGGAGCGGGCGGACTTGCCGTACTCCCTCAATCCGGGTGATGGCGCTTTCTACGGTCCCAAGATCGACTTCCACATCGAGGACGTGATGGGGCGCACCTGGCAGTGCGCCACCTGCCAGGTCGACTTCGCCATGCCGGAGCGCCTTGACCTCGACTACGTGGGGGAGGACAACCTGCGCCACCGGCCGGTGATGATCCATCGCACAGTCCTTGGGAGCATCGAGCGATTCCTGGCCATCTTATTGGAGCACTACGGCGGCGCCCTGCCTGCGTGGTTGGCGCCGGTCCAGGCCGTGGTCGTACCGGTGGCGGACCGTCATGCCGCCTACGCGGCCGAAGTCAGGTCGGCGCTCCAGGGTGCCGGTCTGCGGGTCGACGTCGACCTGCGAGCGGAGTCTGTGTCGAAGAAGATCCGCGACGGAGAGGTGCAGAAAGTGCCGTTCATGCTGGTGGTGGGTGACCGCGAAGTGGATCAGTGCTCCATCACGCTGCGCGCCCGCGGTAGCAAGAACACTCAGCCGCTCGCCCTCGCCGAAGCGGTCTCGGTCATCGCCGAGAAATGCAGCCTACCGGCGACCGGCTCCACCATTGGGCCGCCCGCCGTCTGCGAGACCCCTCCAGAGAGAGGCCTTGGTTCTTGAGCCTGAACGGTTGTTGGGCTATACTTCCGGATTGCATAAAGAGGAAGCCACCCTTCCCACCCCGTGCCTCATCGGCGCCGGGGTCAAGCCATAGTAGTTCGCGGGCCGGCAAGGCGTCGGGCAGCAGCATGGGAGAGCGGTGGTCTCACCGCTTTTTTGCGTGTTAAGAATGGTCTCTAACCGGTAGCACCGGGGGAGGTGCAGGGCAACATAGCCGATATCGTTCGCATCAACGAGAAGATCCGCGCAGAGACGGTCCGACTGATCGGGCCGGACGGCGAGCAAGTGGGGATCGTGGGAGTGCCGGAGGCGTTGACCTACGCCGACAGACTGAATCTCGACCTCGTCGAGGTGGCGCCCATGGCCAGCCCGCCGGTCTGCAAGGTGATGGATTACGGCAAGTATAGGTACGAGCAGGAACAGAAAGCTAAAGAAGCGCGCAAGCGGCAGACGACCATCAGCATCAAGGAGATCAAGCTGCGGCCTAAGATCGACGACCACGATTTTGACACCAAGAAGGGTCACGTGGAGCGTTTTCTCAAAAAGGGAGACAAGGTCAAGCTCACTATCATGTTCCGAGGCAGGGAGTTGGTCCACCCTCATCTGGGGGAGAGACTCCTCCGCCGTATGGCCGACGATCTGGCCGATATCGGCGAGGTGGAGTCCGAGCCCAACCTCGACGGCCGGAACATGGTCATGATGCTGGTGCCCAAGCGGGGCTAGCTCGCGGGCTCTACAGATCGCGCCTCTCTTTGGGCGCGATGCCGGCGATGGTCCGGTGCTCGAAGTCCGTTCGCGTGTGGATGAAGGGAAAAGCATGTCCAAGAACAAGACTCACAAAGGAGCGAAGAAGCGCGTCAAGCTGAGCGCCACCGGCAAGCTCATGAGGCGACGCGCCTTCGGCAGCCATCTACTCACCAAGAAGTCGGCCAATCGCAAGCGCAAGCTGCGCAAAGCGCTTCAGGCCAGCCCCCCAGACACCAACCGGCTCCGCTCGCTTCTGGGCCGCTAGGAGGACAGACCCATGCCCAGAATAAAGAGGAGTGTCAGCGCGCACAAGAAGCGCCGCAAGACGCTCGAGGAGGCCAAAGGGTACTGGGGGCTTAAGAAATCCTCGTACCGGCGGGCCAAAGAACAGCTCATCAAGTCGGGCACATACGCCTATCGCGATCGCCGGGCGCGCAAGCGCGAGTTCCGGCGGCTGTGGATCACGCGCATCAACGCCGGGGCCAGGGAGCATGGTCTCAGCTACAACCAGTTCATCCATGGCCTCAAAGAGGCTCAGATCGAAGTCGACCGCAAGATGCTGGCCGATCTGGCCGTGCGCGAGCCTGAGGTGTTCGCTCAGATAGCGGCGCGGGCCAAAGAGGCCCTGGGGGCGAGCTAGACTCGCCTCTGCTGCCCTCGGGCGGAGAACGCACCGTGATCCGCGACATCGCCGGGCGGCAGAACCACAGCGTCAAACTGGCGCGCAAGCTGCAGAAGAAGAAGCACCGTCGCGAGCGAGGCTTGCTCGTGGGGGAAGGCATGGATCTTCTGCGCGCCGCCGTGGACGCAGGAGCCGACGTGCGCGACGTCTTGGTGCGAGCCGAGCTGGTCGCCCAACTGCCTCCCCTCCTCCTGCAACGGGCCGCCCTCAGCGAGCACGCGGGGGCGACCGGAGTGGACATCGGGGTGTGTGACGAGGAGACCCTTGGCTACGCCAGCTCCCTGGGCGGGTCAGCCGATGTGATCTTCATCTGTCCGGAGCCGGGCTGGAACCTGGGCGACCTGGACCTGGGAGAACGCGTGACCGTAGTACTGGCCGGGGTGGGCGATCCGGGGAATGTCGGCACTTTGGTACGCAGCTGCGCCGCGTTCAGGGCCGGAGGCGTCGTCTGCTCCCCCGGAACGGCCGATCCCTACGGCCCGAAGGCGATGCGCGGAGGTATGGGGGCGCAGTTCCTGGTCCCGATCGTGACCGAGGTGACGGCGGCCGACCTCAAGGCGAGAGTCGATCGCCACGCGGATGCGGGGGGCAGGAGGCCGGAGGTGCTGGTCGCCGATCCTCACCGGGGGGAGGACGTGCGCAGGCTACGTCTTGACGGAGGCGCTCTTATTATCCTGGGCGCCGAGCGGAGCGGGCCGGGCGTCGAGTGGGGGTTCGGGCGGCCTGTGACCATCCCCCAAAGCCGTTTCGACTCTCTCAACGTGGCCATGGCCGGCACTATACTTCTCTACGAGCTCGGCCAAGGGCCTTCTGGCAAATAGCAGAGCCGTCCGTTAGCATTGAGCGCTTGGAAGGAGGAGCCATCACAGGGAACGACCCCGTTCTTCAGCAGATCTCCAGAGACGATCTGAGGGGCATCTACACCGAGGGTCTGCGTGCGATCGCGGCGGCGGACGACCTTGCTTCCGTGGAAGCGGCGCGCGTTCGCTTCCTGGGGCGCAAGGCTGATCTGGCGCTCCTTCTGCGCAGGATCCCCGAGCTACCTGCTGATGAGCGTCCCGAGGTAGGAAGGGTGGGTAATCTTATCCGCCGCGAGCTGGAGGCCGCGGTCGAAGCCCGCCGGGCCGATCTGGAGACCCAAGAGTTGATGGACGGGCTCGAGAAAGAGGGGATAGACATCACCCTGCCCGGATGGCGCTCGCCTTTGGGGCACCTTCATCTGGTCACCCAGACCCAGCGCGAGATCGAGGACATCTTCACCGGGATGGGGTATGAGATCGCCGACGGCCCGGAGGTAGAGACCGAGTACTACAACTTCGAGGCCCTCAACACTCCCGCCGATCACCCGGCCCGCTCCCTTCACGACACGTTCTTCGTCAGCGAGCATGTGGTCCTGCGCACCCACACTTCGCCGGTGCAGGTGCGGACGATGGAGAAGCAGCGCCCTCCGGTCCATATCATCGTCCCTGGCAGAGCGTATCGCCGCGACTCGGACGCCACCCACACTCCCATGTTCCATCAGGTGGAGGGATTGGTCGTCGACGAACACATCACGCTCGCCGATCTGAAGGGGACTCTGGAGACTTTTGCCCGGGCCATGTTCGGGTCCGGCCGGAGCGTCCGCCTGCGTCCCCACTTCTTCCCCTTCACCGAGCCTTCGGTGGAGGTGGACGTGTCTTGCATGATGTGCGACGGGGCGGGGTGCCGCCTATGCAAGAAGAGCGGTTGGCTCGAGATACTAGGAGCCGGTATGGTCGATCCGAACGTGTTCGGCTTTGTCGATTACGATCCCGAGGTCTATTCCGGCTTCGCCTTCGGCATGGGCATAGAACGGATCGCCATGCTAAAGCACGGAGTGAACGACCTGCGCCTTTT
>JAZDLO010000102.1:0-12673 GCA_043801935.1 bacterium
GTGGCCAGGAACGGATCCACGCCGGCTATAGGGAATCCGGCCTTGCTGGTCTTGTAGTGGATCGGGATAACGATGCGCGGATCAAGCGCCTCCACCACGGCAGCCGCCTGGTCATGGTCGATGGTGAAGAAGCCTCCCACCGGGACGAGGAGGATGTCCGCTCTGCCGATGGCCTGCACGGCAGCGGCGTCAAGCGTGTGGCCGAGGTCGCCCAGATGGACTAAACGCATATCGCCATCATCCAGGATCACGACGGTGTTCCGGCCCCGTTTGCTGCCCCCGGCTTCGTCATGGGCCACGTCGACGCCGGTTATCCGCACCGACCCCACGGTCTCAGAAGCAGGATGGACGAACACGAGCGGATCCCCAGGGATAGTATCGACGGCCCCGTGGTCGTCGTGAGCGTGGGTCGCGACCACTACATCGGCGGGTTCGTCGATGGGGCCATACCCGACCGCTCCATCGAAGGCCCCGTGCCGGTACGGGTCTAGGATCACTCGGGTCCCGTCCGCGGTCTCGACGAGGAAGGAAGCATGGCCGTAGTAGGTGAGTCTCATGGTGATAGCCTCCCCTGGCTGCTCTGATTGCCGCAGATAGATTAGCGGATTGAGCTGAGGGGTAACAACACACGGGAGTACCCGTTCGGTCGCAGGCGGCCTGGAGTCCTGGTGGACAACCTGCGTGTCTGCTAAAATACCCCATGGGGTATATACGGAACGGGTGTTGTGATCGGCGGCCGCAAACGCGCCGCGGGTCAACCCCGTCGGCTAAGATAGGAAGAGGGCCGATCGGCCGGCTCGCAACATTAAGGAGAATGTCATGAGCGGTGGGACAGTGCAGGAAGTCAACACGCAGGAGTTCGACCAGGTAGTATCCACGTCCACGGTGCCTGTGGTGGCCGACTTCTGGGCTCCCTGGTGCGGTCCGTGCCGAATGGTGGGTCCGGTGCTCGAGAAGCTGGCTTCTGATCACAGCGACAAGGTGAGCGTCGTCAAGGTGAACGTCGACGCGAACCAAGAACTGGCGGCGCGGTACGGGATCATGAGTATCCCTACGGTCATCTTGTTCGACGGGGGCACGCTCAAGACGCAGTTGATCGGCGCCCGCAGCCAGCAAGACTACGAGAAAGAGTTCGGCTTGGCTTGAGAGAGCCCGGTTTGACAGAAGTGCGGCTCGCGAGAGAGCGGCAGAAGTGAGAGATAGCCCATGAGTGACCCTGCGGCGCATCTAGTTATAGTGGGTTCGAGGCGGATGGACGCCTGGCGGACCGGCGGCGGCTGACGACCCACGCTGTCTCTGGAAGAGATAGTCGGATATCTGAATCAGGATCTCGGCAGCCAGATGAAGGGCGAACGCCCCCTTCGCTACGTTGATGCGGATGACCCCGAACTCGAGGACTTCCCGGCTTTGGCCGGTGCGATCGCCGAGGGTCGGCGGACGCCGCTGGTGCTGGTGGGCGATGAGGTCAAGGCTCCGGCCGCGATCAGCGTCTACTGGGCCGAAGACCAGCTCGCTGCCCTGGGGGTGGCGCCATTTGCCGACGATGGGGGAGGCGAAGCCTGATGGCTTCCTACGATCTGAAGTGCCGCTCGTGCAGTAGCGAGTTCGAAGTGTTCGTGCGTGGGTTTCTAAAAGACGATGCCAAAGTGTGTCCGGACTGCGGCGGGCGCGAGGTGGAGCAGCGCTTCACCGGGTTTGGGGGCGTGATCGGCCTCGGTTCGCCGGCTCCGTCCTGTGTCGACACCGGCAGATGCGAGCCGAATCGTTGTTCCCCCAGGCCAGGCTTCAGCTGAGCCCAGTAGCGGGACCCGTGCGGTCCCAGAGCAAGCTCGGGCGACTCCGCATGCACCGGTATCGACCGGCGTGAGATAATCTGCGCGCCGCGCCGCTTGCCAGAGAGCGGCGCCGGACTCGTCCGGCGGTGCTGACGACGCAAAGGAGCTGAATGTACCCCGAGCTGTTCCATATCGGCAGCTTCACCATGAACTCGTTCGGGGTGATGATGGCCCTGGCGTTCATCGCCGCCGGTTTCGTCGGACACTGGCAGTTCAAGAAACGGGGCATCAAGCCCGACTTCATCTATGGTCTCCTCATCGCGGCCGTCGTCGGCGGCTTGCTGGGGGCCAAGATCCACTACCTCATCCTCCATCCTGCGGAGTGGCCGGGCAATCTGCTCAATGGCGGCGGCCTGGTGTGGTTCGGCGGGTTGTTCGGCGCGATCATTGCCGTAGTCATCGTAACGCTCCTCTCCAAGCAACGGTTGGCGATCGTGATGGATTCCGGGGCCACAGCGGTGGCTGTGGGTTATGCGGTGGGCCGGCTGGGCTGCTTTCTCCGCGGTGACGACTATGGGGTGCCTACCGATCTGCCCTGGGGGATGTCGTTCCCGAACGGTCTCCCACCCACCACGGTAAAAGTGCATCCCACCCAGCTGTACGAGACCGCGGCTTCATTGGTCATCTTCGCGCTCCTCGTGTGGGTCATCGCCCCTCGGTTCAAGCGCGAGGGCCCTCTCATGTTCGCCTACCTGCTTCTCGCGGGAGTGGAGCGGTTTCTGGTGGAGTTCATCCGTACCAACGAGCCCGTGGCCCTGGGGCTGACCTCGCAGCAGTGGATCAGCGTCGCGCTCTTCTTCATCGGGATAGGGGGCATGTGGTGGTTCGAGACTCGTGGCCGGCTCCGCCCGGCCGCGACCGGCAAAGGCCCCGCGCTGGCAGCGACGGCGCCCGCGTCCGGCGTGGGCAAGAGCGGTGGCTAGGGCTGTGAGCACTGGTATCACACGGAGGTTCGGCCGTGCTCGCAGGCCAAGCAGCGCGGTGACGGCCGGTGCCGCGGGGCGTCCGAGACTGGTTGCCACCGCGGCCATCATGGCGCTCATCGTGGTGCTGCTCGCGGTGCCGTCCCTAGGATGCGGCTCGAGCACCACCACCGGTGGCTCGGCCCGCGCAGCGGCCGATTTCTCCGGTGTCACCCTCGATGGGGCGAACGTCTCCCTGAGCGAGTACCGGGGCAAGCCCCTGGTGCTGGCCTTCATGGCGAGCTGGTGAGGGTCCTGCGGGGCGGAGGCGCCCGAACTCGATAGGTTCTATCGAGACGAAGCGGAGAGAGCAGGATTGCTGGTGGTGGCCGTGAACGACGGCGAGGATGCCATGCGGGGGTTCGTGGCCCAGGGCGGGTACACGTTCCCCGTGATGCTCGATCCGGATAACGTGGCCGCCCGATATGGCGTGCGGGCCATCCCCACCATGGTGGTGGTCGACTCCGAGGGCCGCGTGGCCAAGACCATCGTCGGCGGGATCACGGCCGCGGATCTTTCCAGCTTGGTGGATGACCTTACCCGCTGACCTTGGGGTCACCGCCTTCCTCGTAGCGCTGGTGGGAGGGGCGGCAAGCTTCCTCAGCCCCTGCGTCCTTCCGCTGCTTCCCGCCTATCTTTCCTTCGTCTCCGGCTTGAGCGTCGAGGAACTGCAGAAAGGCGATCGGCGTGTTGTGCTGAGCACCGTTGCCTTCGTGCTCGGCTTCTCCTTCGTGTTCACCGTGTTGGGGGCGGGCTTTTCCTTCGCCGGCGTACTGGTGGCCAACCAACGGGTGCTCCAGATCGTCTCGGGGGCGCTGCTCATCGTGCTTGGGGCGATCATCGCCGGGCTGTCCGCGCCCGGCTTCATGCAGAGGGACGTGCGGCCGCTGCTCGGCAAGGTGCCTCGGGGCCCGGCCGGGGCCTTCATCATGGGCGTGGCTTTCGCGTTCGGATGGACACCATGCGTCGGTCCGGTCCTAGCCTCGATCCTGACCATGGCCGCCTCGGGAAGCGACCCCGCCAGCGGAGCATTGCTTCTATTCGTCTACTCGTTGGGACTGGGGATTCCGTTCCTGATATCGGGGTTCTTCGTGGGACGCGCTCTGCGCGCCTTCTCCAGGGTGAGGCGCCATCTGCGGATCATTCAGATCATCTGCGGGATCATCCTGGTGTTGTACGGCGCCCTCCTCATCGGAGGGCAATTCGGATGGCTATCGGCGCGACTGTCCGGCTGGTGGCTGCTGTGAAAGCTGCCGGGAAGGTATTGGCGATGGACGTGGGCTGCGGGACCACCGATGTTCTCCTGTGGGATCCCACTGCTGAGGGCGAGAACCAGACCCACCTCATTGTGCCGTCCGCCACCCGGGTGGCGGCGGCCGAGATCGACGAGGCCACTCGACTGGGCCTGCCCGTGTTGTTCGAGGGGCCGCTCATGGGCGGGGGCCCGAACATGGCGGCTATGAGGCGACACGTGGCTCAGGGACTACCCTTCTTCGCCACCCCGTCGGCCGCGGGCAGTTTCGACGACGATCTGGAGACGGTGGCGGCCATGGGGGTGACGGTGGTCGAGTCCGATGAAATCGGCGCTCCTGGCCTGCGGGGAACGCGACTCCGCGAAGCCGTGCGCGTGCGGTCAGGCGACGTGCGCTTCGCCGAACTGGTGCGGGCGCTGTCCTTGGTGGGTGAGCCCGCGACTCCGGCCGGCTGCGCGGTGGCGGTTCAAGATCATGGCCGGGCGCCCGCCGGGGTCAGCGACCGTGTCTTCCGTTTCGAGAAACTCACCGAGGCTCTGGCATCGACCGGTCGTCTGGAACGCCTGTTCTACGATCCCGCTCACATTCCCCCGCATTTCACGCGCATGGCGGCCGTGGCCGGTCTCATCGATCCGAGCCTTCCCTTGGTGGTCGGAGATACCGGCCCGGCCGCTCTATGGGGCGCTGGACTCGCCGCGTCGACCACTCCCTGTCTTGCCATCAACTTCGGCAATGGCCACACCCTGGCGGCGCTTGTCGACCACGAGAGCATCGACGGGCTGTTCGAGCATCACACATCCGCTTTGGATCCCGAGCAGATGGAGGCCTACATCCGCCGTTTCGCCGCCGGGAACCTGGAGAGCGTGGAGGTGTTCGCGGACGGAGGGCATGGCGTGCTGCCGGTCTCGCAGCCGTTCGACCTGGCCTCTGTGGAGATAGTGGTCACCGGGCCACGGCGGCGACGTTTCGCCTCCATGGGTCTGCCCCTCGTCGACGCCTCGCTTCATGGAGACATGATGCTCACCGGCTGCTACGGCCTGCTCCAGGGATATCTGGCCCACCGGCTGTAGCGGAACTGACTTTCATCCCTCGGCGTCACAGGGGCGACAGGATTTCGACGCGGGGGGAAAACCATGAGCAGTATCCGAGTCCGCAGGGGATGGCTGGCCGCCGCCTTGGTCATCCTGATCCTCACGCTCGCCGCGGTAGTGGGAATCGGCGGGTGCGCCACCGAGAGCGATACCGGAGAGAGGATGTCCGCGAGCACTACGACGGCAGGAGCGATGACGACCACCCAAGGCGACGAGGCTGTGGGAGCGCCCTCGGCCGAAGGCGCGTTCGGCCCGGTCGTCGGCTCAGGAGATGACATAACCGGCTCTCTCACCGCGCTCGAGCTGGCCGGCTCTCAGAAGGTGATCAGCGACGCGCAGCTCCAGATCGAGGTGGAGAGCGGCGTGTTCCAGAGCGCGTTCGAGCAGGCGCTGCTCATCGCCGACCGTTATGGGGGCTACATCGTGAGTTCCGGCTCCCAGGCCAGCGGGGACGAGGGCAGCATGAAAAGCGGTACCATCGCCATCCGGGTACCGGCCGCCTCCTTCAGCCGCGCGCTCAGCGACGCCGATAAACTCGGCGACGTCAAGAGCCGGCAGATCCAGACCCAGGACGTGACCGAGGAGTATGTGGATCTCCAGGCCCGTATCACCAACTCCCAGACTCACGTCAAGGCGCTGCTCGATCTTCTCGCCCGCGCCAAGACCGTCGACGAGATCCTGCAGGCCCAGCAGGTGCTCACCTCGGCGCAGCAGGCATTGGAGCAGTTGCGGGGCCGCCTCCGTTTTCTCGATGAGCATACAAGCTATTCGACGATCGCCATGACCATCTATGAGACCGGTGCGGTGGTCGCTCCTGTGGGCGAATGGGGGATCACCAAGGCTTTCAAGGATGCACTACACAACCTGGTGGATGCCGTGAACGCGATCGTACGAGGCCTGGGAGTGTTGATCCCGGTCCTGGTGGTGTTGGCGATCATCGCCTACGTGGTGTACCGGATAGTGCTGGTCTCCACGCGCCGTCGCCGGGAGCGGGAGCAGGCTCGCTATCAGCCCTACCCGCAGGGATGGGGCGGGCCGGCGGCCACCCAGCCGGGTCCGGCCGTTCAGCCCGGCACGGCACCTCACGTGACCGCCGAAGGGCCGACAACCGAAGGGCCGACAACCGAAGGGCCGACCGTCTAGCGCCGGCCGTCAGCCACAGTCTTCTTGCCTCGTCCGGGCCGGGAGCGCCAGGAGCCTCGCTTTCTGGTCCTTCCGGCCCGGCCGGTGTATACTCCCACCCTCGCGTCGCCCGAGCATGGGCGGTGGCTCACAAAAGTCCCGTCCGGCGGCGCGTGTACAATTCCATACCACACCCCTGCTCCGGCAGTGAGGCCGGGGCCGCTCAGACCGTAGGAGGTGACCTGAACTGAACAGCTACGAGCTGGTCCTTATTCTGCGCACGGACGTGGAGGACCAAGAACGAACCGCGGTGCTTGATCGCACCAAAGAGATCATCACGGGTGACAAAGGCGTCATCGTGAAGATCGACGAATGGGGCAAGAAACGTCTCGCCTACGAGATCAAAGATCTTCTCGACGGATTCTATTACGTCCTCTATTTCGATGCGACGGCTAAGACGTTGGACGAAGTGACCCGCGTCCTGGGTATCACCGACAGCGTATTGCGCTTCATGCCGCTCCGCCACGAAAAACCGTTCGGCATCCAGCAGCCCGCCGCCGCGGCCGCTGAGCCCGCCGCCGACCAAGCCTAGTCGAAGGAGCAGAAGATGGCTCGTGGTATCGCACACGTCACCCTGGTGGGCAATCTGACCCGCGACCCCGAGCTCCGTCAGACCCCAAGCGGTACCTCCGTGTGCCAACTGGGCGTGGCGGTCAACTCCTCGTACAAAGACTCGTCTGGACAGTGGGTCGAGAAACCTAACTACTTTGATGTGGTCGTCTGGGGCGCCCAGGGTGAGAACTGCGCTCGCTACCTCAGCAAGGGCCGGCAAGTGGCGGTCGACGGCCGTCTCGACCAGCGCAGTTGGGAGGCGCAAGACGGCACCAAGCGCAGCAAAGTCGAGATCGTCGCCGATACCGTCATGTTCATCGGCGGCCAGAACGAAGCTCGCGAGCCTGCGTCCCGGGGAGGGGCACAGCCTGCACCGGACGCGGCCGCGCAGGATGATTTCCGTGACATCGATTTTGGGGGCGACGACATCCCCTTCTAGTCGTCCCGAAGGAGGTAAACGAAGGTGGCGAATCCCAAGAAGCCGCAACGGCGAACCCGCCCTGTCTCTGGCAATCGGCGGCGCAAGTACTGCTTCTTCTGCAAAGAAGGCGTCGAGACAGTCGATTACAAAGACTACGGTACGCTCCGTCGGTTCATGTCCGAGCGGGGCAAGATCCGGTCCCGCCGCACCACCGGTGCGTGCCGTCGCCACCAGCGGCAGGTCGCTGTGGCGGTCAAGCGGGCCCGGGAGGTCGCACTGCTTCCGTACAGCAGCCGGTAGAGAGCTGCTTGCCCCATGAAGGCGTCTTCCTCGGTCGCGCTTGCCCCGGTAGGCAAGGCGACGGCGGTCACCGTCGTCATGGGCCTGTTCATGGCCGTCCTTCCACCTGTGGCCGTGGTGCTCATACCTTTCCTACCGCTCCCCATGGCGCATGTGACCGCCCGCTGGGGTGTCCCTTCTGGCTTGGTCGTTGCGGTGGTGACGGGGGCGTTGGTCCTCGCGGGCGTCGGCATGGCCATGGCGGTGCTGGTGTTCTTGCTCACTCTGGGCGTGGGGATGGTCCTAAGCCAGGCGGTACGCAGGGGTTGGAGGTTCGGGAGAAGCCTCGCGGCTACCGCGACGGCCGCTCTGGTGGCGCTGTGTCTCTGGGGAACGACCCTGTGGTTGGCACTGGGTCTCGACCTCACCCGGTTTCGCGAGAGCGCCGACAGCTCGATCGCAGAGGCGGCGGCGCTCTACGCGCGGGCCGGCGTGAGCGCGGAGACGACCGACGCGGTCTCGGCGCAATTACGCCAGATAGTGCGCATAGTGCCCTATCTGGTCCCTGGGTTGGCGGGCATGGGAGTCGTGCTGTTGGCCGGCTGCTCGCTCGGTCTGGGCTACCTGATCTTCCCGCGGGTGCGGGAGAAGGTGTCGGTAGGCCTATCGCTGTCCGGGTTCCGGATGCACTGGGCGGCGGCGTACGCCTCCATCGCCGGACTGGCTATGTTGGTGTTCGCTCGAGGCGACGGTGAATGGCACACCGTCGTGTTGTACGTCGGGCTCAACGTGCTGTTGGTGTCGCAGACGTTGTTTTTCGTGCAAGGGCTGGCCGTGGTGCGCTGGTTCGCCACGACCCGGCAACTGCGTCCGGGGCCCCGGACGGCTTTGTACATCGGGGCCATTTTGGGACAGGTGCTCTTCCAGCTCACGGGGTTGGTGGGACTGTTCGATACCTGGCTGGACTATCGCAAACGCTTCGCCCTCAAGAACCCGGGGACGGGCCCGGTGAGATGACATCCACAAGGAGAGGAATATGGAGATAATCCTACTGCAGGACGTTGAAAAACTGGGGCAAAAGGGAGAATTAGCGAACGTGTCGGAGGGGTATGCGCGGAACTACCTGTTCCCGCGCAAGCTGGCCGAGCAGGCCACGCCGGGCCGTATCGCGGTGGTGAGAAAGATCATGGATGAGAAGGCGGCACACGCGCGGCGTGAAGCGGAGCGGGCCGACGAGACGAGGGACATCCTCTCCAAGTCCGTGATCACGATCCCCGCCCCGGTCGGGTCCGGGGAACGGCTCTTCGGTTCGGTCACTAATCAGGACATCGCGGACGCCATCTACGCTGCCCGTAAGATACGGGTGGACAAGCGCAACATCGCTCTGGAAGAACCCATCAAGACCGTGGGAACATTTATTGTCAAGGTCGATGTGCACAACACCGTGGAGCCGGCTGAGGTCAAGGTCATCGTGGTGCCCGAGGATGCCAAGGCTTAGATGGGCTCTTGTCCCCGGGGAAAGGGGGCGCATGTGGAGATGATGACAGGCAGCGGAGGCATCGGGGGCCAGGGCGGGGGAGACTACCTGCTCCCGCAGAATCTCGATGCAGAGATATCGGTCCTTGGCGCCAGCATGCTCACGCCCAACGTCATCCCTGGGGTGAGCGAGATCGTACGGCCGCACCAGTTCTATCGGCAGGCTCACCAGCGCATCTTCGAGGTCATCGAGGACCTCTTCTCGAGAGGAGAGCCGGTCGACCCCATCACCGTCAGCGAGGAACTGGCCAACCGCGCCAGCCTCGAGCCCGTCGGGGGACGGGCGTTCATCCACAGCCTGATCACGGCGGTCCCCGCGGCCACGAACGCTCGGCACTACGCCGAGATCGTCCGGGAGAACTACTACCTGCGCTCGCTCATCAAAGTCGGGGGCGAGATCACCGAGATGGGCTACCGGCGCGAGCAAGCTCCCATGGATCTCATCGACAAGGCCGAGCAGATGGTGTTCGAGATCTCTCAGACTCGAGTGGCGGGGGAGTTCGAGCCTATCGGCGAGCTGATCAGCGAGAACTTCGCCGAGTTGGAGCGGACCATGTCCGAAGGCCATCACACGGTCGGCTGCGAGACGGGCTTCCGCGACCTGGATGCCATCATCAGTGGGTTCCAACCGGCGAACCTGGTGATCCTGGCAGCCCGCCCCTCTATGGGTAAGACCGCCCTCGCCCTCAACATCGCGCGCAACGTGGCGGTGGATCAAAGCAAAGGCGTGGGGATCTTCAGCTTGGAGATGTCCAAGAACGAGGTCGTCACCCGGATGATGTGCTCCGAGGCTCGGGTGGACAGTTGGCGGGTGCGGCGCGGCATCTTGCAGCCGAACGAGTGGAGCAAGTTGGCGGCGGCATGTACCCCATTACACACGGCCTCGGTCTTCATCGACGACAGCGCCTCGCTCAATCTCATGGAGATCCGGGCCAAGGCTCGGCGGCTCAAAGCCAAAGAGAAGAATCTGGGGCTGATCATCGTCGACTACCTGCAGCTCATGATGGGGGACATCAGCGCCGAGAACCGGCAACAGGAGATCTCCCGTATCTCCCGGGGGTTGAAGATTCTCGCCCGGGAACTGGAGGTGCCCGTCCTCGCGCTGTCTCAGCTTTCACGCCAGGTGGAGCAGCGGGCGGGCAACAAGCCGGTGCTGTCGGACCTGAGGGAATGCGTCACAGGCGACACCCTAGTGTGCCTGGCTGATGGACGTCGGGTACCCGTGCGAGATCTCGTCGGGCAGCAGCCGGACGTGGTCGCGGTGACGGCGGATGGTCGTCTCACCGAGGCTCGGAGCGACTGCGTATGGTCGGTGGGTATCAAGCCTATCTATGAGTTGCGCACGGCCAGTGGCCGCCGAGTGCGGGCAACGGCGCAGCATCGGGTGCTCGGAGGTGACAACTGGGTCACCGTCGGGCAATTGGCCTGCGGGGATAGGGTCGCTTTGTCACGCCGTCTTCCCGAACCCGCGCAGACCGACAGATGGTCTGACGGCAAGGTAGCCCTGCTGGGCCAGCTCATCGGTGATGGCAGCTATCTGTCCGGCCAACCCATGCGCTTCACGACGGGTTCTCTGGAGAACGGGGAACTTGTGGCTAGAGTGGCTGAGGACGAATTCGGGGCTGAGGTGAAGTGGTACCGAGGCCCGGGCAATTGGTACCAACTCCTGCTATCGGGCAACGGCAACCGATGGCATCCAGCGGGGGTCAATCGCTGGCTGAGGGCGCTGGGGATCTTCGGGCAGCGTTCATACGAAAAGCGCATACCCGATTCGGCCTTCTCGCTCGATAATCGCCAAGTAGCGATCCTTCTGCGTCATCTTTGGGCCACAGACGGGACCATCACGCCGCGGCGGGATGGGTCGCGCGGCTCGGCAGGGGTCCGCTTTTCTACCGCAAGTCGAGCCCTGGCGGAGGACGTAGCCGCGCTTCTCCTGCGCCTGGGGATCGTGGCTCGGATCAAGCGCGTGAAGCAGGGTGCGTCACGTCCTTGGTTCACAGTCGATGTCTCGGGCAAGGACGCTCTGCTGACCTTCTTGGACAGAGTCGGCGGGTTTGGCCCCCGGGCCGGCGGTGCCGAGCGGCTGCGAGCCGAGCTTGAAATACGTTCTGCCAACACGAATGTGGACACCCTCCCTCGAGTGGTGTTCGCTCGTGCCAGAGAGACTATGGCCGAGCGCCGCGTATCGCACCGGGCGATGGCGGCCAAGCGGGGCACGTCCTATGGGGGCAGTGCTCACTTCAGCTTCGCTCCTTCGCGGGCTACGGTGCTGGAGTACGCGGAGTTGCTGGACGATCAGGTTCTCAGGTCGCAAGCTACAAGTGATCTCTTCTGGGATACCGTGGTGGACGTTTCACCCGTGGGCGAGGAGGAGGTGTTCGATCTGACGGTTCCTGGACCGGCCTGTTGGCTGGCCGACGGGCTGGTCAGCCACAACTCCGGCGCGATCGAACAAGACGCGGACGTGGTGCTCTTCATCTACCGCGACGAGGTCTACAACCGCGATAGTCCCGAAAAAGGCACCGCCGAGATCATCGTGGGCAAGCAACGGAACGGCCCTATCGGTGAGTGCAAGATGGCCTTCATCCAGAACTACACACGGTTCGCGGATCTGGCGGACAAGCGTCTGACGCCGTAGCGCGGACGCCACGGAGGGGGCGTCGAGCCCCCGTAGCAGCGTTGGCGCGACGAGCGCGGAGGAGCGATGGTATCTCGGCCCGACATGCAGTTCGATGTGATCATCGTGGGCGGGGGGCCGGCCGGCATCTTCGCCGCTCTCGAGTTGGCGCGTCATTCTGAGCTCCGCGTGCTTCTTCTGGAGAAAGGCGCCGATATCTCCGAGCGCCGTTGCCCGGCGCGCGTCACCGGCTCGTGCTCCCATTGCCCAACGTGCGACATCACTACGGGCTGGGGAGGGGCGGGAGCCTTCTCCGACGGCAAGCTCACCCTCGGATCAGAAGTAGGCGGATGGCTGGGCGAGTACGTAGATGCTGCCGGTTTGCAGGCACTCATCTCCGACGTCGATCGGGTGTATCGGGAGTTCGGGGCTCCGGATCGGCTGTACGGCGACGAGCCGGAGCAGCTCGATCGTTGGGCCGATCTGGCGGCGCGGCAGGGTATGCGTCTGGTCCGTTCGCCGGTGAGGCATCTGGGCACCGAGCGGGCGGCGGAAGTGCTGACCGCAATGCGCGCTGAGCTTGAAGACAAGATCCACATCGCCACCCATACCGCGGTCACGCGGGTCGCGATAGAGGGTGAAACGGGCGGGGGCTCTGCGGCCGGCCGAGTCACCGGCGTTGTGACGGCCACGGACGAGGTGTACGAGAGTCCCACCGTGATCCTGGCTCCCGGTCGGGAGGGCTCTGCCTGGCTCACCGAGGAGGCGGGGCGCCTGGGAATCCCCCTGGTGAGCAACGCGGTGGACATCGGCGTGCGCGTTGAAGTACCCGCTGTGGTGACGGACACCATCACCGACGAGCTGTACGAGCCCAAGCTGCTGTACACGTCACGGCACTTCGAGGATGAGGTGCGCACCTTCTGCATGAACCCGCACGGGGTGGTG
>JAZDLO010000118.1:0-4435 GCA_043801935.1 bacterium
GGTAGTTCGCGCCGGTGGTCAGATTGGCGATCTAGCCGGTGGCGAGATCGACCGTCACATCGTAGCCCGCGGTGATACCGTCCACGGCTTCCGGCGCCACCAAGATAGGCAGGCCCGTATTGAGCGAGTTACGGTAGAAGATGCGGGCGAAGCTCTTGGCGATGACTACCGACACCCCCGCGCCCTTGAGAGCGATGGGGGCGTGCTCGCGGCTGGAACCGCAGCCGAAGTTCTCCTTCGCCACCACGATATCGCCCGGCTTGACCTTGCCGGCGAAGGTCGGATCGGCGTCTTCCATCACGTGCTGAGCCAACTCCGCGGCCGTCTTCATGTTGAGGTAGCGGGCCGAGATGATGAGGTCGGTGTCGACGTCGCGCCCGAAGGTCCAGGCCCGTCCGCGCAGCGCTGTCATGGCTGCCTCCTTCCACCGATCTGGTCTGGGGTGGCGATGTAGCCGGCCACCGCGCTCGCGGCGGCCACGTACGGGCCGGCCAGATAGACCTCGGAGCCGGGATGGCCCATGCGGCCCACGAAGTTGCGGTTGGTGGTCGACACGGCCCGTTCGCCCTCAGCCAGCACGCCCATGTGCCCACCCAGGCAGGGCCCACAGGTGGGCGTCGAAACGGCCGCCTCGGCTTCGATGAACACGTCGAACAGACCTTCGTCGTTCGCCTGCTTCCAAATGGCCTGGGTGGCCGGGATGACGATGCAGCGCACGTCTTTGTGCACCTTGCGGCCCCGCAGGATCTCGGCCGCTTGGCGCAGGTCCTGGATACGGCCGTTGGTGCAGCTGCCGATGACCACCTGGTCGATCTTGACCGAGTTGAGCTCGTCGGCTGCCTGGGTGTTCGAGGGCAGGTGAGGCTTGGCCACCATCAAGGGGATCTCGTCCGCCTTCCAGCGGTAGACCTTCTCGTAGACGGCGTCCGCGTCGGTCGCGTAGTAGACGGGCGTGCGCCGGAACCGCCCCTCAACGTAGGCCTTGGTGATGTCGTCGGGAGCGATGATGCCGCTCTTGCCCCCGGCCTCGATGGCCATGTTGCAGATGGTGAAGCGCGAATCAATGGAGAGGCTGCGGATGGCAGGGCCGGTGAACTCCATGGCCTTGTAGAGGGCTCCGTCCACCCCGATCTGGCCGATGGTAAAAAGGACGATGTCTTTGCCCGTCACGTAGCGAGCCAGTTCACCCTCGAAGTCGAACTGGTGGGTCTCAGGCACCCGAAACCAGGCCTCGCCCGTAGCCATAGCACCTGCCAGGTCGGTGGAGCCGACCCCGGTCGCGAACGCGCCTAGGGCGCCGTAGGTGCAGGTGTGGGAGTCGGCGCCCAGGACCACGTCGCCCGGACCGACCAGCCCCTGCTCGGGAAGGAAGGCGTGCTCCACGCCCACGCGGCCCACGTCGTAGTAGACGATCCCATGCTTCTTGGAGAACTCGCGCATCTGCTTCACAAGCCCGGCCGACTTGATGTCTTTGTTCGGCGTGAAGTGATCGGGGAGGAGCGCGATCTTCCCCGGATCGAACACGTGGTCGAAACCGGCCTTCTCGAACTCGTCGATGGCCACCCCGGCGGTAACATCGTTGCCGAGGCACAGGTCGAGTCTCGCCATGATGAGATCGCCCGGAACCACCGACTCTTTGCGGGCTGCTCGGGCCAGGATCTTTTCGGTCATGGTCATGGCCATGCCAGATACCCCCCCAGTCGTTGAAGCTTCGGGCGATGCGAGTGCGTACGTGAACAAAGGCGCGCGAGCGCCGGAAGACCCGTCATTCTAGTCCAAGCGCGCGGGGTTGCGCAACCGCCGCGGCGTGCTACGCTTCCTCCGACGACGGCCGGCGTAATGCAGGGAGAGGGCGTGTCGCGACTGATCGGCCGCAGGAGACGGGGCCCCGGGGGCCGAACCCGCAGGAGACGGCTGGTCTTTTGGCTCCTTGTGGACGCAGCTGTGGTGATCGTCATCGCCGGTCTGGTGGTGGTGGTGACAAACCTGATCATCGCGCTGTCGGCCCTCGGCTCCATCGTGGATCGAGCCGAGGACGCTCCCCGGGCGCAGGTGGCGATCGTTCTGGGAGCCAGGGTGTATCCCGACGGCGGGCTCTCCCCCATGCTCACCGACCGCCTCGCTACCGGCGTGCGCCTCTACAAGCTGGGCAAGGTCGATAAGCTCCTGTTGTCGGGCGACCACGGCCAGACCACCTACGATGAGGTCAACGCCATGCTCCGCTACGCGCTCGACCAGGGTGTTCCCGAGGAGGACGTATTCACCGACCACGCCGGCTTCAGCACCTACGAGACGATGTATCGGGCTCGGGACGTGTTCCAAGTCACGACCGCTCTGGTGGTGACTCAGGAGTTCCATCTGGCGCGCGCCGTCTACACGGCCCGGAGCCTGGGCCTGGACGCCACCGGCGTCCCGGCAGACATCCAGCCATACGCCAACGAGTGGCGTTTCGCCGCGCGCGACTGGCTGGCCCGGGCCAAGGCCTTCTTTCAGTTACATGTGACCAAGCCGGAGCCGCGCTACCTCGGGCCTGCCATCCCCATCGACGGCGACGGCCGGGCTACCCGAGGCTAGGAGCCCGTCGGGAAAAAGCCGCTGCAAAGATAGACTCCGCGCCCCCTCTCTTGTAGTCTTACCAGCAGCCAAGAGCACTCGAGGAGGCCGGAGAGGATGGCACGAGACTTTCTGCCCTACAACACCGATCAGCAGTACCTCCTCCCTCCGGATATGCGGGAGTGGGTGCCCGAGGATCATCTCATCTGGTTCCTCTCCGACGTGGTGGACGGCCTGGATCTCTCCGCCATCTTCCAGACCTACCAGAAGGATGATCTGCGCGGCCGCCCCGCCTATCACCCCACCATGATGGTGAAGCTCATCCTCTACGCCTACTGCCTGGGCACGACCTCCTCGCGCCAGATCGAGCGGGCCACCTATGAGCAGGTGCCCTTCCGGGTCCTTGCGACCGATCAGCACCCCGACCACGACGTCCTGGCCGACTTCCGCCGCCGGCACCTCCCCGCCCTCGCCGACTTATTCGTGCAGGTCCTTCGGCTCTGTCAGGAGGCCGGTCTGGTGAAGCTCGGGCACGTGGCCCTAGACGGGACCAAGGTCAAGGCTGCAGCCTCCAAGCATAAAGCTATGAGCTACGAGCGCATGTGCCGCACAGAGGACGAGCTCACCCGGGAGGTGGCCGAGCTCCTGCGGGAAGCGGAGAAGACCGACCAAGACGAGGACCGCCTCTACGGGAAGATGCGGGGCGATGAGCTCCCCGCTGAGCTCGCCCGCCGCGAGAGCCGCTTGAAGAAGATCCGGGAGGCCAAAGCCGCTCTGGAAGCCGAAGCCCGCGAGCAGGCCGAAAGGGCGGCCGCCGATGCCCGTAGGCGCCTGGTGGAGCGTGAAGAAAAGGAGAAGGAGCGGGGCCGGAAGTTCGGAGGCCGCCCGCCTGCCATACCCGACCCCGAGACGGCAAAACCCCGCCCCAAAGCCCAGAGGAACTTCACCGACCCCGATTCCCGCATCATGGTGGACGGAGCCACCAGGTCCTTCGTCCAGGCCTACAACGCCCACGCCGCCGTGGACGAGCACTCCCAGATCATCGTGGCCGCCTCTCTGACCCAAGAAGCCAACGACAAACAGCAGTTCCTGCCCCTCCTTGCCCAGATCGAAGAGAACCTCGGTGCCCTGCCCGAGCGGGTGTCGGCGGACTCCGGTTTCTTCAGCGAGACCAACCTCTCCGACCCGCATCTCACCGGGGTCGCCTGCTACGTCCCCCCGGAGCAATCCGTGAAAGAACCGCCGGTGGCCCAGGCCATGCGGGAGAGACTCGCGGGCGAAGAAGGCCGGGCCCTCTACGCCAAACGCAAGGCCACCGTGGAGCCGGTCTTCGGCCAGATCAAAGAGACCCGGGGCTTTCGCCGCTTCTCCTTCCGGGGCCTGGGTCCGGTGGAGGCGGAATGGCAGCTTGTCTGTCTCACCCACAACCTCCTCAAGCTATTCCGGGCAAAAGTGGGGTCCAAGCCGGGTCCAAGGCGGAGAAAACCCGGGGCCGGAGTCTCCGCAAGGACGCCGGGGGCGAATCTGCCCCTCTCATCTGCACCTTGCCGCGGTGTCGGTCTCATGAAGACCATGCCGGCCCTATGAGACGCGACCCGTCCATCCCGTCTCCCGTCCTGAGGACCTTGCATCGAGGGATCTCAGACGGCAATTGCCCGACGGGCTCCTAGCACGCCCATCCTCAGACAGGCGAATTCTCTGTGCCGTCCCAGACAATCTTTTTCAAGGCACGGCCCGCCCCATCGCGCTCCCACACGTTTTTCCAGTGGAAGGGCTCAAGTTCTTTGAGCGTCTCTGGCCTGTCGTTTCGTTTTACGTAGGGCTCGGCCCTCCACCCGAACTCATCCTCGGTCCCGTATTGCTCCCAGACAATCTTTGCCCC
>JAZDLO010000122.1:0-11055 GCA_043801935.1 bacterium
GGCATCATCATCAACATCGGAGCCGAAGGGGGACGCTCCGGCGACGGCCGCTCCGGGTATCCCATGCGGGCCGGCTATTGCTGCGCCAAGATGGGGGTCATCGGTCTCACCGAGACTCTGGCCCGCGAATGCGGTCCGCACGACATAAGGGTGAACTGCATCACCGCCGCCGCCGTCAAAGGCGCCCGGCTTATTCGGGTGATCCAAGGTCGCGCAGACGCCAAGGGAATCCCCTTCGAAGAGGCGCTAAAAGCCGAGATGAAGCAATACTCCCTCGGTCGCCCCACCGAAGAGTACGAGTTGGGCAGCACCGCCGTGTTCCTGGCTTCCGATGAGTCGAGTGCCATCACCGGCCAGACCATCATCGCCAACTGCGGCAACCATATGTGGGGCTAGGAAGAGGTTCTCGGACTCAGGAGCGATGTGAGGGGGTCGGGCGCCCGAAGCCCGGGCCTAGACCGAGGCCTTGTTCTCCACAAGTACCTCGATCAGCCGTGGCTCCCCTGAGCCGACGGCGCTTCTCAACGCCGTGGCCACGTCCCGCGGTCGTGCCACCCTCTCTCCGGTGACCCCCATAGACCCAGCCATCATGCTGTAATCCATGATGGGGTGATCCAATTCCATGCCTTCATGCTTCTCGTCCAGAGGGGAGTCCCCGAGGACCGCCTTGCGCACGAGCTTGACCTGGCGATAGGTGGCGTTGTTGATGACCACAAAGGTCACCGGGATCCTGTACCGGGCCGCCGTCCACAGGCTCTGTATGGACCAGGCGGCGCCTCCGTCCCCTACGACGGCGATCACCTCTTTGTCCGGCAGACCAAGCTTCACCCCCAAGGCTCCGGGGAGGCCCCAGCCGATGCTGCCGCCCTTGCGCGAGCGGAAGAAGCTTCTGGGCCTAGATAAGCCAAGGACCTGTCTCAGTGTCGCGGAAGACGACCAGCATTCGTCCACGATCACGGTGTCCGGCCCCACGACCGCTTTGAGCTCCGCCATCAGCCGGGAGACAGATAGCGGCACGCGATCTCGCTCGTCATCCCATACGGCCTGCGACGCGGAATCCAACGCGGTCTTCTCTCGACCGATCTCCCTGGCCCGCGATTCCGCGCGCCCGCGCGCATCAGCGGGGAGCGAAGCCGCGAGGGCCGTGTTGAGCTCCGTGAGCACCGCCCCGATGTCACCTTGGATACCGCAATCGATCGGGAGATTCTTGCCGAGCTCCCAGGGATCGTCGTCGATGTGGATGATCTTGATGTTCGAGAGGTCCGGCGCCAGCGGATTGAAGAAGCCCTGAGCGAACAGCGAGCAACCCACCCCGACAAGCACGTCGACATCCTTCAAGACGTCCGCTGCTCCGGGTCCGGTCGGGTCCAGATCCCCCAGGTACTGAGGATGGGTCACCGGGAAGTTGACGTCCGCCATCCACGCCTGATGGACGCGGCATCCGGTCAGTTCGGCGAATCTGACGACCTCATCGAGGGCATCGCACCGGGCTACTCCACTCTCTACCAAGAGGAGGGGGCGCTTCGCCGCGGAGAGGATCCCCACGGCTCGAGTCAACGCCGCCATGTCCGGCCGCAGCCTGCAAAAGACCTCGGTGTTGGGCGCCCGCTCGAACTCCAGCTCTTGCTCCAACACGTTCTGCGGGATCGAGACGAGGACCGGCCCGGTGGGGGGCTGCATGGCCATCTTGAAGGCCCGCCGGATCGCCGTGGGGATGTCTTCCGCGTGCACGAGCTCGGTACTCCACTTGGTGTGGATCCTGCCTATCCCCACGGTGTCGCCGGACAAGTGCGGGTCATATTGGAGCAGCCGGGTGTCGTTCTGACCCGCCGTGACCACCAGCGGAACTCTTCCCAGCTGGGCGTTGTAGAGCAGCGGGGAGGCCGCTGCGACGCCAGGGGTCGTATGCAGATTCAGGAATCCCGGTTTCCCCGATGCCCGGGCGTATCCCTCGGCCATCCCGGCACAGACGACTTCGTGCAGACCGAGGATGTAGCGGATGTCAGGAGCCTTTTCCAAGGCGTCCATGAAGTGGATCTCCGTGGCCCCCGGTATACCGAAAACGTATTCCACACCCTCTTGGCGCAGCAGCTCGATAAGGGCCCGTTTGCCGGTAGTCTTCGTCACGGTCTGTCCGCCTTTCTAGAGGAGAGAAGCTCGGCGCTCAACTCTTTCGGTAACCCAAAGCCTGCGATATCTCCGCGGCGGTCTTCTGCAGCGCGGCAGAGTACTCGGCCTGTTTCTTGGCGCCGAACCTTTCGACCGGAGCGACCACTGCCAGGCTCGCACGTACCTGCCCAGCGGCGTCGAAGACCGGCGCTCCCACGGCGCACATCCCCAGGTTCCACTCCTGCAGACCGAAAGCGACCCCCTGGCGTCGGATCCTCGCCAACTCGGCGGCCAGTGCCTCGGGACCGGTGGTAGTGTGGGGCGTACGCTTCTCCTGTGGCCGGGAGAGGGCCTCCTCTTGTGTCTTCTCGGGCTGGAAGGCCAAGAAGATCCGGCTGTGAACATTGGCTAGGCCCGGCATCGAGAGCCCGACGGGGTTGTCGGGCTTGAACGGCCGGGGGGTGAGAACCCGGTCGGCGATTATGGTCACATCGTCCGCATGCGTGGCCAAGATGACCGTCTCCGTAGTCGTCTCCGCCAATCTCTCCATGTAGGGGTGGGCGATGCGGGCGAGTTCAGCAGGGGACAGCATCAGATACGTGCCTTTCAAGATGCTGACTCCTAAGTGATACGTTCCTTTGTCGGAGTCGTACCAGAGGTATTTGGCCTCCTCCAGGGTCTTGACCAGGCGAAAGGCCGTCGGGCGGGAAAGGCCGGCCTCTCTCCATATCTCCCCAAAGGTCCACGTGGGATTGTCGGAATCGAACAGGCTCAGGATCGATAGTCCCTTCTTCAGGGTGAGGGACATGGAGCCGTTCGTGACCTCCTCCGTCGCCTTCGTCTTGGTCCTGTCTCGCATGACGGTCGCCTTCACTCGTATCCTCAGATCCCTTGAAAAGCGGCGGGAACGGTTTCTCGCCTACAGTTGCTGTCGGGCGTCTCCACCAGTAATCCGCCACTGTTGACACCGGGTTGGCCCGGTGGTACGGTGGCCATGATGCCCGATAATAGAACGTACCTGTTCGACTATTGGACACTGTACCACAGGCGATCTTCGATCGGAAACGGCTAGTCAGGGTCCCGCGGGCACACCGAAGATCTGGGCCGCCAAAAGGAGGCAGGGCATGGAAGACCCCAAGGAAAGACTGAGTAAGAGCGTCTCCGATGCGGAGCTGGAACGTCGCTGGGGAGCGGTCCGTGCAGGCATGCGCAAGCGGGGTATCGACTACCTGGTCATGCAGAACTCCGAAGAGTTCATGGGGGGTATGCTGCGTTGGTTCACCGACTACACGGCGCGGCACCAGTTCCCGATGACGGTCATTTTCCCCGTGGATGACGAGATGACGGTGATCAATTGCGGCGCGGCGCCGCCCGTTCCCCAGGTGTTTCCCCCGGCCTGGTTCGCCCGGGGGATAAAGAACCGCCTGGGCGACGTGTATTTCTCCACTATGCCCTACACCGCCTACTACGACGCCAGGCTGGCCGTCGACGTTCTCAAAGATAAGCCCACGGCCACCATCGCCTGGGTGGAACCCACTTTCATCCCCATGACCTTCGCCGACTACTTGCGGGAAAAGCTGCCCGGGGCCACCTTTGTGGATGCCACCGAATGGGTGGACGCCATCAAAGTCCCCAAGAGCGCGGAGGAGATCGAGCTCATCAAGGGTACCTGCGCTCTACAGGACGCGTGCATCGACTACCTAAAGGGCGTCATCAGGCCCGGTCTGCACGACTACGAGGTCTACGCGGAAGCCCACTACTACCTCTCCAAGAACGGAAGCGAGCGCGGCTTGGTGCAGGTGAACTCCGGGCCTCTGGGCACCATGGTCCCCTTCGACGTCCCCCGCTTCCAGAATCGAGTGATCCAGAAGGGCGACCAGGTCTCGGTGCTCATCGAGGTGAACGGCCCCGGTGGCTATTACGCTGAAGTGATGCGCATCTTCACCGTGGGGGCGGGGCCCACCCCGGAGCTCCAAGCCGCCTTCAGCACCGCCGTCGAGACCCAGAGGCTCATGGCCTCGCTGATGAAGCCCGGTGCTGAGCCCAAGGCCATCTGGGACAAAGCGGTCGCCTCTATGACCGCGGCCGGGTATCTGGCTCCGGCCCGCTCCATCTCTCACGGGCAGGGAACGCCTCTGGTCGAGCGGCCCAACATCCGTCCCGACGAGACCTGGACTCTGAAGGAGGGGATGAACCTGGCCGTGCACCCCTCGGTGGTGAAACCGCCCACCTGGAGCATCGTATGCGACAACTTCATCATCGGAAAAGACGGGGCGGAGAAGATCCACCGTTATCCCCAAGAGATCATCGTTGTCTGATGGAAGGAGCGGAATTCAATGAGCTACGACAGACTTAAGGACAAAGTGGCGTTCATCACCGGTGGCGGCAGCGGCATCGGCAAAGCCATCGCCAAATCTATGGTCGAGGAAGGCGCCACCGTGGTCCTGGCCGCCCGCAACCAGGAGAACTTGAACGCTACCGTCCAAGAGTTCGAAGCCATGGGCGGCAAGGCCCTTGCCATCCCCATGGACATCCTCGAGGAACAGGACGTCATCGACGCGGTCAAGAAGGCTATCGACACCTTCGGTCGCATCGACATCCTGGTGAACAACAGCGGCATCGGCGGCCCCACGGCCTACGTGTGGGATCTGAAACTGGATGAGTGGAATGAGATCATCGGCGTCGACCTCACCGGCAGCATGCTCTGTGCCCGGGAAGTCCTCAAGCACATGGTCCCGGCCGGCAAGGGGGGCATCATCATCAACATCGGGGCCGAAGGGGGACGCTCCGGTGACGGCCGTTCCGGATACCCCATGCGGGCCGGCTATTGCTGCGCGAAGATGGGGGTCATCGGCCTCACCGAGACTCTGGCCCGCGAATGCGGCCCGCACAACATCCGCGTCAACTGCATCAGCGCCGCCGCCGTCAGGGGCGACCGCTTCGTGAGGGTCATGCAGGGCCGGGCCGATGCCCGGGGCATCGATCTGGAAGAGATGATCAAGATCGAGATGAAGCAGTACTCCCTCGGCCGTCCCACCGAAGAGCGCGAGTTGGGGCAGACCGCCGTCTTCTTGGCCTCTGATGAGTCGAGCGCCATCACCGGTCAGACGATCGTGGCCCATTGCGGCATGCATATGTGGGGCTAGGGGAAGAGGCGGGGGCTCGGTTTCGGACCGGCGCTTGGCTACCAGCACGGGCAAGACGACGGGGTCCGAGGAGGAGGTCGGAGGCTTGATCAAGGCGGTCATCTTCGTCAAGAGGAGGAAAGACCTGACGCGAGAGCAGTTCAGGGACTATTGGCTCACGCAGCATTCGAAGCTGGAGAAGGAGAACGCCGAGAAGAACTGGGTGCGGAAGATCGTGGCGAGTTTCACCGTCGAAGACGACTCGCTACCCGAGCCGCCGTTCGATGGCATGGTGGAGCTCTACTTCGACAGCATCGAGGACATGAAGAAAGACGTGCAGGGCGAGCAGCGGAAGATCATGCGTGCGGACGAGGAGAACTTCTGTGACCACTCCGAGGAACAGCTGGTCGTCATCACCCAGGAGTACCTCATGGCAGTGAAGACTCCGTGCGAAACGACACTGTGAAGGGGGAGAGGTACATGTCCGAAGAACGTAGGGAAGACTTGGAAGAAGGAAGCGGAGAAGGTCCTGTAGGCGGAAAGTCCGTCAGCCGCCGCGAGTTCCTGAAGATCGCCGGCGTTGCCGGCGCCGCTGTCAGCATGGGCGCCGGCCTGGGCGGTCTGGTGGCCGCCTGCGGCGAGGAAGCAGCGACGACCACTACCGCCGGACCCACCACCACCGCCGGCCCCGCCACCACCATGGCTCCTACCACCACCATGAGCGCCGGCCCTGAAGCCGGACGGGAGATAAAGATCGGGGTCGTGTCCCCCCTGACGAGCTATCTGGCCGTATTCGCCGTCGCCGACAAGTGGGGCGTAGGGCTGGTCGAGGAGTATCTGGGCGAGACCATGGTCCTCGGGGACGGTAAGAGCCACAAGGTGAGCTGGCTGATAAGAGACACCCAGTCCGATGAGAACCGGGCCTCTCAGGTGACCTCTGATCTCATCCTCAACGACAAGGCCGACCTGCTCATCGTGGGAGGCAGTCCGACCACGGCCGTGCCATGCGCCGATCAGTGCGAGACGCTGGGTGCGCCGCTGCTGGCCACCAACTGCCCCTGGCAGGCCTGGGTCTTCGGCCGGGGCAAGACGCTGGAGACGCCGGAGAAGTGGGTGTTCGGCAGCCTCTTCGGCATCGAACAGGGGACTGCCGGTTTCATCCAGGCGATAGACAAGGTCCCCACCAACAAGGTAGCGGGATTGTTCTTGGGCAACACCGCCGATAGCCAGGCCTGGCTTTCCCCCGGCATCGGTATGGCCGACGCACTTAAGGGGGCCGGATACACGGTGATAGATCCCGGCTTCTTTAACCTGGGCACCGAAGACTTCACCGCTCTTATCTCCGCCTACAAGAAAGAGGGCTGCGAGATCAACGTGGGCTCCAACCCGGGCAAGGACTTCCCCAACTTCTGGAAGCAGTGCCTGCAGCAGGGCTATAACCCCAAGGCCTGCGTGGAGGTGATCGGTCTGGCCGCCACCGATGACCAGGAAGCCATGGGGGCCACCTGCTACGGCATCATCATGGGCTTCACCTGGCACAAGAGCTGGCCCTACTCCGATCCGATCTCGGGCATGACCAACGCCGAGCTGGCCGATCGCTACGAGAAGGACTTGGAGAAGCCCTGGGACCAGTTCATCACCAGTTACGCCCGCTATGCCTGGGTGGTGGACATCCTAAAGAGAGCCACGGATCTAGACGACAAAGAAAACATCCTCAACGCCATCAAGACCACCAAGATGGACTTGATCACCGGACCCCTCGACATGACCGCCCCGGTCGACCCGATGGGCCGCCTCATCACCCCCAACATATGGAAGCAACCCTGGGGCTATGGCCAGCTGCAAAAAGGCACCAAGTGGCCGATCGAGGCTCCTCTCGTATCCCAGATCGACGCTCCGGAAGTCAAGATAGACCGCGAGCCCGTACCGATAACATACTCATAGGCCGGGGGCGGCTACACTGAGCCTGGGTGGCGAGTCCTCCGCGTTATAGTGTGTGGAGGGGCAGCGTAGCGTGATGCGTACAGACGAGTGGAGGTACTAGGGATGGCGAAATACAAGCGAGTCTACGAACCCTGGCAGATCAAGAACGTGAAGTTCAAGAACCGCATGCTGAAGACGCCCCAGGACATGAACATGGCGGACTTCAAAGACGGGAGCATCACGCAGGAGCTGATCGATTTCTACGAGTCTATCGCCAGGGGCGGCATCGGCGGGATCATTACCGAGCAGTGCATGGTCGATGCGCCCCAGGGTAGTCGCGACGGGTGCGTCAATGTACACGACGACTCGATGTTGCCGGGCATGACGGCATTGGCCGAGGCAGCCCACAAGTACGACTGTCCCATCGTCATGCAGATCAACCACCTGGGCCCCAACGCCATGTTCCCGCCGTATCCGGGTCACCTTCCGGAGGGTTTTGTCGCTGTCTCCCCTTCGGATCTCGATGTGGAGACGAAGAAGATGCTGTTCCATGGCTTCGGCGACTGGCCGCTATGGCCGCTGACCGTCCCGGAGATCAAGGACATCATCGTCAAGTATGCGGATGCGGCGGAACGGGTCAAGAAGGCAGGATTCGACGGCGTGGAGCTTCACGGCGACCACTACTACCTCATCAATGCCTTCCTCTCCCGCATGTGGAACCGGCGGGACGATGAGTACGGGGGCGGCAGCTTGGAGAACCGCTGCCGCTTCGCCCTCGAGGTATTGAAGGCGTGTCGGGAGCGTGTCGGTGACGACTATCTGCTGGCCATCAAACTGAACGGGGCCGAATACGGAGTGCCGGAAGGGACCACCTCTGAAGAGTGCCAGCAGTTCGCCAAATGGCTGGAAGCTGCTAGCGCCGACTACTTCAACATCGTGGCCGATGGCTACGGTCCCTACGGCCGCATCGCTATCGCCGAGCAGTTGTCGTATCCCGAAGCTCCCAAGCCCATCATCAAAGAGCTGGCCTCTATCGACTTCAAGCAGGGCATGAACGTGCACCTGGCCGCGGCGGTCAAGAGGGTGGTCTCCGTCCCGGTCATCGCCGTGGGCAAGCTCGACGCCCCTCTGGCGGAGAAGTTCATCTCCGAAGGCAAGTGCGATGCTGTCGCCATCGGCCGGCGGCTGTTCGCCGACCCGGACTATCCCAACAAAGCCTATGAAGGTCGGGAAGCGGACGTACGTCCCTGCACCTCTTGCATCACCTGTGAGACCCGCATGGTGGAGTACGATGGGGTCCGCTGCCAGGTCAACGCTGCTCTCGGCCGCGGATCGGACAATGAGCGATTCGTCCCCGCCGGCAAACCCAAGAATGTAGTGGTCGTGGGGGGCGGTCCTGCGGGTATGGAGGCGGCTCGGGTGATGGCCCTCAGAGGCCATGAGGTGACCTTGTACGAGAAAGAGGCCTACCTGGGCGGCCTGATGAACATGGCTGCGATGGTCAAGGGCACCGAGATCTTCGATCTTCCCGGTCTGGTCGACTACTACAAAGGCCAGATATCCAAGCTGGGCATCACTGTCAGACTAGGGGAGGAATACTCTCCGAGCGTGCACGCTTCTTTGGGCCCGGATGCGGTAGTCGTTGCGGCCGGTGGGCTTCCTGCCACCCTCGACATCCCCGGCATCACCGGTAAGAACGTGGTCAGCAGCTCGGATCTACAGAAGCAGGCCAAGTTGGCCCTCAGGCTCACCGGGGCGAAGGCCGTTGAACGCCTGACCAAGTTGTGGATGCCGGTCGGGAAGAACGCCGTCATCGTCGGCGGCGGAATACAAGGATGCGAGACCGCCGAGTTCCTCCTCAAGCGTGGCAGGGCCGTGACCATCACCGAGCCTACCGACAAGGTGGGAACCGGCATACCTTTACTGCAGTGGGAGCTGCTCCACCCCTGGTTGATCAAGAAGGGCGCGACCATTCTTGCCGGGGTGAAGTATCAGGAAGTGACCGACAAAGGCCTGGTCATCACCGATGCCGATGGCAAATTACGTACCCTTGAAGCGGACTCCGTCATGGTGACCTTGCCTCTGAGACCAAACGCGGGGCTGTACGACGCGCTGCAGGGAAAGGTCTCCGACCTTCACATGATCGGGGACTGCAAGGAACCCGGTTTGATAATGGACGCCATTGCGGCCGGTTTCGAGGTAGGACGCACGGTCTAGTCGGCAAGTAACGCCGGCTGGTGGTCATCCCGAGACTGCCGCGTACTTCAGCCCACCCCTCCCTGGGCGACCTGCCCAGGGAGGGGACGGTTCTTCCCCACGTCTCGTATCCCTGTGGATCACCTAGGGAGGCACTTCATGGTGACGGACGCACAAGAGAAACATCTGGCGGATCGGGCGGTTGTGGAGGTCGAGGGCCTTCATCATTACACCATCAGCGTGGCCAGCCTGGATGAAGCCGTGCGCTGGTATGGGCGGGTGCTGGGTTTCAAGTTGATCTACCAGCACGGGCGGCATCGGTGGGGCAGGGTAGGCTACATGCAGGCCCCTGGTTTTCTACTGGAGATATTCGAGGTGCCAAGTCCCAAACCCCTGCCGTCGTACGCGGCGGGACCTGAGCCGGACACTGATCTCTCGGTGTGCGGCCACAAGCACTTCGCGCTTCTCCACGGGAACGTGGACGAGGCGGTCGAGAAGCTTGAGTCACTGGGGGAGAAAGTGCTCAGCTTCAAGCGGGTCAGCCTGGAGGGGATAGGGGAATTCGTCGCAGCGTTCTTCGCCGACAACACAGGCGGCCTTATCGAGCTGCCCCAGGATGACGCCCCCGCGGGCCCTTCCGACTCGGGCGGGCTATCGAGAACGGGGCCCTTAGCCATCAAGACGCTTCATCACGTCGCTCTGTGCGTTCCCGATCGAGAGGAGGCCGTCCAGTGGTACGCAGACGTTTTCGGTTTCTCCGTGGCGACCTCCTTTGAAGTCCCGGCCATCGGCCTCCGGTCCGCCATGATGCAGGGCCCGGGGTTCTGGATGGAGCTACACTGCATGGCCGATTCGTCCCCGGTGCCCATCGAGAGACGGGACCCTCATACAGATGTTCAGACCCTGGGCAACAAATACTTCGCTCTGGCCGTCAAGGATGCCGCGGCAGCGGCCGAGCGGCTCAAGAAGGCGGGGGTGAGCATCGTGGCCACTGAGGCCGTTCCGGGCGTTCACCGGGTCTTCCTCAGCGACATCGCGGGCAATCCTATAGAGTTGTTCCAGCTTGTGAACTAAGGACGGTGGTCGAGCCGGCTGGCGGGCAGGCCCTTAACAGGGCCGTCGGCGCCCGCTGCCGCTGGCCTCACCTCAGAGACGATCGGATCTCCTACCTATGACACTCACATAAGGGGGCGGAGGGATGGACAAGAAGACCTACAAGCTGTATCACGGCGACACCCTTATGATCTGGGGAAAAGGGACGGTCGTCACCCAGCCTCGTGGGTTCGTCTTCGTGGCCGGCACAGAGGGATTGGTACCCGAAGAGGATTTCAGCCGGGGGGGCAGGGTGGTCGAGGGAGCCGCAGCACAGACGAGACTGGCTCTCGACAAGATCAAGTCCAGGCTTGAGGAGATGGGGTCGTCTCTCGAGAACATCGTCAAGCTTACCTGGTACGTGGTCGGTCCGGAGTTTCCCGAAGGGGTCGTGAACCACCCCCATTTCTGCTTCGACGTATGGGACAATTTCTTCCGTGAGAACTGCCCCAGCATGGCCAGTGACTGCAACCCACCGACCCACGACTTGATCGGGGTATCGGGTCTGGGGATCAAAGGCCAGATCGTGGAGATAGCCTGCATCGCCGTGCTGCCCGACGAATAGGTATTAGGGAGGCTGAATGGTAACCGTCGTCAGGACCGTCTGCCA
>JAZDLO010000125.1:0-27853 GCA_043801935.1 bacterium
ACGGCTTCAACGTGATGCCGTTGGAGCAAGCCGTACTCAAGCATATCAACGAAGCCCGGGCGGACGCCGGCATGGAGCCGCTCAGGGCGTGAGTCGAGCCCGTGTGGCGGTGGCGGGGCCGAGGCAGGGATGCCGCCCCCCACGCTCTGAGACGAGGGGAAGCCTATTCCGTCGTGCGTCTGCTCGACCACATAGAGTGGATCTGAGTGCTCCCGGAGAGAACGGCCAGGGCCAGGGCGGCCCAGAGCATGTAGACCGAAACGGTGATCCAGTTCTTCAGGTCGAGGATTCCAAAAAGCAGGAAACTGAGCAGGGCTAGGCTCTGCACCACCATCTTGGTCTTGCCAAAGGCGTTGGCCGATTGCACCTGGTTCCGGCGCAGCGTGATGCTGGCGCCGACAGCCATCAGGACCAGCTCCAGGACGATGAAGACCAGGATGATCTGGACAACGAGATAGTCGTAACCGACCCAGGCCAGCACCGCGCCCACGAGCAGTTTGTCGGCCACCGGATCCATGAGGGTGCCGAGGGGGGTGATCTGGTCGCGGGTGCGCGCCATCGTCCCGTCGATGAAGTCGGTGCAAATGGCCGCGACAAACACCCCGAGACTCCACCAACGGTGATCGTAGTAGAGAAGGACGAGGACCACCGGGGTGAGGAGGAACCGGGCCACGGTCAGGTGGTTAGGGCGCACGCATCGAGGGAAGAGCCACAGCCAGGTCTTCTCCACCAGTCTATCGGTGAAGCGCTGGACGGCCGGGGTCATCTTGCTCTCGCTGGGGCTGTCCGCCGCGACCGAGCTGCTATCTAGTTCCAGGTGGTCTCCTACTTGGTGCATTATGGAATCCTACTGCCACAAGGGCGATCTGTCGACTGGTGTCCGCGCGGAAAGGCCCGGAGAGGGAGTGGAGACTGCACCTGTTCGGGGATGGTAGAGGTCGCCCTGGGCCGGTCCGAAGAACACCCTATGCTATGATACTCCCCGGTAAATGACCGTTTGCTCGGCCTCGGGGGCAGAACATGAAGACACCTGATCTCAGCCTTTCCGACCTCGGTTCGTACTTCCCAGATGACTTCACTCCCGAGCAAAAGGCTAAGGCTCAGACGGTTTTTCTCAAAGAGCTGGCCGCGAGCGCCCACAGGTTCTACCGGGGCAAGATCGTGAGCATGCCTAAGGCCGGTATCTACGGTTTCAACTGGTTCAACGTGTACTACACACCCGGCGTCTCGATGGTCTCCACGTCCATCCGGGACAATAACGATCTCTCATTCGACCTCAGCAACCGGGGCAACCTCGTGGCTGTCGTGTCAGATTCCACCCGGGTATTGGGCGACGGCGATTGCACTCCTCCTGGTGGTCTGGGGGTGATGGAGGGTAAGGCCTTCCTCATGAAGTACCTGGGTGGCGTGGATGGCGTTGCGCTCTGCATCGACAGCTACAACAAAGAGGGCAAGCACGATCCCGACAAGATCATCGACTTCGTCAAGATGCTGCAGCCCAGCTTTGGCGCTGTCAACCTGGAAGATATCTCCCAGCCCAACTGCTTCAAGGTGCTGGACACGCTGCGCGAGGAGTGCGACATCCCCGTCTGGCACGACGACGCTCAGGGTACCGCCAGCGTCACCCTGGCCGGCCTCATCAACGCCCTGCGGGTGGTGGGTAAGGACCTGAAGGACGCGAAGATCGTCCTGCTGGGCGCCGGCGCCGCCAACAGCACGGCGGCTCGCCTCCTCCTGGCCGACGGAGCCGACCCCGAGAAGATGATCGTTTTCGACAGCAAGGGCGGTCTGCACCGCGGCCGCGACGACATCAAGGCCGACACCGCCTACTATCGCAAGTGGGAGATCTGCGAGGTTACCAACCCGAAGCGCGTAGCGACGGAGGCAGAAGCGCTGAAGGGTGCCGACGTGGTTATCGCCGCCTCGAAACCCGGTCCGGACACCATAAAGGCTGCCTGGATCCACTCGATGAACAGCAAGTCGATCGTATTCGCCTGTGCCAACCCGGTCCCGGAGATATATCCGTATGCCGCAAAGGAAGCGGGCGCTTACGTTGTAGCCACCGGCCGCGGTGACTTCCCCAACCAGGTGAACAATTCCATCGGCTTTCCTGGCATCCTCAAGGGCGCGCTCATGGTGCGGGCCCGCAAGATCACCGACGAGATGGCCATCGCCGCCGCCTACTCGGTGGCCGACTTCGCAGACAAGAAGAAGGGCATCAGCCCCGACTACATCATGCCCACCATGCAGGAGACCGAGGTCTTCGCCATGGAGGCCGCCGACGTGGCCATGCAGGCCATCAAGGATGGTGTGGCCCGCATCAAGCTAGAGTGGGACGAGGTGTACAAGGCCACCTTGGCCGATATCAACGAAGCTCGGGCCGCTATCGATCTCTTGCAGAAGAACGACCTCATCAAGGCGCCCGACCTGAAGATGCTGGAAGAGGCCCGCGACCGGGCGGTCGCGGCCGTCCGGAAGTGATCTGAGTTGACCCAGGGCGTACGTGGGGGCCCGGCTATGCGCCGACCCGCGAACCACGCTGCGCATTGCGCGCCCGCTCCCGGCGGGCGCGTTTTCTTTTCCTCGTTGCGAGGTACACAAGTTCGTGACCAGGCACTATCGCCGTTGTCACGGCCGCGGTTCATCAAGGGGGTTTCTATGGCGAGTCTCAAAGACATCGAGGGAATCGGCGCTGTCTACGCGGAGAAGCTCGGCGGAGCGGGACTGGCCAGCACCGATGCTCTCCTAGACGCCGGCGGAACGGCCAAGGGCCGGGCCGATCTGGCGGCGAGCACGGGCATTAGCGACAAGCTCATTTTGAGATGGGTCAACATGGCCGACCTCTTCCGCGTCAAGGGCGTGGCCGAGCAGTATTCCGATCTGCTCGAAGCCGCAGGAGTCGACACCGTGGTCGAATTGGCGCAACGGAACGCGGAGCACCTGCAGGCCAAGATGGTCGAGGTCAACGAGCAACGCAAGCTCGTCCGCCGGGTACCTACCTTGGCGGAAGTGACCAGTTGGGTGCAGCAAGCGAAGACCCTGCCCCGGATGGTCAGCTACTGACCGTCGGCGGGTTTCTGGGGGCGCGGCCCGCAGGGCCGCGCCCTTTCTCAACTCCGATCCACCCGTCAGGCGGCCTCACCCGTGTGCGAAACTACCTGGAAGGCCCGCCTGACGGGTAAGATAATGAGGTCACCGGTTCATCTGCGATCGGAAGAGGTAGGAGGTCGGCATGTATCCGCTGGATTTCCCGGGCTGGGCTTGGTGGAACTGGGGCTGGGAGTACGCCATAGTGGTCGTCATCCTGCTAGGCGTCTTCCTGATACCGTGGCTTCTGTTCTGCCTCACTCTGCAGACCACGCTCAATCGCGTGAGCGACCGCAACCGGGCCATGCCGGCCGGGCATGTGTGGCTGAACTTCATTCCGGTCTTCTACCTGGGATGGTTCATATACACGGTCGTGAAGGTCAGAGATTCTGTCAGAGCTGAGTACCGGTCCCGGGGCTGGGCGGCCGAGGGCGACTTCGGCTACAACGTGGGCGTGGTCGCGGGCATTCTTTCCATATTCTCGTTCGTCCTCGGGTGGGTGCCGATCTTGGGGTGGGGCCTGGCGATCGCCGCGATCTTCTGTTGGATCTTCTACTGGCTCAGGATCGCGGACCTCAAGAACCGGTTGGGCGAGCGGGGCCTGGCGCAGGGGACGACAGCGCCGGCGGCCGCTGGGCCGGCCGGGCAGGCGCCGAGCGAGGCAGGCCTGTATTCTGAGGAGAAAGTCGCCAGGCAGTGCGCGGCCTGCGGCGCCGGATTCGATCCAGGGGACCGGTTCTGCCGGGCTTGCGGGCTGCCCTTGCCAGGGGGCCGCGAGTAGGGCTACCGGCTCGCGTCCATGTGCGACTGGAAGAGATAGGGGGTCGGTATGAGGGGTTTCGGGGGTTGGATGTGGGGCTGGAGTGCGCCCGCCGCCGTCGGCGGCATCATTCTGCTGGGTATCATCCTGATACCCTGGTTCCTCTTCCTGCTCAATCTACAGACCACCCTCAACCGGGTGAGCGATCGCAACCGGGCCATGCCTTCCGGCCACGTGTGGTTGAACTTCATCCCCATCTTCAACCTCGGCTGGTTTATCTATACCGTGACCAAAGTCAGGGATTCGGTGAAAGCGGAGTACCAGTCGCGCGGTTGGACTCCCGATGGTGACTTCGGCTACAACGTGGGTCTGACCGCCGGGATCCTAGCGATCGCCTCCTTCTTCATCGGATGGGTGCCGGTTTTGGGCTGGGGGATCGCGATCGCCCTTCTGGTGTGCTGGATCATCTACTGGCTGAAGACGTCGGATCTCAAGAACAGACTGGGTCAAGGCAGTGGGTGGCAGGGGTCCACTCCTTACCCGCCGTATCCACCGTACCCTGGGTCCCCCGGTTCGGCGCCCGGGGCCGGACCGGGAGCGACGCCTCCCTACTCGGCCTCGCGTACGTACCAAACCCCGCCGCCGGCAGCAGGACCCTCTTTCTCCGAGACGCCGGTCGCCGGAGCACCAACGGCCCAAGGGCCGCCCGGGGCCCCGCCCGAAGACGAGTCAGCCGATCAGCGGCCGCCGGACCGGGAACCAGGCGCCAGGCTCTGCGCCGGATGCGGGACGCCCTTTGACCCAGGGGATGGATTCTGCCGCACCTGTGGGCTGCGACTGCCGTAGGGCGACCGGGCGCAGCGCCGGTCGCCGTTACTCAGGCGGCCAGGGTGAACCGGTTGCGCCCCGCGGACTTGCTTTCGTACATCAGGGAGTCGACCCGCTTGACCAGTGTCTCGGGCGTGTCGTCGGGACGAGTCAGGGTGGCGCCCAGGGATATGGTGACCCGTAGGTCCACCGTGCCGAGGCCCAGGTAAGAATTGGCCACCAGCATGCGCAGTTTCTCCGCGGCCAGCAGTAGTTGCTCGGCGTCTATGTCGAGCAGGATCGCCAAGAACTCGTCGCCACCCCAACGCCCCAGGGAATCCGAGCTCCGTAAGTTGTGCTTGAGGGTCTCGGCCACCATCCTCAGCACCTTGTCCCCGACATGGTGCCCGAAGGTATCGTTCATGCCCTTGAAGTGGTCGATGTCGATGAACAGGACCCCGGCAGCCGCCCCCAGCCGCCGGCATTCGGCGAGGCAGCCCTCCAGCTTGAGTTCGATACTCCGACGATTTCCTATACCGGTGAGCGGATCGGTGATGGCCACGGCACTCAGTTCGCGGACCCGTTTCAGGGCGGCCATGAGGCTCGAGTTGTCGCTGAAAGTCTCTACCGCCCCTTCGATCTCTCCCGAGGGCCCGTAGATGGGAGCGGTCCTGACGAGCACGGGAACCCGGTGGCCGCACGCATGATGGAGATACACCTGGGCTTCGCGCACCTGCCCGTCGACCAACGTGGCCGCGAGCGGGCAACCGTTGTGGCAGAGGGCCGTGCCGTTGTCGTCCACGTGCATGAGCAGGCCTTCGGCGCAGGAATTGCCCACCGCCCGGTCTTCCGGGTAACCGCTTATGCGCTCGGCTCCCTGGCTCCAAAACGAGATGCGCCGTTCGCGATCGACGAAGTAGACGCCGTCGCCGATGCTCTCGAGGATGCTCCTATAGAGATCTCCGCCCACTTCCATCTCGTGCCCCCGGAATGATCACACCGACTGTCGGATGCCGTCGGTGTTATCGGCACGAGCGCCGTTCGGTTTGAGCGACGCGCGCAGATGGGGGGAAGGCCGTAGGTTTATCAGGCTGGGCTCTTGGTCCTCTTGCTCGTTACGAACCCCGCCACTCCTGCCGTTCCGAGGGCGGCGAAAGCCGCCAGCAGCAGATACCCCGCCACGAATCCCCGTCCCTCTCCTCCGGAGCCTCCCGGACCGGTCCCGGCAGAGCCGGACCCCAGCGTGTCCAGCAGCAGCCCGAAGATCCAGGGCGTCAGCAGGCTGACCCCGAAACCTACGATGTTGATGAAACCGGTCGCCGGCCCCACCTGCTCAGGCCGTCTCACCACCTCCGGTACCAGCCCGAACATCGGTGCGAAGTACGTCATGGTGAAGAAACCCGCCAGCACCACGAACACGAACACCAGCCACAGGCCCGGCGCCAACGGGACCAGAGCCGTGGTCACAGTCATCGCCGAGAGTGACACGAGGATCGTCTTAAGCTTGCCCCAACGGGCCGCGCTTGTAGCGCCCAGCGGATTAGCCACCAGCTGCGTCAATCCCAGGCCGGCGGTCAGGTAGGCCGCAACACTCACGCTCGAGCCGAACTTGATGTGAAGGAATTCCGGCGTCCACACCAGCACTCCCACTCCCACGGCCAGCCCAGCTCCGTTGAACAGCCCCAGGAGCCACACTCGCCGGTTTGTCGCCGCCGCTCCCAATGCACGGCCCAGGGCTCGGAACGTGGTCGCTCCCTCGGGATGCTGGGGCAAGGCTCGGATCGCCTTTTGTGACAGCGCCGCCACCCCGACGGCGAGTCCCAGCCCGGCCGTCGCCAGAAACACGGCTCTGTACCCGCCTGCGCGGGCAACACTGGGCATTATCAGCAACGCCAGCATGATACCCGCGCCCCATCCCGTCCCGAAGATACCCCAGGCCCGGTTGAGCCGGTGACCGGCCACCACGTGCGCCAAGACAGGGCTGCAGACCGGCACCACCATGCCGCCACCGAGCCCCTGCAGACCGCGCCCCACCAGGAATGCCGCCATAGACGAGCCCAGGCCGAATACGAGCGAACCCAGAACGAAGCAGGCGGCGCTCGCCGCCAGGACGCGCCCACCCCAGCGGGCGGCCGCCACTCCGGCCGGGATCCCGATGCCCCCGTAGCTGAACATGAAGACCGAGGTCAACAGTCCTATCTGCGACCCCGAGAGCGCGAACCGCTCCCGTACGTCGGCTGCTACCACCGGGAGCAGCGAAAGGGTCAGCGCCGACATCGCGAAGAAGAACATGAGCGTGAACGCCATGACGTCGGCACCGCGATCGGTCAGAGGTGCCGTCGGGGCCGATCTCCGCTCTCTGCGACCCTGCACGTTGCTGATTGCCGGTCTAGCGCGGTCGGAGGCTTTGACTCAGCATGGCGGGAGGTAGCGGTTCACGCGGGGTCACTCCTCATCCACGAATACGCGCTCCGCGCGGGCGACGGACACGTTACACGTGATCTCGTAGTTGATCGTCTCCGCCCATGAGGCCATTTCCTCTGCGCTCAAACGGATACCGCCGTCCTGGCCGATGAGCGCCACGGTGTCTCCGGCCTTTACCAGTCCCTCGGACCCGACATCCACCCCGAATGAATCCATGGACACTCTCCCCACCATCGGATAGCGCCGGCCCCTGATTCCCACGTGCCCGCGATTGCCGAGCAGCCGGAAGACGCCGTCTGCGTATCCGAGGGGGATCAGGGCGACGTTGGTGTCTGTGCTCGGACGGAACGTATGGCCGTAGCCGACGCCCTCACCCGCGGGCACTCGGTTCACGAGCGCCACTTGTGAGGTCCAGCCGAGTGCCGGACGCAGGCCCTCTGATGGCGCATCCCCCTGGCCGGGAGATAGGCCGTAGACCGCGATGCCGCAGCGGACCATGTCCAGATGGGCCTGGGGGTAGTAGATGGTGGCGGCGCTGTTGGCTGCGTGGGCGACCGCGGACGGGTATTCGGCGCTGACGAGTTGCGCGGGGGGCAAGAAGCGCTTGAGTTGGAAGTCAACAGACTCTGGGTCCTCGGATGCGCAGGCGAAATGGGTCATCACACCCACGAGTTCGAGTTCGTCGACGTCACGGATGGCCTTCAAGAAGGCCGGCACCCGTTCAGGCCGGAGCCCCTGCCGGTTCATCCCGGAGTCGATCTTGAGGTGGATCCTGGCTTTGCGTCTCGAGCCGGCCAGCCGGAGGATCATGCGGGCCATCTCGTCGCTGACGACCGTATACTCCACTCCCCGCGACGCCATCTCCGCGTACTGGTCTAGGCTGAATAGGGGGCCCATCACGAGGATGGGGGAAGTGAAGCCGGCGTCGCGCAGGGCCACCGCCTCCTCGGGGGTGGCCACCGCCACCCCGTCGGCGCCCGCCTGCATCACGGCATGGGCGCATTCGAAGGCTCCGTGGCCGTAGGCATCGGCCTTGACCGCCGCGAGAAAGCGAGTGCCGGAGCGGAGCTTGCGTCGAAGGAAGGCGACGTTCTCGCGCACCGCGCCCAGATCGATCGTGATCATGCTGCGGGGTGAGGTCTCCAAACGGGGGCAGTTCGTCTTGCGGCCGGCGGCCGGCTCAGAACGAGGGTGGAGTGATAGCGCTGATGATCACGGTCGTGTCCTTGCCAGGGTTGAAGACGCGGTGAGGCTGCAAGGCTCCAATGTAGATACTGTCGCCTGCTTCCAGCACGTAGGTGGTGTCGGCCACTTCCACCTCCGCGCAGCCCTGCACGACGACGGCGCACTCCTCGCCATCGTGCGAGAGAGGGCGGCTCCCCGTGTGCTGCCCGGACTTGAGCTTGAGCTCGAGCATCTCGATGCCTCTCTGGAGGTCCGGGGTGAGGAGTTCGTACTTGACGCCCGTTTTTTGAAAGGTCACCACGCGGCGTTCGGCCAATTTGACTACCGGTTCGGTGGTCTGCTCGGCTTGGAAGAAATAGAACATGGGGACCTCCAACGCGGCCGCGACGCTCCTCAGGGTCGAAATGGAGGGTGAGTTGCGGCCTCGCTCGATCTGACTGACGAAGCTCTTGGTCAGCCCGCTTGTTTCGGCCAGATCATGTAGGGTCATTCCGAGTTGCATCCGGCGCCTCCGGATGCGGGCGCCCATGCCCTCCTCGTTTACAGAGGATGCGCTACCGTTGGTGTCCATGCTCAGAAGTCCTATTTCGCGCCGGAGAGCAGTCGCAGACAATCTTCCACCGACAGACGGGTCTCGGTCGCCAAGTACTCTATCTCATCTTCGGACAGCTCGTGGAGGTCCTTGATGCCCAGTCGTGCCAGCTGGCCCCGCAAGTAAGAGGTGCGGATGCGCTGTAGGTCCACCTCTTCATAGATCACGTCGGATGGGTCGTCCGGGATGGCGATGACCTCGCCGGGCACGTTCATCGACGCCGGGCCGCGAACCACCTGCACCCCGTTTTCGCGGGCGAACGTCAGCTGAGCCGTCGGGTGCTTTCCGGCTCCCGTGTATTCAGTCTCCTGGACCACCAGTACTTCTTCGGCGGGCAGTTCTTGCGCCAGTTTGAACGCCGCAGCCAGTGACGTATTGCCGGCCGGGCCTCTCTCGAGGCCCTCGAGTTCGGCCAGCAACTGGGTGACGTAGAACACAGTCCCCTGGTCGACGGTCACGTAACGATCGAGGAAACGAAGTGGCCGGGCCGCGTTGTAAGGCACGTCCGTGCGATCCGGGTTGGTCAAAAAGGGCACTCCGAACCCGGTGTGGCCGGTGGTGAAGCTCTTGCGGTTGAAGTCCCGATCACTGGCCATGTTCAGCCCGCGTAGGTTCACGCTGGCGCCGATGACCGGCGTCTCCGGGCAGCCCGCAGCTCGCAACCCAAGCGCCGTGCCGGTGGTGTTGCCTCCGCCCGCGTGGGTTACGACTACCGCGGCCGGCGGTCTGCCGGCGATCGCCTTGATCTCGGCGCCGACCTCGTAGCCGAGTGTCTGTATACCGGCCACGGAGAAGGGCGTGTATAGGGAAGCATTGAAGTAACCGGTCTCCTCCATAAGCCGCAGGTGGATGTAGAAGAGCTCCGGACCGACCGTCGTCTGCCAGACCTCAGCTCCGTAGGCCTCGCAGGCCCGGCCCTTCTCGACGATCTCGGGCTGTCCTAGACCGCGCGAGTCGTAGACCTCTTGGACGATGATGCATCTTTGCCCCAGCATGGCGGCCATCGCTGCCACAGCCGCTCCATAGTTGCCCGAGGTCGCCGCTATGATGCCCGGGTACCCCAGACGCTTGGAGTGCCACACCGAGAGACTGGCGCGCCGCGCCTTGAAGCTACCCGACGCGTTGGCTGCCTCGTCCTTGACGAAGATGCGCGCCCCCTTCCCCGGCGGAGCGAGATGCCGCGCCAGACGGGTGAGATTGTGGAGTTCAAGCATGGGGGTGTTCCCCACCTTGCACTTCGCCTGGATGTCCGCGATCTCTTGGAGTGTATAGCCGGTGGAGGCCATCAGTCCTTCATAGTCGACCACGAGCCTTCCCCGTCGGAAGCGGTCGTAGTCGATCCCGGCAGCAGTCCTCAGGATCTCCCCCTGACGCCCCATGACCGCCTCGTACGTCTGCTCGGCGGTGAGGGAGGTCATCTCTCCCCCTCGAGGGTGCGCAGCAGGGCCCGTGCTTCTCTGCCCGCGTCGATGAGTTCCTCGATGGGCTTGCCAAAACCGTGGCCATATTCGGGGTCTATCCGCAGGAGTTCACCTTCCACACGGCGTCCCAGAAGCGTCTCGACGGTGACTGTCTGGCCCACTGCAAGCCCACCCTCAGCGAAACCTCTAAGCCTGACGTAGTAGGGCGTGGCCTTGGTATCTTCAGGGAGGTGGCCGGTGCGTTCGCCGGGCTCCAGGACGACGAACCCGATCTCCACCCAGCGGCGACTCGTAACGGGTGTCATCGTCGACTCCTACTCGTCGGCGAGGAAGATGGCGGCCGCACCGGCGATGTCACCCACGGCCTTGAGGACGTTTCCGTCGACCTTGTCGGCCGTATCATAGATCGAATGATAGTAGGGGTCGTCGGGCTTCCAGAACCAGGCCGAGGGCACGCCTGCCGCCAGATACCGAGCCTCTTCGGCCACTCCCCATTCCGCCGTCATTCGACCGAGGTGGTAGCCGAAATCGGCTGCGATCTCTTCGAGCAGGACGTTGAGCCACTCCGGATGAGGTATGGGGGGAGAGTCTGGCCATAGCCCCATCTCGACCAGATTGAGCCGGCCCCCTACTCCGACCATGTCCAGGTTCAGCATGGCCCGCGTGTGAGCGATGAGATCCTTCTCGTGGTCGCGGACGAAGGTCCACGCTCCTTGGGTCACTCCCTCCTCCGCCGTGGACGAGATGAAGTACAGATCGCGCTTGTGCTCTATGGTGGACAGCACCCGGGCGAGTTCCAGGAGAACGCCGGACCCGCTGCCGTTGTCGTTGGCGCCGGGAGCGATCCCGTTATCCCGGTGAGCCTCCATGATGATGCCCGGCAGCGACGGGTCGGCGCCGGGGGAGCGGCCTACTATGAAGGCGCTGTCCACGTCACCGAGTTCCGTCGTCACCTGAAGGACGGCCTCGGCGGCTTTCCCGCCCTGGCCCAGCCGGTACATCATCTCCTGTCCGTCCACGCCGGAGACGCACACGGCGGGCAGTCGCTCGCTGCAGAAGCGGTCCTCGATCCGGGAGTTCCCGGCTTCCATCGACATCCTGTACGGCCAGGGCATCGGGTGTACGACGATCATTCCCACCGCGCCCCGGCGTGCCGCCTCGGCCGCGAAAGTCCCCAGCCAGAAGCGCGCATATCCCAGGCCTCGTTCTTGAATGAGGACGATCTTGCCGGGGACATCGAGCCCCTCGTAATCGCGGGCCTCCCCGGTTCCGGCATACACGATAGCCGCCTTGATCCCCTCCCCGGGAGTTGAGGGCGCGAAATACGCGGATATGGCGTCGAAAGAACGGTCGCCCATGGAAAGACGGGCGCCATGGTCGACGAATCCGGGAACACGCACCGGCGATAGGCTCACTTCCAGACCCAGCCTCTCGAACTCGCCCTGAACGTACCCGATCGCCGCCGCGTCGCCGGCGGTACCCACGAAGCGGTCGCCAAAGTCGCAGAGTCTCTCGATATGGGAGATGGCCCGCCGGCCCTTGAAGAGATCGCGCACGCGCAACTGCTTCGAGCTAAGCACCGGTCCTCCCTCGTGTCGCCAACTTGAGAAACGGAGGCGCAGTTTCGGTTGACGCAGACCATGCAATTAACATATGGTACATGTTGTGATGCAATGGTACACTCGGCCCATGGGGCTGTCAACGCCGCAGCCGCTCCCAGGTGAACGTCCGGGGCTTGCGCGATCGCTGGAGGAGTAGTGGCTTGTACGACTTGGTGATCCAGAATGGCCGGGTGGTAGACGGCACCGGGAGTCCGTGGTTCGTCGCCGACGTGGGGGTGCGGGGCGGCCGGGTATCGCGGGTGGGCGTGATCGCTGACGCCGATGCCGCCCGCACGATAGACGCACGGGGTCTGACAGTGGCGCCCGGGTTTGTCGATATCCACAGTCACGCGGACTTCGTGCTTCCCACGCCCAACCATATGGATGTGTTGGGCCCGCTCATGCTCCAAGGGATCACTACGCTCGTGACCGGCAATTGCGGTCTTTCTACAGCGCCGCTTTCTCCGGAGAACCTCACGCTGCTGGCCGACTACACGGCGTTCTTCCAGTCTGAGGGTTTCTGTTTCGATTGGTCGAGTATGGGCCAGTACCTGGACGCGCTCTCGGGGCGGGGCGTCGGCTTCAATGTCGTCCCGCTCACATCCCATGGAGCGGTACGGATCGCTGCCATGGGCTTCGCGGCCGGGCCGCCCAGCGACCAGCAACTGGGCCTGATGCGGGCGCTTGTGCAGCAGAGCCTGGAGGAGGGTGCTTTCGGGGTGTCCGCAGGCCTGATCTATGCGCCCGGCATGTACGCGTCCACCGCCGAACTCATTGCCGTCACCGAACCCTTGATGCCCAAACGGGGAGTGTTCACGTGCCACGTGCGCGGGTCAAGTGAGACAGCGCTGGAGTCGACCAGGGAGATCATCGAGATCGCCAGGGTCAACGACATTCCCGTGGAGCACTCCCACATCGAGGCGTTCGGGGAACCGTACTGGGCGAGTATAGACAAGGTCATCGAGTTGCATGACGACGCCCGGGCCGAAGGCTTGGACGTCAGCTTCGACGTGATCCCCTATACGACCGCCAATACCTTCCTCGCTGCCTGCTTTCCACCCTATGCCCTGGAGGGCGGGATGGACAGTTTCGTCGATCGGCTCAAGGACCCTGTCCAGCGGGAGCGGCTGCGTAAAGACGTGGAAACCATGAGATCCGAATGGCCCACGTGGCGTCCGAACACCTGGCCCCACAACCTAGCCCGGGCCACGGGTTGGAAGAACATCCGGTTGTTGTGGGCGGCCAAGGAGCACAATGTGGTCTATACGGGCAAGAGCTTTGTCGAGATCGCGCAGATGCAGGGCAAGACTCCCTTCGATGCCGCCGCCGACCTTCTCATTGACGAGCACGGCGTCGCGCTCGCACTCTACGTGGGCGTGAGCGGCGACCTCGACGATGATGAAGGGCTGAAGAAGTTCCTGCGCCACCCGAACGGGGCCATCAACACGGACGCCATACTCACCGGCCGGGGGATGCCTCATCCCGCCGCCTATGGGGCCTTCCCGCGAGTCTTGGGACAATACGTGCGTGAGCAGAACCTGATGTCTTTGGAGGAAGCGGTGCGGAAGATCACGTCCCTTCCTCTGCGCCGTTTCAACGTCCAGGACCGCGGCCTGCTTCGGGAAGGGATGTGGGCCGACATCACGGTATTCGACGCGGAGACCATCCGTGACAACTCCACATACCTCGACCCGGCGCAAGGCCCCTCCGGGATCGAATATGTGGTCGTCAACGGTCAGGTGACGGTCGAGCAGGGAGAGCTGCTGACCGCCACTAGACCGGCAGGGCAAGTTCTGAGACATTAGGAGACATGGGGCGCCACAGTTCTGGCGAGGGGGTGGCAATGGCGTTGGGTTCAACGGGAAATGCTTTGTTGTTCACCGGTACCAGGGAGGGAAGATGAAGAAGCTGGCACTAATAGGCTTGGCGGTCCTCGTGGTCGCCGCGCTGATGGGCCTCATGGCCATCGGTTGCGGAGAGGAAACCACTACGACGTCCGGGGCCACCACTACGTCGATGGCTGAATCGACGACCACGATGGCTCCACAGGAATCAACCACAACGAGCGCAGCGGCGGGCGGTGGGACGATCAAGATCGGCGCGCTGCTCGACTTCACCGGTCCGGTGGCCTTCTTGGGCCCGATCTTTGAGATGGGCATCAAGACAGCACTGGAGGAAGCCAACTACACCGTGGCGGGCAAGAAGGTCGAGTTGATCGTCGAAGACTCGGCCACTTCGGTGGACGTGGCCGTCACCAAGGCCAAGAAGCTGGTCGAGCAGGACGGCGTCAAGATCATCATCGGCCCGCTGATGGGCGACGCACACCTGGCCCTCGGCCCCTACACCGCTGAGAAGGGGGTCCTCATCACCTCCCTGATCAACGGCATGTGGGAGACCGTGGGCAAGGGCAACTACCTTGTCTACCCGACGACCGTGGACGCCCAGACGTATCCCTTCGGCAAGTATTGCTACGAGAAGCTCGGCTACAAGACGGCCGTCGTCCTCGCGGCCGACTACGCCGGCAAGCGCGGGTACGCGGACGGCTGGATCAACGGGTTCAAGGATGCCGGCGGCACGGTGATCCAGGAGCTGTACCCGCCTGTCGGGAATGCGGACTACAGCCCGTACGTCAGCCAGATCAAGGACTCCGACGTGGTCATGTACGCGTTCGAGGGGCCCGATGCCGTGGCCAAGTTCATCTACCAGTACAACCAGGGTGGTAAGACGAAGCCTCTGGTGACCATCACACAGGCCGACGACTACGCGCCGCAAGTGCTGAACCAGTTGAAGGACATCATCGTCGGCATCAAAGGCCAGTCGACCTACACCTGGAAGCTGGACAACCCCGAGAACAAGAAGTTCGTGGAGGCGATCAAGGCCAAGTGGGACGGTCTGCCGCCAATGCCGGAGCATCAGAACGCCTACGCTCTGACCAAGGCCATCCTGGCCGGACTCGAGAAGACGGGCGGCGATGACACCCTGGCCACCCTGTTCGCGGCCATCACCAGCATGGAGATCCAGACTCCGGCCGGTCTGCTCAAGTGGGATCCGAGCGGCGTGGCCATCTGCCCCATGTACGTGACCACCGCTGAGAAAGTCGGCGACAACTACGAGATCTCGGCTCCGCTCGACACGGTGCCGGAGGTCCTTGACGTGCGGCTTGCCAAGTAAGTCGATCAGGGACTAGCCCCCTTCAGGGCGGGCTGAGCCTTCGGGCTCAGCCCGCCCCCCTGCAGCAAGGCAGTCTGATCCGACCAGTGGGGGTTCCACCACAGAGTGGCGAACTTCATACAGAATCTCTTCAACGGCGTGACCATAGGGATGGTGTACTTCCTCATTGCCGCCGGGATGTCGATAGTCCTCGGCATCATGGGCATCACCAACCTGGCCCACGGGGCGATATTCATGATCGGCGCATACTCCGGGTGGACCATCGCCGTTCAATTAGAACTCAACTACTATCTGGCCCTGTTCGTGGGAGGCCTCGCCGCCGCGGTGGTGGGGAGCATCATCGAGCGCGGTTTCTTGCGGGTCCTCTACAAGCAGGCCAACGAACAGGTGCTGGTTACTTTTGGCTTCGTTCTCGTGCTCGGCAATCTAGTGCTTTGGACTTGGGGGGCGGCGTCCCATCTGCAGTACACGGCTCCGGGTCTCATGGGAACGGTCGATATCGGCGGGGTCTTCTTCGCCAAGGCCCGCATCTTCATCCTGGTGGTGGGCCTGATCCTCGGGCTCATCCTATGGTGGGTCCAGGACCGCACCCGGGTGGGAGCTATGGTCAGGGCGGGCATGGACGACAAGGAGATGATCACGGGTCTGGGCATCAACCTGCCGGTCGTCTCGGCCTTGGTCTTCTTCCTGGCCACATTCCTGGCAGGCTTTGCCGGGGTGATGGGCGCTTCGATCATCGGTCCCCATCCGGGCATGGGTCTGGACATGCTCCTTCTGGCGTTGATCGTGACCATCGTCGGGGGAATCGGGTCTATACAGGGGGCCCTTCTCGGCGGTGTGGTGATCGGGGTCCTGGACACCTTCGGCAAGGTGCTCTTCCCCCAGTTCGGGCTTTTCACCATGTATCTGGCCATGGTGATCATCCTGCTCATCAGGCCGCGCGGCCTGCTCGGTAGGAAGATCTGACGGTGAGCGTCGTGAACGCACGCCGGCTCGGTCCGAGCTTGGCCGGCAGGATGATGGGCCGCAACGCGATCGCTACCATGACGATACTGGTCCTGGCGGTCGGGCTGTTGATCGTCATGCCCTTCTTTCTCACGGATTTCTTGCAGCTTCAGATGACCAGGTTCCTCGCCTTCGCCATCTTCGGCATGGCCTACAACCTTGTGTACGGCTACACGGGCATGCTTTCCTTGGGCCACGGAGCTTTTTTTGGCATGGGCGCCTACACGGTCGGGCTGCTCACTCTTCACACGAGTGTCACCAGCTTCTGGGTCGCACTGCCTATAGCTGTCGTGGTCGCCGCGGGAGGGGCCGCCATCTTCTCGTTCTTCTTTCTGCGGGTGAAGGGGTCGTACTTCCTGCTTATCACGTTCGGTTTCAGCCAGCTTATGTACGCCTTGACCTGGAGCATCAAATGGTTCAACAAGCCCGGGATGCAGGGGATCTCAGACATCAAGTTCCCTACCATCGGAGTCTCAGGCTTCACGTGGACCCACCAGTCGTTCTACTTCCTTACTCTGGCCTTCTTCGTCATCTGCTACTTCCTGATCAACGCCATCATCAACTCGCCCTTCGGCCATGCGTTGGTGGGGATGCGCGAGAACGAGGACCGCATGAAAGCCTTGGGCTACAACGTGTGGGCGTTCAGGTACGCGGTGCTGGTCATATGCGGGGCTTTCTGCGGGCTGGCCGGCCTGCTCTTCGCTTACAACGGCTCGTTCGTCTATCCCAACCACCTTGGCTTCGACTACTCTTGGATCCCTATGCTCGTGGTGATCCTAGGCGGAGCCGGGACCAAGCTGGGGCCGATCGTGGGCGCCGGGATCGTGGTGTGGTTCGAGTACTTCATCAGCCTTCTCACCCCGCAACGCTGGCCACTCATCCTTGGAGCGTTGTTCATCGCGGTGATCATGTACTTCCGGGGAGGCGTGGTAGCCTACGTGACCCGGGTCTTCGAAAAGGCTGGGGACAAGCATGAGCCTGCAGCAGACTAACGGCTACGCCCTCGAGGCTCAGCACCTGACCAAGTTCTTCGGCGGCGTCAGGGTCCTGGAAGATGTGTCTTTCGAGGTCCCGTTAGGAGAGCGCCTCGCCATCATCGGGCCGAACGGGGCCGGGAAGACGACGCTGCTCAACATGATCAACGGCCAGATCCCCCCTACTGCCGGCAAGATCCTCCTTTTCGGGAAGGACATCACCCGTCTGCCGACGCACCAACGGGCTCACGTTGGGCAGGCGCGCTCCTTCCAGCTCTCAAGTCTCTTCCTCAAGTTGAGCGTGATGGAGAATACAGAACTGGTGCTGCACGGTCTCCAGAGATCGCGTTACGATCTTGTCCGGTCGGTCCGCCGGTATCGGTCGGTCCGTGACAAGGCGGAGAAGGTGGTGAAGGAGGCCGGCCTGTGGACGCGGCGAGCCGAGCCCACCGGCACCCTTGCCTACGGTGACCAGAGGCGCCTGGAGATCAACCTGTGCATGGCCGCCGAGCCACGGCTGCTTCTCCTGGACGAGCCCAGCAACGGGCTGACGAAGGAGGAGGGGAGCCAGGTGATCGAGATGATCAACCAGCACATCGGTCGGGACGTGACCGTGCTGGTGGTCGCGCACGACATGGAGCTGGTCTTCCAGGTGGCCGACCGGATCATGGTGCTGTTCGAGGGAGAGATCATTGCGTGCGATAGCTGCGACATCGTCCGCTGCGATCCCCGGGTAAAAGAGATCTACATGGGCGCCTAGGAGGACACAGTGCTTGTCGTCAGAGACGTCCACACCTACTACGGTGAGAGCTACGCGCTTCAAGGCGTGAGCTTGGAGGTCAAAGAGGGGCAGATCGTCGCCCTCTTAGGTCGAAATGGGATGGGCAAGACCACCACGATCCGTTCCGTCATCGGTTTCAACCCGCCGCGGCGGGGGGAAGTGCTCTACAAGGAGAAGAGCATCGCCGGCAAGCGGCCCTTTGAGATTTCGCGTTTGGGTATTGGCTTGATACCCCAGGGACGTCACATCTTCCCCTCGCTGTCCGTGCGCGAGAATCTCACGGTCAGCTCTCGCTCCCACGGCAAATCCAACCCTTGGACGCTTGACCGGGTGTACGGGATGTTCCCCATCCTCAAGGAGAGGGCCAAGAACCGGGGGACCGAGCTGAGCGGGGGCGAGCAACAGATGCTGGCTATCGGGCGGGCGCTCATGACCAACGCCGAGCTTCTCCTCATGGACGAGCCCTCCGAGGGTCTTGCGCCCCTCCTCGTCCGAGGGATAGGCGACTTGATCCTGACCCTCAAACAGGAGGGTCTGTCCATCCTCCTGGTGGAGCAGAACGTCACCATGGCCACGAAGGTGGCGGACTACGTGTACGTTATCAGCAACGGCCAGATCGTTTTCGCAGGGGACGTCCCCGCGTTCAAAGCCGACAGAACCGTGCAGGAGCAGTTCATCGGGGTACAGGTGGCAGGCAGCAGCGGTAATTCCGTGCCGGAGCCCAAGGCACCGGCCGGAGAGCAAAGCGAAAGGAGCTAGTGTAATGGCGGTACCGGTTCCCGGGGTCGCTGATCCCATCAGGTTCGACAATGTTGTCGAGAACTACAGGGCGCTACAGAAGACCAAGCCCGAATTCACGTTCGAGTATGGTCTCAAATCCATGCTCACTATCTTCACTCTGCACGACTTCTCCATGTTCCACGTGCTGGAGGAGGAGTTCGGGACCGAGAAGGCCGTGAACCTTTACGCGAAGATATGGGAGCGGCGCACGGATCTTGAACTGCCCGGACTGAAGGAAGCCGTCGGGCTCAAGCCGGACGATCCCGTCACCATGGAAAAGTTCGCCGAGATCATGGAGATCTATTTCGACACCTTCGGCAATCCGATCTACCTGGCCGAGAAGAGCGACGATCGCTATACGTTCCGGGTCACCGACTGTCCGTACACCACCGAGGTCCTGTGGAAGATGTATTCGCCCGAGGAGAACCTGGCTTACAACGACAAAATACAGGTGTCGTGTAATACGGCCATCTTCGATCGTTTCCTGGAGCTCACCGGCCTGGGCAAGGACTGGACCTTCGGCTTCCCGTCCCAACTGTGCCGCAGCGGGCAGTACTGCGAGTTCACCTTCGTGCGGAAGCGCTTCTAGTACCGCCCTGCGCGGGACGAGCGAACGAAACAGAGAGTGAGGCGGCATGATTTCAGGTAGCGAACGCATCGAGGCGGTGAACCAGATCTATCTTCCGCCTTCGTCGTTTCCGGGGTTGACCTTGGAGGAGCAGGACGTCCTGGCGGTCGTTCAGAGGGAGTTGCAGGGCTGGGACGAGGACGATGTGGAGAAGGTCCTTACCACCATGGCGAAGGACGCCACCTATTGGGACGTGACCATGGAGCCGGCCTACGGCCTCGACGGCATCCGCGAGTTCGGTGAGGGTTGGCTCGAGTTCTGCCCCGATTTCGGCTGTTTCGTCGAGAAGCTCGTGGTGCGGGGCGACACCGTGGTCAGCATGGGCTGGATCACCGGACATCCTAATCCTGGCGTGGAGTGGTTCCCAGGCATGATCACAAAAGTGGGCGGTTACATGGACTTCCCCTACTGCCAACTGGCGATGGTCCGCGACGGCAAGATCTTCTACGTGCGGGATCACTGGGATTCCAAGGCCATAAACGTGATCTTCGAGTGAGACACAGGGCTGCGGGGCGACCGGTCGCGCGGGACCGGTCGCCGACCCGGCCGGGAAGGTGCATCGATGGAGAACAGGCGGCAAATCCTGGATAACGAGCTCTTCACTGCCCTCGAGGAAGTGGGGCACAAGCCCGAAGACGACGTGTTCGTGTGGTCCCAGGGTCTGGCCTTCCACTATCAGAACCTTGTGAGCTCGCTGGAGGACAAGGTCAGCGCGGTGGAGCAAGAAGCGATCCTCACGGACATATGGTCCTTCGTGAAAGCCAAGGCTGAACCCCGGGTGAGCCGGACCCTGGGCCTGGATACTGATCAGGACCCTGAGCGTCTGAAGGCCCTCACGGCGACCATCATGCAGGATGCCGAGCACCCGGCCATCTTAGGCATGGGCGACACGGTCGAAGAGGCGATACTCCTCTGGGTGCGAGCGTTCGCCATCCTCGATTTCGCCATGTACACGTTCCTGGAGAAACACCTCGGCTCCAAGAGGTGCATGGACATCTACATGGGCCTCTGGGAGTCGTTCGCTGTTTCGAACGTGGACCACGTCAAGGAGGCTCTGGGTATCCACGGCCCGGACGACATCGACATGGACACGCTGGGTGAGGTCTCCCGCGTGTACTGGGAATCGATCGCCTGCCCCTACCGGGTCACCAAGCATTCGGAGGATGTGCACGAAGCCGAGATCCAGGCCTGCCCCTATTTTGTGAACATGACCGATATCCTGGGCACCGAGCAGGCCCGCTCGATGACCCTCAAGTGTGAGGCCGTCGTCTCGGTGAATTACTACGACGCCATTCTCAAGGCGCTGGGGGTCTTCGACAGGTACTCTTTCACCATGGACAAATTCATCTGTTGCGGCGACGATGTCTGCCGCGTCAGGTTCGAGAAGAGGAAGTGAAGATGGCCAGACCGGCTGAGAACTTGACGGCGGCTCGTGATTGGATACAGGCCATGGTCGATCACGATCCCGGGCGGATGGGGGCTATGGCGGCCGAAGACGTGCACGTCCTGGAGGTTGCGGAGGGAGAGGTCCACGAAGGCCGCGATTACTTGATCTGGGCCTATGAGGACCTATTCTCCGCCTATCCGGACTGCACCTGCGAGATCATCAACGATTTCGCCGGCGACGACCAGGTGATGGTCGAGGTCCGATGGCGCGGCACCGAGACCGGGAGTTTTCGGGGGCACCCCCCCACGGGCGGGAAGGTCGACATACGTATCGGCTACATCTTCAGATTCGCGGGTGGCCTGATATCGGCGATCACCGAGTATTACGACGCCTCTACCCTCGAGAGACAGCTAGCCGGCGCCTGAGGGCTCTCTCGACTGGAAGGCGAGCCCCCGGGCGGCGGCCACCCAATCGCGCACGCTGTGGAGCACGGGGACTCCCTGGGACTCGATCTTCGCGGACAGTCGACGGGTGAAAGCCCCGCCCGTGGCGGCGGCCACGATGGGTTTCTCGGCCGTGCGGTTCAAACGGCCCAACATCTCGGGGACATCCTCGCCCAGGGGGACGTCCTGGAACACGAACCAGGGCATGACGATATCCACCCCCGGATCGGCGAGCAACGCCTCGATGCCGATCTCGAAGTCTGAGCTTGTGCCGGAGCCGGTGACGTCCAGCGGGTTCTGCACGATGTAGAAAGACGGGTAGATCCCGGCAAGGTGCGCGATGGTCCTGGGGTCAAGGGCGGCCATCTCCAGACCGGCCGCACCCAGGATGTCCAGGGCCTGCACTATCGTCCCCACCCCGTTGCCTATCATGGCCACCCGTCCACCCGCGGCCCGGGGCTGGAGAGCCAGGGCTTTGGTGACGGCGACCAGTTCCTCGTAGCTGTCCACCGCGATCAAGCCGGCCTGGCGAAAGGCGCCTGCGGCCACCTTATACGACCCGGCGAAGAACCCGGTGTGGGTGAGCGCCGCCTGGGCCGCGGGCGGCGTCCTGCCCGCCTTGAATACCACCACCGGTTTGCGTGCCGCCGCGGCACGGGCCGTTTCGAGGAACCCATGCCCGTTCTCGAACCCTTCCACGTACATGGCGATCACGTGCGTGTCCGGGTCCTCGGCCAAGTAAGACAGAAGGTCGGCCTCATCCACGTCGACGCGGTTCCCGTAGCTGACGAACTTGCTCATGCCCGAGGAGACCATGTCCTCCAGGAAGGCGATGCCGACGGTGCCCGACTGACTCATCATGGCCACCGGTCCGGCAGGGGGCCGGGTCATGCGCTTCTGTGGCTGGAAGAACGTGTCTAGGCGAGTGGCGCCGTCGAAGACCCCAATGCAATTAGGGCCGACCACGCGGACGTCGAGATCGCGGGCCATCCGGCGGATCTCTGCTTCCAGAGCGGCCCGGTCCCCGCCTAGCTCCTTGCCGCCCCCGGAGACCACGACCAGGTTGTGCACGCCGCGCGAGGCGCACTCGCGGAGGAGGGATGGCACCTGAGCCAGGTCGACCGTACAGACGACGAGTTCCACCGATCTCGGAACGTCACTCAGTGTCGGGTAGGCTTCCAGGCCCAGGAACAACTTCTTGTTTGGGTTCACGGGAAACACCTCCCCCCGGTACTCGTGCTGGGCCAGGCTCTCGAGCACGGCGTATCCTATCTTGCCGGGCGTCGCCGAGGCCCCCACCAGCGCGACCGACCGGGCCTTGAAGAACGTCTCAAGGTGGCGGGTATCTGCCGGCCGTGCCCTGTCGGCCGTCGCCTTCTCGTTGACGACCACCTTGAAGTCGAGCACTCGGTGCTCGCTCCCCCACACCACCACTGGGTTGAGATCCACGGATTCCAGGCGGTCGCCGAGGTCGAGACCGAGGCGCGCCGCGCGCAGGAGCAGGTCGACGAGGAGATCGGACGAGACCGGCGCCTGTCCGCGAAAGCCTTGCAGGATGCGCGCTCCTCGTAGTTCCTCGACCATCTGCCGGGCGTCTTCCGGGGTGATCGGGAGGACACGGAAACTCACGTCGTCGAGCAACTCGGTGAATATGCCTCCCAGGCCGAACATGATGACCGGCCCGAACTGGGCGTCCCGCTTGAGACCGATGATGATCTCGAAGCCTCCGGAAACCATCTCTTCTACGCGGACCCCCTCCAGGTGCGTCCCGGGTGCCCGGTCCCGGACCGCGCCGAGAATGCGCTGATATGCGAAGCGCACCGCCTGCTCGGAGTCCAGACCCAGTTCGACTCCTCCGACGTCGGTCTTATGCAGGATGTCCGGAGAGGAGATCTTGAGTGCGACAGGGTAGCCGATGTGGGCGGCCTGGGTCGCCGCTTCGTCCTCGGTCGACGCCAGGCCGGCTCGCGGGCAGACGAAACCATAGTCGGCGAGCGTGGGCAGGCTCATCGGTCGGGACCCGTGCACGGGACTGCCATGTGTCGCTCCTCTTATCGCTTCAGGGTCACCCTAGCCTAGCGCAGTAAGTCCTCCGCCGGGAAGCATTCGTAGCCCGGTGAACCGGCCACGGGGGCGCGAACGATCTGGCGCCCAGCGTGGTGTACCAATAATAGACCGGGTTACAATGAGGGACCATGGAGACGGATAGTGGCTGCACCATGACTTTGACGGTCCAGAGGAGCGAGCCAAGAGGCGATGGCGGCCTTCGGGGCACGCTGTTCGCTTGGCCTGCCCGGCTTCTCTCGTTCGGGCTGGTGGCGTTGCTGACGTTGTTCCTAGCCGGGGGCAGCGCGGAGGCCTTCACCGACGTGCCACCCGACCGTCTCGACTACAGGGCGATTACAGGCCTGTCTTTGAAGGGGGCCGTCGACGGTTTCCCCGATGGGGCCTTCCGACCCGACTCCCCGGCGCTGCGCGCGGAATTCGTGAAGATGGTGACGAGTGCCATGTTCTTGACTCCAACGGACCCGAACCAAGCTCCGTTCGGAGATCTGGATCCCGACGGGGTCGGGGCCCGGTATCCGGGAAGCTATATAGCCGCTGCCTACGTCGCCGGCATTGTCGAGGGTAAGACCTCCGCCGTGTTCGACCCATACGGGCCCCTTACCCGGGCCCAAGCCATGACGATCGTAGTGCGAACGGCTGCGAAGCTGCGGGCTCGGGAGTTCAAGCCCCTTCCGGCCGACTATCGGGGCAGGTTCGCGGACTTCAGCGACCCGACTCACGGGCAGAGCGCGAAACTGGCCGAGGCCAACCACCTGCTCGCAGGGATAGACCTGAGCCGGTGGGATCCCTGGGCTACCGCGACCCGATCGGAAGCAGCCACCATAGTGTGGAACCTGGTCGGTTGCTTCGGCTGATGGGGGTTGTGACGGCCGTGAGTCGTCTGCAAGGGTCCACCGTACCGCAAGAGCAAGGAGGGCAGCCAGGTGAAGATCATGGTGGTGCTGGGTCATCCGAACCAAGAGAGCTTCAATCACGCGATCGCGACGACTGCGGTGAAGGCTCTTCAGGCGAACGGTCACGAGGTCATCTTCCACGACCTCTATGCGGAAGGCTTCGATCCGGTGTTGACTCAGGAGGAGTTCACCGCCGAGGAGGTATCTGATGCCGTCGTCAAGGCCCAGTGCGATCAGGTAGCCGCTGCGGACGCGCTGGTCGTGATCCATCCAAACTGGTGGGGCCAGCCCCCCGCGATGGTGAAGGGGTGGATGGACCGGGTGCTGCGTTTCGGTGTGGCGTACACGTTCGAGGAGGAGAATGGCGAGGAAGTCGCCGTCGGATTGCTGAGAGCCCGCAGCGCTCTGATCCTGAACACCTGCATGACCACGGAGGAAAATGACCGGAGCCAATACGGCGATCCGCTCGAGCGTCTGTGGAAGAATTCGGTCTTGGGGTTCTGCGGCGTGACGGAGTTCCATCGGCTCAACTTCCGCATGGTGCAGACCGTCTCGCAGGAAGAGCGGGAGGCCATGCTCGAGTCGGTGGTGGCGACCGTGAACGAGCTCTATCCGGCGGACGTCTGACCGGTACCACGTGCGGAGGGGGCATCAGGCGCCGGCCGCATCCTTGGTGGATATCAGCAGGACGGCGACGTCATCGCCGAAGGGCTCGCCGCTGGGCGTCTCGATGTCGGCCATGAGTTCGTCAAGGGCGTCGCCGTCGGGGCGCTGTGCCGACCAGATCTCGAGGCGGCTCTTCAACCGATCTTCCCCGTAGCGCTCGGCAGAGCCCGGCGCGGTGCGTGCGTCGATCAAGCCATCGGTATAGCAGAGCAAGCTCCACTGCGCGGGCAGGGGGAAGCGCTGCAGATCACCGTTGGTCCCGACACCGAAGCCCAGGGGCTGAGTGGGAGGTGTGTCCAGGGAGACCACCCGGTCGCCGATCAGTAGGGGGGGAGGATGGCCCACGTTCGCCAGGTTCAAGCTTCGGCCCTCGAGGTCGACGTACCCGGCCACGATGGTGGCGAAAGCGTTGGACTCCGTCCGCTCGGCGAGCAGCACTTGGCGCATCACGGCGATGGCGCAGGGTACGCTTTCTCCGGCCAGCACCAACGCCCTCCAGGTGGAGCGGAGTGTCGCTCCTAAGGCGGCCGCGTCGGCTCCATGGCCGCTCACATCGCCGATGACAAAATGCAGCTCCCCGCTTGGGGAGAGAGCTGAGTCCACGAAATCGCCTCCCAGGCGGAGCCGTTGCTCACCCGTGCGGTAGCGCGTGACGACCCGGAGATGGGGATGGTCGATGGGCAGGGAAGAAAGAAGGCTTGCCTCGAGCCGGGCGTGGAGGCGTTCGGCGGAGGCATTGGTGAGTGCGAGAGCGGCCTGATCGGTGAACCGCTGGACGACGGCCAGAAAACTGTCATCCGGCTGCTCCCTGGGCCTGTCCCAGGCAAGGACGAATAGATTCCGGGGGCCGCGCTCGCCGATGCGGGTCGGCACGTACAATGCGGAATGAGTGCCAGCCCTATGTATCACCTCGGGAGGCCACGGCTGGATGGAGCGGCTAAAGTCCTTGACGTCGGGGACGAAGGTCGCGGCGCCTGAGCGCAGCTCGCGAGCCAGCGGCATCTCTCCGGTGAGCGGGAAAGTGAGGCCTCGGCTGAGGGCCTTCACGGGCGGCACCCGGGCCAAGACGCGCAGGCGGTCCCCTTCAACCCGGTAAAGGGCGGCGGCCGTACAGTCGAAGGTTTCCAGCGCCGCCTCACAGATCGCCTCGGCGACCTCTTCCCGGGAGCCGGTGATGTGGAACGTCGGGGCCAAGGCCAGGACCCGGTCCAGGGTCTCGCGCAACGTGTCGGCCTGGCGCTGGGCCTCCGCGCGCAGAGCGTTCTGCCAGGCGATGGCTGCCTGGTCGGCAAAGCGCTGCATGATGGCGAGCAGCTCTTCGGTGGGGCGCTCGATGAGATGATCCCAGCTGAACACGAGCATCCCGATCGCGCCTGCCGGATTGAGGATCGGGATACCTATGGCCGATACGGTCTTCAATTCCTGAAGCAGCCGGAGCGCGGTGCCCCTAGCCGGCGACTGCCGGACATCCTTCATATAGGAGGGCCGATGGTGTTCAAGAACGCTCTCAAGATTCGGGTACTCATCCAGGCTGAAAGTAAGGCCTGGTGAGAAGCATTCGGATGTGGGCACCATGGCAAGCAGTTCCAGCATGTTGTCTTTGACAGCGTAAAGGCGGGCTCCATCAGAGCCGAAGGTTTCCAGAGCGGTGCTACAGATGGCCCGCGAGATCTCGGCCAAGCCGTCTCCCTCGTGGAACCGCGGATTGAAGTCCAGCACACGCTCCATCTTCTCCCGGGCCGAGAGCGAGCGTCCGAGAGCCTGCTCGAGCGCGGCTTCTCGTCGGATGACCTGCCGGCGGAGGTATCCCACGGTCAGACCGACCGCGGTAGCAGCCACGCACCAGATGATCGCCGACGCGATGGCATTGGCGGCTGCGACCGGCGTGCTTAAGTCGGCCAGGAGCAGAAAGGAAGCGAGGACTCCCGCCAGGGCGGCGCCCAGACCCACCAGCACGCCGCTCAAGCCGGCCGCCACGACGGAGACAAAGACCACCCATGCTCCGACGGGCTCTAGGGGATGGACGGTCGAGTCGAGCCAATGGACGCCCAGGACCGCGATTACTTCCAGTACGACCGCCACCGCCAGCACGACCCAGCGATAGCGCTGGAAACGGCTGCTGGGTGCAAGGAGCATATCGCCCAGCGGTCGCGAAAACCCCGGTCTTCTTGAATCCGGCATCATCCTCAGGCTATCAAGTGGGGAAGCGGCGGGCAAGCGGCGGGCAAGCGGGTCAAAACAGTGGTTGGCCGCCAGAGGGTTGTGTGCTAGCATCTTCGGGCTGCGGACCGCGCCCGAGGTCCAGCAGCGCCACTGTGCCCCCATCGTCTAGTGGCCTAGGACATCGCCCTTTCAAGGCGACGGCGGGGATTCGAATTCCCCTGGGGGCACTTCCCATAGTTCGTATCTGGGCGCATAGCTCAGTGGGAGAGCACCTGCCTTACAAGCAGGGGGTCGCAGGTTCAAATCCTGCTGCGCCCACTGAAATCCGGGCGCTCGTGACCGCCGCGCGGACGGCGGTTGGTGGAGAGGGAGACAAAACCGCGGGGGCGTGAGATAATCGCTCCGTTCGCGGGGGTGTAGTTCAGTTGGTCAGAACGCCGGCCTGTCACGCCGGAGGTCGCGGGTTCGAGTCCCGTCGCTCCCGTCTCAGTCGTCTCGGTCAACGCGAAGGTGCGCGGCAAGCGTTGCGCCGCCGGCGTGCCCGACTATGCCTCCCGCAGGTGGTCTAGACATTCTCGGAGCAGCATCTCTACGTGGGGGTCGTCGTGAGCGTAGAAGACCTCTCGGCCTTGCCGGCGGGCGCGGACCAGGCGCAAATGCCGAAGTATCCTCAAGTGGTGCGAGACCGAAGACTGGCTCATCTCCACTTCTTCCGCCAAGTCGCGTACGCACTTGTCCTCCCCGCGTATGAGGACCTGGATTATGTGAACCCGGGTAGGATCGCTGAGGACTTTGAACACCTCAGCCATTCGAGTGGCATCCTCAAGTCCAGCTTGAGAGTTATTCGTGACCGACAGAGTATAGGCCCTCCACTGGGCCAGGATGTCCCGGGCCTGCTCCTGGGAACGGTCTTGGAGATCGTCAGCGGCGGTTTTCTCCTGCGGGGAAGTGATTAGTTCATCTAAGGCCATCAGCCGCCTCCGAGCAGTCGGTGTCGAGATATGAGTACTTGTTCATA
>JAZDLO010000174.1:0-9248 GCA_043801935.1 bacterium
TTCCCACCAACCGAAATCCCACAGCATCACGGTCCCGCCCCCGTATTCCCCTTCGGGGATGGTCCCCTCGAAAGCGGCATACTCCAAGGGATGATCCTCGGTCATCACGGCCAGCCGCTTGTCGGCCGGGTCGAGGGAGGGTCCCTTGGGAACGGCCCAGGATTTGAGAACGCCCCCCATCTCCAACCGCAGATCGTAGTGAAGACGGGAGGCGTCGTGCTTCTGTACCGCGAAGACCGGTCGGCGCGGCCTCTCGGCGCTGGGCGCGGCCTCGCCTCCGGCCGGTTCCGCCGTACGATTGAAGTCTCGGCGCCGGCGGTATTCGGCAAGGGCGGCCGCCGCCGGACCGGCTGTCTCCGGGCCGGGCACGGTCGCGTGTTCATCCTCGTCGCGTTGGGGCTCGTCGCGCTCGGGCTTGGTCATTCGAACGGCTCCTCATATACGGGGCGCCTCGCGGCTGGGGCGCCGCCGGTGTGTCAGCTGGGTTACGACCTCTTATCTTCCCCGAGGGTCGTTCGGCTATGCGCGGCGCAGGTCGCCGTCTCCAGACCGGCTCTCGCGGATCCGCGGTCACCAGACGGGTCTCGCAGGCCCGCTGCCGCCCACGAGGCGACGCAGGCAGCGCTTGGCGCGCTATAGTGGACGGCGACCATGGGCTTCTGGGCTACGAACGAGAAGCATTTCATCAACGCCGGGGTTTCCGTCCTGGTGCTGATAGCTGCGTGGCTCATCTTCTGGGGCCTCAGACACACCATCGACCGCTTCTCCCGCCATCGCAACCTGGCCCAGGAAGATCCTGGGGCGGAGACCCGTTTCCGCATGATCGAGCGGCTCTCCGCGGTGGTTCTCTTCTTCCTAGCGGTAGGCCTGGTCTTCTGGATCATGGACGTGTCCGCCCTCAAACGGGTGGCCGTGGGAATGTTCGCCTCGGCCGGAGTGGCCGGCATCGCCCTGGGCTTCGCGGCTCAGACCGCCATGGCCAACCTGGTCTCGGGGATCATCATCGCCTTCGCGCAACCCATCCGCCTGGGCGACTACGTGAAAGTCGACGGCGAGCTGGGCACGGTGGAATCCATCGGCCTCTTCTACACCCACATCCGCACCTGGGATAACCGGCGCCTCGTGCTACCCAACAAGCTGCTCTCCGACAACAGCATCCGTAACTACACGCTGGTCGATCCGCGCATGCCCGCGATGGTGCTCTTGCGGCTGGACTACGGCGCCGATGTGGACGTGGTCAGGGAGGTCCTGCTCGAGGAGGCGCGGGCGCATCCCCTGTTCCTGTCCGACCCCGAGCCCTCGGTGCAGGTGATCGATGCCGATGACTTCGGCGTGTCTATGCGCCTCTCGGCGTGGGTGTCCAACCAGATCGATGCCTGGACTTTCGCGGTCGAGGTCCGGGAGAGTGTGGTCAGGAGGTTGGCCGCCTCCGCGGTGTCGGTGGGCGTGCGCTGGAGCCGGATCATGTCCGATCCGCACGCATCGTGAGCGAGCCGGCGGGGGGCCATCGAGGGTGAGCAGGGTTCCGGTGGTCGGGGAGGAGTCTCCGGTGGACGGGGAGGAGTGTCTCTCCGGAGAGGCATCCTCCGGGCGTAAGATCTGGGGACTCGACCGCAACGTCTTCTTCGCCGGCGTTTCGTCTTTTTTCATGGACGTCAGCTCCGAGATGGTCTACTCGCTCGTGCCCATCTTCTTGTCGTCGGTGCTGGGGGTGAACAAGTCCCTCATCGGGCTGATCGAGGGGATCGCGGAGACGACCGCCAGCCTTCTCAAGATGTTCGCCGGGTGGTTGAGCGACAAGTTGGGGCGGCGCAAGCCGTTGATGGTCTTCGGATACGGAGTCTCCACCTTAAGCCGGCCGCTGCTCGCTCTGGCCGGTGGATGGGGCACGGTGCTGGGATCCCGCTTCGTGGACCGCTTCGGCAAAGGGGTGCGGACCGCGCCCCGGGACGCCATCGTGGCCGACTCCTGCGATCGGCGCGAATTGGGACGCTCCTTCGGTTTTCATAGGGCGATGGACCAGTTCGGAGCCGTGATAGGCCCGGCCGTCGCCTTCCTGGTGCTGACTCTGCGGCCGGGCGGGTACCGCACGGTGTTCTGGATCTCGTTGATCCCTGGGGTGCTGTGCGTCATCGTCATCCTGTTCTTCATCCACGACAGGCGGAAGAGGGCGGGAGGGACTGTGACCGGCGCCGCGGCGGCGGGGGCGACCGGGGCCGCGGATGTGACTGGGGCCGCGGGGGCCGCCGGCGGGCCGCCCCGATCGACCCTGCGGGAACGGATCGCGCGCCTGCGCGGCCCACTGCTCGCGTATCTGCTTGTCACCGCGGTCTTCTCGCTGGGCAACTCGTCCGACGCCTTCTTGATCCTGCGGGCCCGCGATCTGCAGGTGGCGATCGTGATGATTCCGGTGCTCTACCTGATGTTCAACTTCATCTATTCGGCGTTATCGCTACCGGCAGGGATCATCGCCGACCGCATCGGCCGGCGGAGGGTGGCCCTGATCGGTTTCGCCGTGTTTGCGATCGCGTATGCGTGGATGGCGATGGCCCACTCGCAGGCTGCTGCGTGGGGAGTCTTCGCCGTCTACGGTGTCTACATGGGCATCGCCGACGGGAACGGACGTGCGCTCCTGGCCGAGTTCTCTACAGGGGCCCGGCGGGGGACTGCCTTCGGTGCCTACCACATGGTAGTGGGGTTGGCGGCGCTGCCGGCGAGCGTGATCGCCGGCGTACTGTACGACCGGGTATCACCGTCGGCTCCCTTCTGGGTGGGCGCGGGTGGGGCGGTGCTGGCCGGTGTGCTCATGCTGGCGCTGGTGCCCGAGACACGGGGGCATCGACGGGTCGCCTAGGACGCGGTTGGTAGATCGTCCGGAGGGCGCAAAGAACGTCTAGGCCACACGGGTGTGGTCTGCAAGAGTGATAAGTCACCACGCCGTCCGCCTCAAGACGCGTCGGGTCGTCCCAAACGGTCGAGGATCGCCGGGATCTGCCGGTGGTCTTGGATGACGAAATCCGCCTCCGGCGGATCCTGATGGTCCACCGCGCCGGCGCAGCGGATGGCGATCATGCCCAGCGCCTGCGCCCCGGCGATGTCGGTGCGGGGCGTGTCTCCCACGTGCGCCGCCTCGTCCGGCCGCGCGCCCAAGGTCGTCAGGGTGCTCTCGAACATGCGCCGGTCGGGCTTGGTGTAGCCGGTCTCATCCGAGAACGTGAGGGCCGCAAAGCGGTCCAACAGCCCGTCTTTTTCGAGGAAATGCCGCAGCAGGCGCCCCGGAGTGAGGGAAGTGTCGGAGATGATCCCCAAAGCATGGCCCGCGGCCGCCAGAGCCGGGATGGTCTCACGCGCTCCGGGTAACAGTTGGAGGGGCGCCAAGAGCGAGACGTCCTCGATCTCCGAGGCCGTCCGGGCGATCAGACCGCCCTCCACTGTAGTCGTATCGACGCCGAAATGCCCCAGGATGTACACCACCTGCTCGTGGGCACCCCAATGGGCGCCGCTGATCCACGCCGCCGTGTAGGCATCGAATCCCGAATAGTACGCCTGCTGCAAATCCTCCTCGGTCGGTCGGGCGCCGCTCGAAGCCAGTATCCGTCGAAGAGCCTCGATCCGCCGCGGCCGCACCTTGTCCATGGTGCCGCCGTCCACAGCGTAGAGCGTGTTCCAGAAGTCGAAGGTCAAGGCGGTGATGGGTCTCGGCACCGGGCTACTCCTATCGATGGGTCTGCAGGGCTCTCCGGCCCCGTGGGGAAAGTATAAAGGTTGATGAGGTAGTCACGGTTGATGAAGTATTGATGAAGTATTCACGGCCCCTCGCGGCGCGGTCGCTCTCTCCGCGACCGGAGCGGACCTAAGTACGCCGGGGTGACACATGCTGCTATCCTTCCCGACCATGAAAACAAAGCACTTGAAGCTCCTGGGGCTCTCCGCCCTTGCTCTGATGACCGTTCTGGCCGGTGCGCTGATGCAGCCGCACATCGCCCAGGCCCAGGCGGCCGGTTTCAGCGACGTATCATCGTCGAATCCCTACCGCGTCCAGATCGAGACCCTGGCTCAACTAGGCATTATAGAGGGCTACTCGGACGGGACCTTCCATCCGAATGCTTCGGTCACTCGACAACAACTCGCCAAGATGGTGATCCTTTCCATGCGCATCGGCGTGAGCGTGGCCGATGAGAGCTTCTTCCTGGACGTCGTGAAGACCTCGGGCGGCAATCTGTACCCCGATCACTATGTGGCGGCGGCGGCCCGCGAAGGTATAGTCACCGGCTACCAAGGGTCGTCGGGCCCCTTGTTCAAGCCCGACGCGCCCATCACGCTGGCGCAATTGGTGACCATGGGCACTCGGGCGGCGGCGCGTCCCTTGATCGTGCCTCCGAGCTCCTACAAGTCGGCCTGGGGCAATTTCGACCCCTCGCACGGTGTCATTTCTCGGGTAGCTCAATACAACGGCCTGCTGCGGGATCTAGCTCCTCCTGGGTCGACGCTCAAGTCGATGTCGCCCTGGCGGGCCGCCACCCGGGCGGAAGCGGCGGCGCTGCTGTTCAACATCATGGGCACCGATACTGCCGGGTTGAACGGACGTTTCCTGGGCGATTCCACCGACCTGGTGCGCTACTTCCGAGCGAACAGCGGTGGGAGCGACGGCAAGTTCTCGGTGTCGCTGGAGGCCCTGGCCAAATTCTACGTGATCTACGGTGAGCGCTTCGGTATCCGGGCCGACATGGCCTGGGCGCAGATGATCCATGAGACGGGCTATGGCCAGTATGGGGGCGTGGTCGCACCCGAGCAGAACAACATGGCCGGCATCGGGGCCACCGGGCCGGGCGTGCCGGGCAACTCCTTCGCCACCGCGGAACTGGGCGTGATCGCCCAATACGCTCATCTGGCCTGGTACCTCTATCCCGCGCATCTTCCCGATCCCTATTGCGCCATGGTGGAGCAGCCTGCGGACGGTCCCATCACCGCCCCCGGAGATCCGCGCCACTTCGTGCAGCCGGGCGGCAGCCCGCACAAGGGAAACGTCCGCACCGTCTACGAGCTGAGCTCGAAATGGGCCGTGGGGCCGGACTATGGAGCCGCCGTGCAGAGGAAAGCGGCCGGGATCATACTCACCGTCGGTCTCTGGTGACCGTTCGGGGCCGGACCTCGGCGGTAGTGTTCGCCTAGGTCGGAGCTAGCCGCGCGTGGCTCGACCATCGCCGTCGATGGGGATGGCGGCCCCGAGATAACGGGGCTCCGGCTTGGTGACGTGCAGTTGGAAGAAGGCCTTCACCCGGGCCAGCCAGTCGCGCATGGCAAAACGGCGCTCGCTGGCATAGGGCTGTATGTCGGCCGGGACGCCGATGGCTTCCAGTCCCAAGCTTCGGGCCGTGTACACGGCGCGCGCCAGATGGAACCTCTGAGTCACCACGAGCGCGGTCGTGACCTCGAACACATCCCGAGCCCGGTACATGGTGTCATACGTGTTGAAGCCGGCGTGATCGGTGAACACGTCCTCTTCGGGGACGCCGCGCTCCAGCGCGTAGCGAAGCATGGCGTTGACCTCGTCGTAGGTGGTCTGGCCGTGATCGCTCGACAGCAGGAGCTTGTCGACCTTGCCCAGCTTGTAGAGGAGCACGCCGGTCTCCAGGCGATCGGTGAGCATGGGAGAGAGCCCCCCGTTCGGATAGACCTTCGCCCCCAAGACGATCGCCACCTGTGCCTGGGGGGCTTCGTCGGCTCGGTCCACCATGGAGCTGCGGGCCGACAACGCGATGACCAGGTTCGACACCAACACCGCCAGACCGGCGAGGACGATCAGCACGGCCACGTCCACGAGAAGCCAGACGAACAGCCGTCTTCGCTGGCTCCGGGCCCCCCGGCCCCGCCCCCTGCGGCCGAACAATGGCGACACGAACTTCTCCCATGGTGTGCTGGCCGTCGTCGGGGGAAGCGTAGCACGGCGCGAGCCCGGCTCCCCGGCGCGGCTCCTCGAGGGTGAGGCGGCGCTCCCAAACGGTGAGGCGGCCCGCCGGCGGTTGCGCGCCCCGCGCGCGTAGACTAGAATGACTGGTCCTTTGGCGCCTTGGCGTCAATACTGACGCCCGCACCCGCATCGCACGAAGCCTCGACGACTGGGGGAAAATGGCATGGCTATGACCATGACCGAGAAGATCCTGGCCCGAGCAGCCGGCAAAGAGTCGGTCTTTCCAGGCGATCTCATCATGGCGAGACTCGACCTGTGCCTCGGGAACGATGTCACCGCCGGGGTGGCCATCGACGAGTTCGAGAAGGCCGGGTTCGACCACGTGTTCGATCCGGAGAAGATCGCGCTCATCCCCGACCACTTCACGCCGAACAAGGACATCAAGTCGGCCGGTCTGGTGGCCCAGATGCGCGCTTTCGCCAAGAAGCACGGGATAGTGCACTACTACGACGTGGGCCGCGTGGGCATCGAGCACGCCTTCCTGCCCGAACAGGGTCTGGTAGGTCCAGGCGACGTGGTGCTGGGCGCCGACTCTCACACCTGCACGTACGGAGCCGTGGGAGCGTTCGCGACCGGGGTCGGCTCCACCGACCTGGCGGGCGCCATGGCTACGGGCGAGGCCTGGTTCCGGGTGCCTGAGACCCACCAGTTCGACTTCGACGGCAGCCTGGCCCGCTACGTGACGGGCAAGGACATCGTCCTTTTTACCATCGGCCAGATCGGGGTGGATGGGGCCCTCTACAAGGCGATGGAGTTCACGGGTCCGGCCATCCGCGGCCTCTCGATGGATTCGCGCTTCACCATCTGCAACATGGCGATCGAGGCCGGCGGCAAGAGCGGCATCATCGCCCCCGACGACATCACTAAGGCCTACGTGGAGGGGCGGTTCCGGCGCGCGCCCGCTTACTACGCCTCGGACGCCGACGCGGTCTACGAGAAGGTCTATCGCTGGAAGGCGGACGAGATCCCCTTGATGGTGGCCAAGCCCCACCTGCCTTCGAACACCCAGCCGGCCGACGAGTTGAACGCGGTGAAGATCGACCAGGTGGTCATCGGTAGCTGCACCAACGGCCGCATACAGGACCTGCGTCAGGCGGCCGAGATCCTGCGGGGACGCAAGATACACAAAGACGTGCGCTGCATCGTCATCCCGGCCACGCAGGCCATCTGGAAGCAGGCCAACGACGAAGGCCTGTTCGACGTGTTCATCGAGGCGGAGGCGGCCGTGTCGGCGCCCACGTGCGGGCCCTGCCTGGGCGGCCACATGGGCGTCCTCGCCGAGGGCGAACGGGCCGTGTCGACCACCAACCGGAACTTCGTCGGCCGCATGGGCCATCCCGGTTCCGAGGTCTATCTGGCCGGCCCGTACGTGGCTGCCGCCAGCGCGGTGGCCGGCCATATCGCCACCCCGGACCAAATCGGCAGGAGGAGGCAGCCATGACGGCCCTGCGCGGGCGTGCCTGGACCTTCGGGCGCGACATCGACACCGACCTCATCATCCCGGCCCGCTACCTCAACATGAAGACGGCCGCCGAGTTGGCCCAGCACGTCATGGAGGACGCCGACCCCACCTTCGCCGGCAAGGTCAAGCCGGGAGACATCGTGGTGGCCAAAGAGAACTTCGGCTGCGGTTCCAGCCGGGAGCACGCGCCCATCGCCCTCAAGGGCGCCGGAGTGTCCCTGGTCATCGCCAAGAGCTTCGCCCGAATCTTCTACCGGAATTCGTTCAACACGGGACTGCCCATCCTGGTAGCGCCTGAAGCGGTGGACGGCGTCAACGAGGGCGACGAGCTGACGGTCGACCTGGCCACCGGCGAGATCGCCGACCTGACCACCGGCGCGCAGTATCAGGCTCAGCCGCTCCCGCCGTTCATGCGCGAACTGGTGGATGCCGGCGGCCTGCTGCCCTACCTCAAAGCGCGCGCCGCGGCGGGCTAACGCCGGGCGGCTTCGATCGTTTTCTGACTGGGATCGTCACGCACGAGAAAGGAAGAGCATGAATTACGATATCGCCGTCATGCCCGGCGACGGGACCGGTCCGGAGGTCGTGGCCGAGGGGCTCAAGGTGCTTAAGGCCGTCGGAGCCCGTGCCGGCTTCACCTACGACCTCACCGACTACGACTTCGGTGGCGACCGCTACCTGCGTACGGGGGAGACCCTTCCCGACTCGGCGATCGACGAGCTTGCCGGTCACGACGCCATCTTCCTCGGCGCTATCGGCCATCCCGATGTGAAGCCCGGTATCCTCGAGCTGGGCATCCTTCTCAGGGCTCGTTTCGCCCTCGACCTCTACATCAACCTGCGGCCGGTCAAGCTCTTCCCGGGGGTAGAGACGCCCATCAAAGACAAGGGACCGGCCGAGATCGACTTCGTGGTGGTACGGGAGAACACGGAGGGCTTGTACGCCTCCACCGGGGGTTTTCTCAAGAAGGGCACGGCCGACGAGATCGCGGTCCAAGAAAGCGTGAACACCCGCAAGGGCGTGGAGCGTTGCATCCGCTATGCATTCGACTACGCCGCCCGGGCCGACCGACGGGGCCAGCTTACCCTGGTGGGCAAGACCAACGTGCTCACTTACGCTTGGGATCTGTGGTGGCGGGCCTTCAACGAGATCGGTGACGCGGACTATCCGAAGATCAAGCGCGAATACGCGCACGTGGACGCGACCTGCATGTGGTTCGTCAAGAACCCCGAGTGGTTCGACGTTATCGTCACCGACAACATGTTCGGCGACATCATCACCGACTTGGGCGCCATGATCCAGGGGGGCATGGGCGTCGCGGCAGGCGGCAACATCCATCCGGGCAAGACCGGCATGTTCGAACCGATCGGCGGATCGGCACCCAAGTACACCGGCCAGAACGTGATCAATCCGCTGGCCGCCGTCGCCGCCGTGCAGATGATGCTGGACTATCTCGGTCAGACCGAGGCCGCCCAGTGGGTGGAGCAGGGTATCATCCATGCCGTGAGCGAGATGAAGTCTCTCTCTGCCGGCCAGATGGGCATGGGCACCAGCGATGTGGGAGACTTGGTGGCGCAGTTCGTGGCCAAAGGCTGAAAGGAACCGCATGGAGACCATCGTCGTCGGTGTGGACGGATCCGAGGGAGCGTCCGCCGCCCTGGAGTTCGCCGCCAAAGAAGCGGCTTTGCGGGGGGCACGGCTCCGGATAGTGGGCTCATGGGAGATCCCCCCCGCGGTCCTTGCCAGCGTGGGGCTGAGCCGGGATTTCTACGAGGAGTTCAAAGATCACGCTGTCGCCCTCGTTCGGGAGGCGGC
>JAZDLO010000209.1:0-5736 GCA_043801935.1 bacterium
GGCTGACTTAAGGCTCAAAGGGCTCGCGGACGCCTCGCTCGGGCGCAGGCTACGCTCCTTTTTTTTCTCAGGCAAATTGCGGCGATTTCATCTGAGCATCTCTTGCGTCTTCGGGTGCGGGCTGCCATGGTTTCGAGAGAGACGATCGCCAGGATGAGAGGCGAACAATGTCCCCGGTTGCGGTCCCCTCAAACCGTTGCTCTCCGGCCCTGCCTGGGCGGCCAGGCGCAGTGAGTCGAGCACGCCGGTTCTTCAGGGAGTGCGCTTCCAGGTCCGTTGCCGGGGCCCATCGTGAATAGGCAGGTTGTCAAGGCGCACGTGGTACAGGGGCCTGCCTCCCGCTGGGCCGGCCGTACGGCCGAGCCGACATTTGGCGTCGCCCTCGTCGACCGCCAAGGCAACCTTCTCGGTGCTAGTACCGTCAGCGCCCTACCCGGGGAAGTCGAAGTGCCGCTGGGTATGAATCTTCGAGAGGAGGATCTCAGACCCTATTCTAGCGGAGGCCGGGGAGCTCCAAGAGGGCGGAGGTTTCCTCTGGTGTCGGCCACCTGGGTCCAGGTCAAGAGCAAACAGGTGCGGGTGGGCATCTACATGGAAAAGGGCGAGTGGCTCGTCAGTCCGGAACGGCTTGATCTCGACCTAGCGGCGATCGGCGCCATTCTCAGCAGCCAGGTGCTTATGTAGGAGGGTACGGCGACGGTGGTAGGGGAGCTCCCTGCGTTCGAACCCGAGCAGAGCCCCGAGATCATGGCTCGGTCGTTGTCGCCTGAAGGGTCTTCTCCGCCCATCGCGCCTTGTCGGTACAAGAGACAGTCTGCCCTGCTCTTGATCCCGGTTTCCGTTGCGTTCGCGGCGATATGGGTATGGTCGGTCTTGTTCCTGCCAGGGGCTCCTGCGACTCCCGGTCTGCCGTGGGACTTCACCTGGGTCTTCCCGGGTGTCGTGCTGCTGTTCGGCCTGGTGTTGGTTCCCCTGTACGAGGTCCTCCGATGGCGGGAGGTCGCCCTCTTGGAAACGGCGGTCGTCTTTCGAGGCAGAGGAGGGCGAGTGAAGGCCGTCATCAGCCCGGTGAGAAGGGCCTCCAGCCACCGCTCGGGACGCGGAGTGAGATTCGAGGGCCGAGGCGCCCAGGGTGGCTACGTCGCCAAGGTGGTCACCCAAGGCCACCTTGGCAAGCGCCGGTACCGGGACTTCCGAGAGGATGTCAGGCGGCTCTTTGGAAGCGAGGTCGGCTCAGCTTAGGTCCAATCGGGGCGGCGGGAGAGCCTTGCTCAGTCCACGTGTTGGACGGTGCCCCTCGGCACGCGCTCGGCTCGACGGAACTTGTTCTCATCCGCTGTGTAGCCCGCGACGACCGCGCACTGCATCAGGGAACCCTCGGGGATACCGGCTTCTCGCGCCACGGCGCGGTTCTCCTCTGCATTGAGCGCGAAGGCCGGCGAACGGAGGAAGCATGAACCCAGACCCAGTTCGGTGGCCTGAAGGAGCATGTTCTCCGCGGCGGTAGCCACGTTTAGCGCGGTATAAGGAGCGTCGGTGGGCCCGGACAGGATGATCAGCACCGGCGCGCCGTAGATCGGCTGGTATCCGGGCAATGATGCTCTCTCGATCAAGAAATCGTCGCCCGAGGCGAGCATAGCCTGGGAGGTCAGATCGTTGATCCTCTGCCGGAGGTCGGCGTTGCGGATGACCGACATGTTGAAAGGCCCGGCGTTCGGGGCCCACTGACCGGCCTTGACTATCTTGGCCAGATCGTCGGCCGCGACGTCCCTGTCCAGGTATGCCCGTATGCTCTTTCTCTGTGCGACTGCTTCCTCGATCGTCATGTTCGTCTTCCTTTCGAGTGGCTGCTCTGTCTGTGGAACTATAGCGAGACCCGGAACCCTTCGCTCAACGACCGGGGGGATTCCCCCGCTCATGCGACGCTCATACGATAATGAGCTCCTTGGGGTATTTGTGGATGCGCTCAGCACCACCCGCGGGACCGACAAGGAAGTTGTCGACGCACATGGCGAACACATGGCCGCCGTCATCCAGCTTCTTCTCGGTATGCAGGTGAACCGCAAGGTTGCTGTTCTCTTGGAGCGTCATGGGCTCGCGCTTTCGGATCATCGGCCTCTCGACCATGCTGTAGCCCATGCCGTGCGCCAGGTCGAATATCGTTGGATCATAGCCGTTCTTGACGTTGAAGTCCTCCAGGGCATGCACTATGTCCTTGGGCACTGCTCCGGGAACCAGAAGACTGGCAGCCAATTCCTGTCCCTCCACCGCATGCGCCCAAGCCTTCGCCAGTGCGGGCGTCGGCTCTGTCCCCATGACGAAAGTCCTGGCAAGCTCGGTCCACTGGCCGCCGGGGCCGTTGCCTTCCACGAGCACGAAGACCTGATCGCCCGTCTTGATCTGTCGGCCCTGCAAATGATAGACGGCTGGAGCGGCCGCCGTCCCGGGCGGACCGGAACTCACCATGCAGTTCATGCGTGAGCACCCTCGTTTTGAACAGAAATACATGACCTCCGCGTAGATGTCATAGCCGTGCATCCCAGGCTGGATGATCCCCTTCAGGTGGTCGAAGAACGCATCCTGCATGGCCGCCGTCTCCCGGATCATTTCGATCTCTTCCGGGCTCTTGGGCACTCTGAGGTCGTCGATCCAGTCTGTTGCATCCACGAAGGTCGCCCCCGGGAGGTTCTGGGTAACGTACTCGTAGAAGGTGACGGGGATCATAGACTTCTCGACCCATCCAACGACTGGGTTCTTCTTCTCACTCAGCGCTTCGACAGCCATAGCGGCGTCGATGTGCCTCGTGTAGCTGTGTGTAGGCATGTAGTAGGAGGACAGGCTCCTCTAGATCCCTCGCATGTACCAGGACGGCGGGAACTCAGGAGTGGCCGGCGGCTCGAGACCCCAGTTGATGACGGTCATATCGTCGTCAACTGGGAAGATGACCGTATAGGGGAACCCGAGGTCCGCTACCCAGTCGGTGAACCAGCGGAGCGTTCCCCCCAAGAACTCCTCAGAGTTCTGCATGACCAGGTAGTCGATGCCCTTCTCGCCCATCTTCTGCCGAACGACAGTCCACCGGCGCTCGAGCTCGGCATCCGAGGCCATCTTGATCAGCTGGTTTCTTGGGTCTTCCATCGGTCCCGCTTCTCCCTTCTCGCTTTCGGAGCCGCCCGAGTTCCCTCGGGAAGGCCGACAAGCTATTCTAGCCGGGCAGGACCGAAGAGACACGCGGCCCTCGACTTACCTTAGGAGACAGGCATGCAGCAGACTGAGCAGGTCACTATCACCTCCGATGCCCCGGGAGCCGGCTTATTGCTGCTGGGCAACGAAGCGATCGCCCGCGGAGCTATCGAGGCTGAAGTCACCGTCCTTGCGTCCTATCCTGGGACGCCGTCCAGCGAGATCGGCCAGGCTGTCATCGATGCGGCCCGGGACCTCAAGCACATGTATGTGGAATGGTCGGTCAACGAGAAGGTGGGGTTCGAGGTCGCCTACGCCGCTTCGATGACCGGTGTCAGGGCTATGACCACCATGAAGCACGTGGGTTTGAACGTCGCTCACGACCCACTGATGACGGCATGCAACATGGGCGTGAACGGGGGGATGGTGCTGGTCTGCGCCGATGACCCGTCCATGTGGAGCTCGCAGAACGAGCAGGACAGCCGCTATGTAGCCTTGCAGGCATATCTACCGGTGTTGGAACCCAGCACGGGCCAGGAAGCCAAAGACATGATGGCTGATGCCTTCAGACTCTCGGAGGAGTGGGGGCAGATAGTCATGCTCCGGTCTGTCACCAGACTGAGCCACGCACGGTCCAAAGTCGTCTTGGGCGAGATCGATCGACTGGGGCGCGAAGCCCGGTTTGAGAAGAACCCGTCCAATTGGGTCTGCTTGCCCAACAATTCGAGGGCGCATCGTCTCAAGGCGATCGCGCGATTTGCAGGGATAAAGACGGCGGCTAACACACTCGCCTATAACAAGTTGGAACTGAAGCCGGGGGCCAAGCTCGGGATCATAGCCGGTGGTCTCGGATGGGCGTATCTGCAAGAGGCGCTCGGGTGGCTGGGTATCGCCGATCAAGTATCGCTGCTGAAGCTGGGCATGACCTATCCGATTCCCGAGAGGTTGACGCTGGAGCTGCTGGAGGCCGTGCCCGAAGTCCTCGTGGTGGAAGAGCTCGAGCCGATCGTGGAGAATCAGGTAAAGGTATTGGCTCAAGATGAGAAGGTCACCCGCACCATCCACGGCAAGGACGTGGTGCCCGTCGTCGGGGAGCTTTCTACTCGGAAAGTCATGGAGGCTCTGGCCGAACTCATGGATCTGGAGATGCCGGTCGACTTCCAGGCTCTGGACGGCATCGGGTCGGAGGCCGCTCCTCTCCTGCCCTTTCGCCCACCCGCGTTGTGTCCCGGCTGTCCTCATCGGGCGTCCTTCTATGCGGAGGGCATGGCCGTTCGCAAGTACAACAAGGAGTTTGGCGTAGATGTCGTTCGAAATGGTGACATCGGCTGCTACGGCCTGGGCTTCTTTGCACCCCTGAACTCCGACGACGTCGCCCTGTGTATGAGTGGATCCTACGGGGCGGCCCAGGGCATCGCCCAGGCGACCGGTCTTCGAACCGTTGCTCACGTGGGTGATTCCACCTTCTTCCACTCGGGGATGCCTTCGCTGGTGAATGCTGTGTTCAACAGAGCGAACGTCACCTTCCTCGTCCTCGATAACGCCATAACCGGACAGACCGGCTTCCAGGAGGACCCGGCCACCGGTACGAACGCACGCGGCGAGGTCACCACGGCGATCAAACCGGAGGACGTAGCCCGCGCCTGTCAGGTGAAGTTCGTGGAAGTCGTGGACCCTTTCGATGTGGAGACCACGATCGAGACGATCGGACGGGCTCTGCGCGTGGACGGGCCCTCAGTGGTCGTGGCTCGGCGGGCCTGTCAAGTGCTGGAGCAGCGTGAACTGAAACAGAAGGGCGAGAGATTCGTGCCCTATGAGATCGACGTTGACCAGTGCACGGACTGCAAGTCGTGCATAAGCAAACTCGGCTGCCCCGCCATACTCATCGAAGATGGGCAGGTGGTCATCGACGCCGCTCAGTGCACGGGTTGCGCGGTTTGCGCGACGATCTGTCCGAGTGGGGCGATCCGAACAAGAGGGAGCAACTAGAGATGACGACTACCGTGGTCAAAGAGCTGAACATAATACTCGGCGGCGTTGGCGGTCAGGGGGTGATCCTGATGTCCGATCTGCTCGGTCACGCCGCGCTGAAGGAGGGGCTGGACATCCAGGGCTCGGAAGTGCTGGGCATGGCCCAACGCGGCGGCTCGGTCTTTAGCAACATCCGCATCGGGAGCGGTGTTGTCGCGCCGCTTACTCCCCAGGGCAAGTGCGACATACTGGTCGCCCTGGAACCCAGCGAGGCCCTGAGGTACGTGAGGGAGCTCTCGGGAACGAGCGTGGTCATCATTAATACGACCGAGATCAGGCCGTACACGGTTTCGACCGGTGAGAGCGGATACCCTGAGTTGCACGCGATACTGGAGAAGGTCGGGAAGGTCACCGAGCACACCATCACCATCGATGCGACCGAGATAGCCAGAGAAGCCGGCAACCCTCTGGCGGCGAATACCGCCATGCTGGGAGCTCTCTTCGGCAGCGGCCGGATGCCGGTCAAGGTGGAAACGATGAAAGAACTGATCAAGAGTCGAGTGCCGGCCAAGGCGATCGAGG
>JAZDLO010000214.1:0-5709 GCA_043801935.1 bacterium
CATCATTTGCTCTGGGCGCCCATTCCCTACTGGCTCAAGACGGTGGCGGTGGCCGACAGCATCGGCATGGTGCTGCCTGTGACGGCCTTCATGGCCAATATCTTCCTCACCATGCGGGGAAACTGGAACCGCTTCTTCAGCCCGAGCCGGCATGGTGGTGCGGAACCCGGTGGCTTTGGAGCTTGCCGCCACGGTCAGAAGGATCGTTTTCGACAAGACCGGCACCATCACCAGGGGGCGTATGTCGGTGGAGCGGGTCGTGGCTCTGGACCGCGGGGAGCTGGGACATGGCGAGACGGGACCGGCCGAGACTGGCGGCGCCAAGACCGACTTGCTGTGCGCCGCGGCAGCGGTGGAGCAGTTCTCCGAGCACCCGGTGGCCCGCGCGATAGTGACGTCATGCCCAGGTGCTCTTCCCGAGGCGGCGGACTTTCACGTCAGACGAGGCCTGGGTTCCAGTGCACGAGTGACGACACTGGGAGGACAGCGGGTGATGGTGGGGTCATCCGCCTATGTGGGCCTTGATCCTCGATCTGCAGTGCCCGGCGGGGCCCAGGGATACGCCGACGAAGGAAGCACCGTAGCCTGGGTCAAGCGGGACGAGACGGTGGCCGGATTCATCGTGCTCCGGGACGAGCCGAACTCCTCGACCTGGCCGGCACTCACGGATCTCGCAGACCTTGGGGTGAAGGCGACCATGCTCTCGGGCGACGACCCGCGTACGGTCGGCTCCATCGCCGCGGAGGTCGGTCTCGACGACTACGCCGGAGGCCTCGACCCCGGAGACAAGGCCGAGCGGATCCGACGCTGGCAGCAGCAAGGCGAAGTCGTGGCGATGGTCGGAGATGGGGTGAACGACGCTCCCGCACTGGCACAGGCCGATCTTGCCGTCGCCATGGCGGAGGGGACCGACCTGGCCGGTGAGACGGCCGACGTGATCCTCACCCGGAGCGATCTCCGGCTGGTGCCCTGGTTTCTCAGGCTTTCGACCCACACCCGGCGGAACATACGACAGAATCTTGGGTGGGCGTTCGCGTACAACCTCGTCGCTGTGCCTCTCGCGGCCGCCGGGATCATCAGTCCCGTAATCGCCGCCGGAGCCATGGCGGCAAGCAGTCTGCTGGTGGTCGGGAATTCGCTCCGGTTGCGTCGGCTCGACCCGGGCAGGCTGCCGCGAGACGTCGCCTAGGCCTGCCATCCACGCGCTACTTGCGTATAACCGTATAAACGGTTACAATACGGGAGTTGCCTACCGAGCCCAAGGAAACCCCGTGCGCGACCTCGCCGACACCTTTAAGGCCCTCTCCGACGAGACCCGGCTGCAGATGGTCACCCTTCTCCTCGAAAACGAGGAGTTGTGCGTCTGTGATTTCGTGGGGGCGCTCGGGCTCACCCAATCGAAGGCCTCGCGCCATCTGCGCTATCTCTACAACGCCGGACTGGTGGAGGACCGACGCGAGGGATTGTGGATCCACTACCGTTTGGCCCCCGGCCTCACCCCCGAGCAGCGGGCCGTGGTCGAATCCCTCCGGCAGGCGATCGACGACGACGAACGGAGCGAGCTACGGCTGCAGCTGACCGGCTGGCTGCAGCAGAAAGGCGGATGATCGTGATCGACGTCAAAGTATTCGGCAGCGAGCCTCCCTGTGCCAAGTGCAAGCAGGCCGAGCAGGCTGCGAACGAAGCGGCCGGGAAATATCCGGCGCAGGTGACGGTCCAGAAGCTCTCGGCCCTTTCCCCGGAGGGGTTCAAGCTCGGGATCATGTCAACCCCCACCGTGCTCATCAACGGCCGGGTAGTGGTCCAAGGCAGGGCGCCCAGCGCTTCCGAATTCGAGGCCCTGTACCAGGCCGAACTGGAGGCATGAGACGTGCCGCTCCCAGTGAGCGGCGAGCTCCAGGACGGCGACAAGTCCGGGGCCGCCCGGCGGCGCCTCCTCGGGCGATACCTGGCGATCCTGGTCGTCGGATTGGCAGCCTGGGTGCTCGTCTACCGGCTCCTGGACCCCTTCTCCCGCTGGTTCGCCTACGACCTCTTGCGCCTCGAAGAGACGTCCCGAGTAGGCTCGGCGGTGCAGTTCTTCGTCTACGACACTCCCAAGGTGCTCATGCTGCTCGTGCTGATCGTGTTCTTCGTGGGCCTGATCCGCACTTTCTTCACTCCTCAGACCACCCGGCGCATCCTGGCCGGCAAGCGCGAATCCGCCGGCAACGTGCTGGCCGCTATGCTGGGGATCGTCACTCCGTTCTGCTCCTGCTCCGCCGTACCGCTCTTCATCGGCTTCGTGACGGCCGGCGTCCCCCTGGGAGTCACCTTCTCCTTCCTCATCTCCGCCCCCATGGTCAACGAAGTGGCCTTGGTGCTTCTCTACGGGCTTTTCGGCTGGCGGGTGGCCGCCTTGTACCTGGGCACCGGCCTGGTGATAGCCATGGTGGCCGGGTGGGTGATCGGGCGGCTGAAGCTGGAACGCCACGTCGAAGGTTGGGTGTACGAAACCGAGATGGGCGAGGGCGGCGAAATCAAGCTCGACTGGGTGGCGCGCCTGCAGGCCGGCTGGCAGGCGGTCAAGGAGATCGTAGGCAAGGTCTGGCCATATGTTCTCGGGGGGATCGCGGTCGGCGCGGCCATCCACGGTTACGTGCCCGAGAACTTCCTTGCCTCCGTCATGGGCCGGGGCGCCTGGTGGTCCGTGCCGCTGGCGGTACTCATCGGCATCCCCATGTACTCGAACGCCGCCGGGATGATACCGGTGGTGCAGGCGCTCCTCGAGAAGGGAGCGGCCCTCGGCACCGCCCTCGCCTTCATGATGGCGGTCATAGCCCTGTCCGTGCCGGAGATGCTGATCCTGCGAAAGGTGCTCAGGCCCAGACTCATAGCCATCTTCATCGGCGTCGTAGCCGTCGGGATCCTCATCGTCGGCTATCTCTTCAACGCCCTGGATCTCGGATCGCTGGTGGCGGGCAGGTAGTGGAGACGCTCCCGTCGCCGGCTCGACTCTGCTGCGGAGACGTCACTACATGCCGCGCCGTATGGCTTCGGCGAGCTCCGCGGGCAGACCGGCCGCAATGATCCCTTGGGCAGTGCCCTCTACGTCGTAGAAGACCCGTACCGTCTCCACCTCCATCGATCCCCCGGGCTCAGACCTCAGCACTGCGTACATGGATCGAGCGTCACCATCCTTCGGGCGGCCCACAGACCCGACGTTGACGAACAGCACGCGGCCGAACGTGGCCTGCCAAGGAACGTGCGTGTGGCCGAACACCAGTACGTCGTCCTCCTCGGCTTCCGCCAGGCGCAGGAAGGTCTTCACTTCGCGGTCACGCAAGAGATACTCGTTTATCTTGCGCGGGCTCCCGTGGATGAGGTGAAGACTCTCGCGGCCCAGCGCGACGTGCCGCTCGGCGGGCAGACTGCGCAGGAAGGCTTTGCGATCGGCGGTCACTTCGCGGACCGTGAAGGCGTATGAGGCCTCCCCCACCCTCTTGGCCTCCGAGTCGGCGTAGAAACAGCCGCAGTCCCCTCGTTCCCAGCCCACGCCGTCGTCATAGTTCCCCATTATCGTCGGGACGCCCGCAGCGCGAATCAGGTCGATCACGCCGTTGGGGTCGGGCCCATACCCCACGAGGTCGCCCAGGCAATACGTCGTTCCGATCCCTCGCTCCCGTATGTCGTCGAGCACCGCCTGTAGCGCCGGGCTGTTCCCGTGGACGTCGGACAGCACTGCTATGCTGGGCATGGGCGCTCCTCCAGCCGCCGACGACACCGCCTCGACGAGAGTCTTACAGGGGCCTCACGGCTGCGATACTGGCCGACAATACGTAGTCCTCCAGCCGACTCCCCGGCTCCCATTCGCGGATGAACTGCCGGCTCTCTTCCATCGGCTGGATGTCGATGTCCTCAAACCCCGCCGCCGCGAGCATGGCCTCGAGCTCGTCCACCGCGGCCGCTCCCGAGATGCAGGCCGACAGCAAACGCATGTCTTCCCGCCATTCCTGCGGCAAGGGCGCCGTCGCCACCACGTCGCTGACGGCGATCCGTCCGCCCGGCCGAAGCACTCGGAATGCGTCCCGGAACACGGCCGGCTTATCCGGCGACAGATTGATCACGCAGTTGGAGATGATCACATCCACCGTGCCATCGGCCACCGGCAGGTGCTCGATCTCGCCAAGGCGAAAATCGACATTGCCGTAGCCCGCCTTGATGGCATTCTCCCGAGCCTTGCCCACCATCTCCGGGGTCATGTCCACGCCGATCACCAGCCCCTCAGGCCCGACGGCACGCGCCGCCAGGAAACAGTCGAAGCCGGCACCGGCCCCTAGGTCGAGCACTACCTCGCCGGGCTTGAGCGCCGCGATAGCCTGCGGGTTACCGCATCCCAGCCCCAGATCGGCCCCCTCGGGGACCGCCGCGAGCTCCTCCTCGCTGTAGCCGAGCTTGCTCGAGACCCCCACCTCATCGGCCACGGCTCCCGGCGCTGCCGTACCGCAGCACGACGAGGCCGGTCCGCAGCAGCTGGCCGCCCCCGACCCCGCTCCCGACCCCGCTATGCCAGCGTAGCGGGAACGCACCGCCTCCCGCACGACTTCCTCACGCCTCTCTCTCACGATCCCTCCTTTGGAGGCTGCCCGGTAGTGGCAGCCGTATGTCTGTCGATCATCGTGGGGCAGCCGAGATCGCTGGCCGTCACCGCTCCCCCATCCTCGTGCGCCCCCGGCGCTCCGGCGCCTTCCATCCCGGCCGTCACCGGCCAGTACCTGCGCTGGAAATACAGAGCCACGTTCACCAGCCCGATGAGCACCGGCACCTCCACCAGCGGCCCGATGACCGCCGCGAAAGCCTGCGCAGAGTTTAGCCCGAACACCGCCACCGCTACCGCGATGGCGAGCTCGAAGTTGTTGGAGGCTGCGGTGAACGACAGACTGGCGCTCTTCGAGTAATCCGCGCCCACCCGCTTGCCCATATAGAAGCTCACGAAGAACATGACCACGAAGTAGATGAGCAACGGGATGGCCACCCGTACCACGTCCAGCGGCAGCTGCACGATGTACTCGCCCTTGAGGGAGAACATCACCAGGATGGTAAAGAGCAACGCGATCAACGTGAGTGGGCTGATGCGGGGGATGAACTCCCGGTGGTACCAGTCCTTGGTCCGCACCCGAAGCAGCCCGAAGCGAGTGATCACACCGGCGGCGAACGGTATTCCCAGATAGATGCCCACGCTCCTCGCGATCTCGAGGATGCTCACGTCCACTGCGACGCTCTGAAGGCCGAACCATCGCGGCAGCACCGTGATGAACACGTATGCGTATACCGAGTAGAAGAGCACCTGGAACACCGAGTTGAGCGCCACCAGCCCGGCAGCGTACTCGCTGTCTCCTTTGGCCAACTCGTTCCACACGATGACCATGGCGATGCAGCGGGCCAAGCCGATGAGGATGACGCCCTGCATATACTCCGGCTTGTCGAACAGCAGGAGGATGGCCAGGAAGAACATGACGATCGGGCCTATCACCCAGTTCTGCACGAGTGAGAGTCCCAGCACCCGCCAGTCGCGGAACACCTCCCCCAGCTCCTCGTAGCGCACCTTGGCCAGGGGCGGGTACATCATGACGATGAGTCCTACGGCGATAGGGATAGACGTGGTCCCGATGGAGGCGCTCTGGATGGCTTTGCCGATCTGCGGCCACACGTAGCCGGCACCCACTCCGA
>JAZDLO010000211.1:0-10804 GCA_043801935.1 bacterium
AAGGCTGAGGTAGCGACGAGGCAGCTCCATCAAGTCGTCCAACGGGCGGACCATCACCACCCGGCCTTGACAGTCGTTGACCAGTGCGCCGAAGATCCGGGGGTCGAAACGGGGTTTGTCGGGCGGCCGCTCGTCGAGCACCACCACGAACTCGTCATCGTAGTCCGACAGTACTCTCAGGCCGCTGCCTAGGCGCTCGATCCCTTCCAGGGCTTTGTAGCGGTCGAAGGTGTCGTGCAGCTGGCGGAGTGGCCATGCCCCGCGGGGGAGGATGTGCGAGAGCCGGCGGAGCTGTTCGGCCAACTGCTCCGCGTACGCCTGAGCGCTGAAGTCGCTGTGTCCGCCTGTCTCCACGAAGTGGATCCGCGAAGAGAGGCATCCATTCTGGTCCCAGAAGATCGAGTCGAGGCCGGCAAGGAGGGTGACGACCGCGAGGAGTTCCCCTTCGCCCAATGATGGAGCCGTCTGGCGCCTTTGGACGAGCATCTCCCGGCCGATGGCAGAGAAGCTGACCTTGTGCCCGTGAGGATGGAACCGGGGCTGGGCCTGGTCTGACGAGCCGTGCCCGGCCGCGGTCCGGTCAGCCGCGATCCGCCCGGCGATGCGGCCGATGGTGTCATCCCCAGCGGCTGCGATGACCAGATCGGAACGGGAGAGCAGGCGGTCCTGCAACTCGGCGTCATCGTAGTCCCACGTCAGGATCGCCGTAGTCCCCACGAGATCAGCGTCCGCCTTTTCCAGGGCAGCGAGGACCAGAGGGCCGAAGATCGGCTCGCGGCGGGAGTTGCGCACCACTACTACCGGAGGCGCGTCACCGGCCAGGGTAGTCGAGAGGGCGAGAAGGGCCATGATCAGCGCCGTCCCGGGGACGTTGCCGGCTCCAAATCCGGTGACGAACCCGGGCGCCTCAGCATCTCCGAACAGCGGCTGCCGGGAATAGAGAGGCAGCCGGCCGGGGAGCCGGGCAAACGGCCCGCCGCGGGACCACCATTGGCGGACAACGGGGCGGGCGCCTCCAGGAAAGAACCGCAGCCGACCGGACAATCCAGGGAGTGGCTGCCATCGGACCGCGGCCGCCTTTGTGGGATCGAGGGCAAGAGCATGCGCCATCTGCCGCATGTCCCACATCTCGGGCGCACCTAGAGTGGAGGCGATCATCGCCGCCGAATACCCGGTGTAGCGAGGGATGGCGTCGACGGCCGCAACGTGGAGGGGATCCCCGGGGTCGGAAAGGCGCTTCGCCGCAGACAGCAAGGCCGCCTGCAGGCGATCCCAGAACTCGGGTCCGCGGGGCGCAGTCCGGCGGGCGGCGGTGAGGTGGTCGAGCATCCGAGTCCAGGCTTCGGCGCTCAGCTGAGGCCAGCGAGCCGTCACCGCGCCCGGAGCACCGGCCTCGCACTCGCAGCCACACTCCCGGCCGTCGACGAAACTCAGGCTCTCCCAGCGAGTGTCGGCCGAGAGCACGTGCCCGCGCACCGCCTCGGGCAGCCAGAACCCCTCGATCACACCTGAGCGGCGCACCCTGCCTCCCCCAGTAGGTCGACGCGTTGGATGGAATCCCGGGCGAGGTAGGCTCCTCGATCCCCGCAGGGGCAGACTGCGTCCTCGCGCCCGGCCACAAGGGTCACCCGATCGGCAGTGCGGAAGAAGGCCGGGAACAAGTCGCCGCCTCCATGAGGGTCGAAGAACGCCAAGAGTCCGGTCTTCCTCGGTCCGGCCTGGAATCCGCCGTCGTCATCGAGTGTCACCGCATGCACCCACGGAGGGACGTGATAGTTGCCGCCCGAACACTGCATCGCCACCCAGTTCGCCTCGGCCATGCCGTACACGTCTCTCACCGGCACCGCCTCCCCGCCTGTCAGGTGGAAAACGCTCTCCAGGTCTCGTCTGATCTCGTCCGGGCCGAAACCATAGTCCTCTTTCATCCCGCCGCCGGTTCCGAGCAGGCTCCCCTGCGCTAGGGTCAGTCTCCTGCCGACACCGGCGAGGGCGAGGGCTACCCCGTGAACCTGGGCCGGGCTGCCGAAGAGCAGCACCTTCTCTCCGTGAGCGGCCGCTCGTTCGAGGACGGCGAGGGCGACCTTCGTTGCATGGGGGTCTACGTAGCGTCTCTGGATGGCGTTTATCGCCGGGTTCCAGACCCGTCTCTCGATCAGACCCCGCCGACCTGGGCGGAACGTACGTCCCGCGCGGATGCGGACTTGATCGGGATGGGCGGGGAACGGTATGGCGAAGTGCACCCGGTCGGAAGTGAGTCCCACCCGCTGCACACTGAACCGCGCCATGCGCGCCATTGCGATCCGGGTGCGACTGGGCATCATGAACACGGCCCGGTGATCGGCTTTCATGCCCAGATAGCGCTGGAACGCTTGGTAGAAGCTCTCCACCGTCAAATCGGTGCTCCTCTGATCTCGCACGATAATGGTGGCGCGTCCCGAGGTCCCACTCGACGTGAGCAACTCCAGCCCCAGGTCGGAGTGAACACGCTCGATGGCTCGAAGGAGAGCCTCGAGCGACTGATAGCGGGAGTTGAATCGAGCCACGCGGTCGTGGGGAAGGCCCACCGAGAGCTGGGCGGTGAGCCATTCGAGAAAGCCTCCGGGGTCGTCCTGGGGGAAGGGCGTCCCCAGCACGTCGATATACGACTTGAAAGTCTGGGACGTAGGTCGAAGCAGCCGAGGGAGGTCGGCCGCCCGCGCCTGGGGCCCCACGCCTCGTGCGGATACGGCGTGGCGGTAGGACGGATTCCGCTGGTAGTGCCAGGCGTGTGCGTCGAAGATACCCGTCATCACCGTGTCGTCCCGCTCAGCGTCCGAAAGGGCCCAGAAGTCGGCCAACGCTGCTTGTGTCGACGCGGCGTGCTGCATGACATCATCCTAGCGCGAGACGGCGCCGAGTGGGAGGCGCCCGGAACCCGCCGACTCAGACTTCCGCGAACTCCGGACGGTAGCGGACCGCCCCCGACACTCCCGACAGCGCACCGGCGCGCAGCTCCAAAGCCATGAAGGCCTCGTCGGAAACGTCCGCCTCCCAGCGCAGCGCCCATTTGCTCGCCGGAAGGAAACCGAACCGGGGGTAGTACGCGGGGTGGCCCACGACCACGACCGCCTCGTAGCCCGCCGCCCTGAGATGCTCGAGACAGCAATCGATCAGCACGGTGCCGACCCCGCGACGCTGAAGGTCGGGGCGGACCGCCATCGGACCGAGACCCAGCGCGGAGGTACGCACCCTGCCGCTGTCGATGGTCACCGGCGAAAACAAGGCGTGTCCCACCACTTCGCCGTCGGCCGCTGCACCACCGATCGCGTCGCCGTCGGCCACCGCGACCATCGACAAGGCGACCGCTCCGGCTCCACGCAGGACGTCGACCACGTCGGCTTCTGTCACACCGCCAAAGGCCAGTTCGTTGATCCGGCGGATGGCCTCCACGTCACCCGGCTCCTCAAGACGCACGCGGACAGGGATCGGTATCGAAAGATTCATTTGGAGCTGCGCGCCTGCCTGGCACGCGGCGGAAGCGGAGGCGGCTCGTGCCCCTCGAGGGTGATGATGGCCGTCCGGTAATCGGCGCGGAATGGAGTAGGGCGGCCGGTCACATAGTCGTAGGAGACCACCAGGGCGTCGCCCTCCGCGACCACCCGGCCCAACTTCTGACTCACCGCGGCATGCTCCATGATCACGCGGTCCTTTCCCAGTGCCGAGACCCTCGTACCCACAGAGAGGGTGTCCGGATAGGTGACGGGAACCCGGTAGCGGCAACTGTTGGCCGCCAGGATGACCGCATGTTCACCAGACCCAAGGCCGAGGACTTCGATCCCCATGCGTTGCAGGTACGTCATGCGGGCCGTCTCGAAGTACTGTAGGAAGACGGTGTTGTTCACGTGCCCGAGGGCATCCATCTCTCCCCAGCGCACAACAAAGTCCATGACCACCGGATAAGCGCTCAGCATCGTGTCTCCCTTTGCGATACAGGCCGGGTAGGGACCATTGTAGCCTGCGGAGGACGCGCGCGGCACTCTTGATTCCCTGGTGATATCAGAATAATATTAACAGCCGGATGAATGCTGGCACGTTTCCCTGGCCGGGGATCGAGCTCGCCCCCACGGAGGGGCGGTATAAGGGAGGAGAGATGGACGAACAGCTAATGTCACTGAACCACGAGAAGGAAGCCAAGGCCCTGAGCGGCTGGGGGATGCTGGGGGCCGTGATCGCCGTCTTCGCCGCGGGGATCGCCCTCCTGGTGGTGGCCGGCGCGTTGGGCGACGGTGGCGGACTTGGCGGAGGGGAGATCTGGGCTCTCGTGGGTCCAGGCGTAGCCCTCATCGTACTGGGCCTGTTCCTCGCTCCCGGGTTCTTCACCCTGGAACCCAACGAGACCCGGGTGGCGGTGCTCTTCGGGGCGTACAAAGGCACCGTGCGGGCCGGTGGGTTCCGCTGGGCCAATCCGTTCTACTCGAACGGCCCGGCGGCCAAGACGACGGCTGATGGACGGGGTGGCGAAGGCGCCGGCGGTGCCGCCGCCGCCAAGAAGAGCGGTTCCGGTCGGATGGTCAGGAAGTTCCCTCGCTACAAGATCTCGGTGCGGGTCCGGACACTCAACGGACCCAAGCTCAAGGTCAACGATCGCCGGGGGAACCCGGTGGAGATCGCGACGGTGGTGGTCTGGCGGGTGCGCGACACCGCCCAAGCCGTGTTCGACGTAGACGACTTCGAGCTGTACGTAGAGACGCAGAGCGAGACCGCCCTACGTCATCTGGCCAGTTCCTACGCCTACGATCACGGTGAAGACAACGAGATCACCCTGCGAAGCAACGTTGACGAGGTGTCACAGGCGCTCAAAGACGAGTTGGAGCAGCGGCTTGCCCGCGCGGGCGTGGTGGTCGAAGAGGCCCGTCTGACCCAGCTGGCTTACGCGTCCGAGATCGCCCAGGCCATGCTCCGGCGGCAGCAGGCCGAGGCCATCATCGACGCCCGCCAGAAGATCGTCCATGGGGCGGTGAGCATGGTCGACATGGCTCTCCGCGAACTCGCAGAAAAAGGCGTGGTGGAGCTCGACCCGGAGCGCAAGGCGGCCATGGTCAGCAACCTGATGGTGGTGCTGTGCGGTGAATCAGAGGTGCATCCGGTGGTCAACACGGGTACTCTGTATGCGTAGCCTGGCCAGAGGACCGGGATCTGGGGTCGGGGCGGATCGTGCCGGTCAGGAGCCTTGAGCAATGGCCGGGCGCAAGCAGTTCCTGCTCCGTATCGACCCTAAGTTGTGGGTCGAACTGGAAGCGTGGGCAGCCGACGAATTGCGCAGCGTCAACGCGCAGATCGAGTACCTTCTGAGAGAAGCGGTGCGCAAAAGGAAAGGATCGCCCGAGAAAGGATCCGGGAATGAAGGACCCGCGGCTGGAGACCCTAGCCCATAACGTGCTCGACTACTCGCTCGACCTGCGGCCGGGCGAGAAGGTGCTCATCGAGGGAGAGATCGGCTCACAGGCCTTGATGATAGCCCTGGTCGAAGAGACATGCCGGCGGGGAGCGATACCGTTCGTCCAGATGGGGGACCCCCGGATCAGCCGGGCCTGGCTGCGGGGGGCGAGCCGAGAGCAGATGGACTTGCGCGTCTCCTGGGACATCCATCGGTTCAAGGATATCGACGCCACTCTATACGTTCTGGCCGGCGACAACGCGTCGGAGTTGGCGGACGTGCCCGGCACGGTCCTGGAAGCGTCACGCCTCTCCTCCGAGCCGCTCATGGAGCTGGTGCTGGCCAAGAAGTGGTGCGTGCTCCGCTTTCCCACCTCGGCTGCGGCCCAGCTCGCGGGTATGTCCACCGAGGCCTTCGAGGACTTCTGCCTGGAGGTCTCCACCCTCGACTACGCCCGTATGGATCGGGCGATGGACCCGCTGGTGGAACTCATGTCCCGCACCGATCGGGTGCGCGTCATCAGTCCTGGGACCGACGTGAGCTTCTCCATCAAAGGAATGCCTGTGATCAAGGCTGCCGGCAAATACAATATCCCCGATGGGGAGGTGTTCACCGCCCCCGCCCGCGACTCGGCGGACGGAACCATCGCCTTCAACACTCCCTCGCTCGAGGACGGCACCACGTACGAGCGTATCCGCCTGGTGCTGAAGGGCGGGCGGGTCGTGGAAGCCGACTCCAGCGAGCCGGAGAAGATCCAGCAGATGCTCGATACCGATGAAGGCGCCCGCTATCTGGGCGAGTTCGCCCTGGGTGTGAACCCCCGCATCGACCGGCCCATGAAGGACACACTCTACGACGAGAAGATCGGCGGCAGCTTGCATATCGCCTGCGGTCGGGCGTATCACGACGCCGACAACGGCAATCGCTCCAGCATTCACTGGGACCTGGTGCTCGTCCAGACTCCCGCGTGGGGAGGGGGAGAGGTCTGGTTCGACGATGTGCTGGTGCGCAGGGACGGCCGCTTTGTGCTGCCCGAGCTTGAGGGACTGAACCCGGAGAACCTGGTGTGAGCGCGCTCGGCGGACGAGCTAGGGTCTTGGCCCGGGCGCGGCATCCACATCCCCGGGAACGGCCGGGCACGGCACGATGCCGCCGCCGGCTCCGCCGGCGCAGGCATCAAGGGTGACGACCTTGTCGGAGGCTTTGCCGGCCCGGCCGTAGAGAGGCGCCGCGGCGAAATACAAGATCCCGCCGATGGTGTAACCCAGGGCCTTCGAGACGGCCTGAGCCGCGTATCCCAGCCCGAGTTGCCCGCCCACGGCTCCGACGTCGGCGAAGAAGGAGTCGAAGGAGAGCACGGTGGCCCGCTGCGCTGAGGGTATGTGTTCGTTGATATAGGCCTGCCGGACCGGGCCGACGATCCCACTCAGGGTGCCGTAGCCTGTCAGCAACACCACCACTATCCCGAAAGCGGCGATGTGGCCGCCGGCCGGAGCAAGCAGGCCGGTCACGCCCATGCCCGCTGCGAACAGGGCCATGCCGACGGTCGACACCACCAGCACAGAGGCCGGTCTCGACCCCAAGCGGGTCCGCGATATCCGGCCCACCAGTGCGTTGCCGCCTACTCCGGAGAGAGCGAACAGGGCGGTTATGACGCCCGCTACCCACACGAGCTGCTCGTTCCCGAGCAGCTCCAAGGCGTACGGCTGCGACGCGTAGAACAAATACCAGATCAACAGCCCGTTCATCAGCGAGACGAACAGCAGCGGCCGGATCACCGGGTGGCGCCAGCCGTGCGCCAACCCGGCCTCGAAGATCTTGCGGCTTTCCTCCCCGAAGCGCGCTACCTTCAGGGGACGGGGCTCGAAGCCGATGTCGCGCATGAACGCCAGGGTCACGACAAAGGCAGCCAGGAGCAGTCCTGTTCGCACGAGATACGGCACGGCCAGGCTCACCTGGCCGAGGAAACCGCCTCCGAGGGTCCCCACCAGCATCGAGATGCCGTTGAACATGCCGCTGCGAGCGAAGACCCGGTTCTTGCTTCCCGAGAAGCCGGTGGAATCCAGCGCGTCCACCAACCAGGCGTCGACCGCCCCGGTCTGGCAGGTGAAGCCGAATCCCAGTAGGATCGAGGCCAGAATGAAGCCGGCCATCCCCCATCCGAGGAGCGCCGATCCCACGTAGCCCAGCGTAGCCACCATCAGAGCGCCGATGCCGAGCAAGAAGGAGGCCCGCCTCCCCACGGTATCGGCGACGACCCCGGTCGGTACCTCGAAGACGATCTGGCCTGCGCTGAAGCTGGCGTTCACGAGCATCACCCCGAATATGTTCAGCCCCGAGTCGAGCAAGAACAGAGTGTTGACCCCCCAGATGATCGAGGTAGCTAGTGTGAACAGCGCACCCGTGGTGTAGTAGATGCGCTGGACGCGCACCGCCGTCAAGGGTGTCGCCGAAGGATCCATGTCACCTGTATCTGATGCGCGGGTTGAGCAGGGCGTAGATGACGTCGGCGCATAGGTTCGCCAGGGCGAAGATGACCACGATGAGCATGGTCGTGGCTTGGATAAGGGGCAGATCGCGCCTCTGGACGGCAAAGAGCACCAGGCGACCCAGTCCCGGATAGCCGAAGACCGACTCGGTGACGATGAGGCCTCCCATCAGCCAACCGACCCCGGCAGCTACTACCGTCACCGTGGGGAGCAGGGAGTTGCGGAGCACATGGCCGAAGAGCACCTGTCTGCTGGTCAGCCCTTTGAGGTGTGCGGTGCGCACGTAGTCCGTTTGGAGTACCTCCACCGTACCCGATCGGGTCATGCGCACCACGTAGGCCAGGCTGGTCAGCGACACGGTCAGTCCGGGGAGGACCAGGCTGGGCAGGGCGGTCGCAAAAGAGGCGCCGGGAGCGATGGCGGACGAAGACGGCAGCCACCCCAGTAAGCGGGAGAAGAGCGCGATAAGGAGCACGGCGGTCACGAATTCCGGCAGGCCGACAAAGGCGAGGGAGCCGGCGGAGATGACCTGATCGAGAGGCGAGTTGCGGCGCCAGGCCGCGATCACGCCCAAGAGTATGCCCAGGGGGACGTACATGAGGAAGGCCACCAGAGCCAGCATGGCCGAGTTTCGCAGCCTCTCCAAAGTGACCGCTCGGACATCCTCCTGGGTGCTGATAGAAACGCCCCAGTGCCCGCTGGCGAAGTCCCCCAGCCAGTTCCCGTACTGGACAACGAGGGGCCGGTCGAGCCCCAGTTCTTGCCGTAACGCGTCTTTCGCTTGTTGGGACGCCTCTCGTCCCAACACCATCGTGGCAACGTCACCGGGGAGGATGTTGGTGGCGGCGAAGACCAGCATGCTGGACAGCAGCAGGGTCAAGACCACGAATGCCAGGCGGCGTATGATGAACCGTCCCACGACTCTACTGCCCCTCTATTCTTCCAGTTCCGAGCCGGCAGCCGGTTCCTCCACCCAGCTGCCGGAGGCGAAGCTCTCCTTCTGGAGGGAGGTCAACTCGTCCAAGGGGACGTGGCAGCAGATCGCGTGGTCGCCGGCCATGGAGCCGATAACGGCGCCGGCATCCGCCGCGGTGTCGCCGGTGCCCGGGGCGACGTGGCCTCCTGCGGCCGAACGCCATGGCGGCTCCTCCGTCTGACAGATGGCGCCCAGATAGCGTGGGCAGCGGGGGTGGAAGCGGCAGCCCGAAGGGATCTCACCAGTAGAGGGCGCGCCCTCGCGCAGGCGGACGCGCCCGCGCGGCGCGCCAGGATCAGGTACGGGGATGGCCGACAGGAGAGCCTCGGTGTAGGGGTGGTAGGGGGGCGCCAGCACCCGGGCCGCTTCGCCCTGCTCCATCATCCGGCCGAGGTACATCACCGCGATCCGGTGGGACAGATGTTGCACCGCGGCCACATCGTGGGAGATGAAGAGATAGGCGGTCCCCTTTTCTTCTTGCAGGTCGACCAGCAGGTTCATGAGCGAGCCCTGCACCGACACGTCCAGAGACGAGATCGGCTCGTCGCAGACGACCAAGTCGGGGCCGGCCGCGAAAGCTCGGGCGATCGCCACCCGCTGCTTCTCGCCCCCGCTCAATTCGGAGGGGTAGCGGTCGAAATAAGGGGAGGGTAGCCGTACCGCAGCCAGGAGCTCGTAGGCTTTGTGGGTGGCAGTCTTCCGGTCGAGGTTCCCCAGGATCATAAGGGGGCGTACGATCGCCTGGCCTACGGTCCGTCGGGGATTCAGAGAGGCCTCGGGGTTCTGGAACACCATCTGTAGGCGCCGCAACACCGCTCTGCTTCGACGGGCAGCCGAGGGGCCTAGCCGCGTTCCTTCCATCGAGACTTGGCCCTTGGACGGCACGCTCAACCCAGTCACCGCCCGCGCCAACGTAGTCTTGCCGCTGCCGCTCTCTCCTACCAGGCCCAGCGTTCGTCCTGGATCGATCCACACGGTGACGCCATCGACCGCCCGAGTGCCTGCGTCAGCGCCGGGGCTCGGGAAGACTTTCGTTATGTTCCGCGCGTCCACGAAGTGAGCGCCGCGACCTCGCCGGGCGGCTCGTGAGGAGGGCGATCGCGGCCGCCGGCCGGACGCGATCGCCGCCACGCCGGCGGTTCCGGGCGCAGTCATGTCGGGCACGCTGATGGCCGCGCGCCGACCCTCATCGGACAACAGCATCTCCCATCTTAGGCAGGATGTGGCGCGCCCGTCTGCCACCCGGGCCAGCGGAGGCCGGGAAGCACGGCACACGTCCAGCGCCAGCGGGCAGCGGGGGGCGAAGGTGCACCCGGTGGGTAGGTCGTCCAGCCGAGGCAGCGATCCGGGGATGGTGGCCAAACGCGCACCGGGGCCGGCCGGGTCACCCCCGGATTCGTCCGAAGCGCTGTCTCCGCCGCCGGCGACGTAGAAGTGGGGCACGCAATTGAGCAAGTTGAGCGTGTAAGGGTGCAACGGCTGCCCGAAGAGGTCGGCCGCGGTGGCCTCCTCAAAGATCTCACCCGCGCACATGATCGCCACCCGATCGCAGATGCGCGAGACGACACCCAGGTTGTGGGTTATGTAGAGAATGGCACTGCTGAACTCGGCCTTCAGCTCGTCGAGCAGATCGAGTACCATCGCTTGGGTGGTGACGTCCAGAGCGGTAGTCGGCTCGTCAAGGATGAGCAGGTCGGGGTTGGTAAGGAGGGCCATGGCGATGGCGCTTCGCTGCAGCATCCCTCCGGAAAGCTGGTGAGGATAGCGGGCGGTCACGGATTCGGGATCGGGCATGTCCACGCGCCGGAGCATGCCGAGGGTCAGATCCCGGGCCGCACGCCGACCGAGGCCCAGATGGAGCCGACCCATCTCGTCCAGCTGTCGCCCGATGGTCAAGGTGGGATTCAACGCCCCCTGGGGGTT
>JAZDLO010000002.1:0-13160 GCA_043801935.1 bacterium
GGAGTGGGAACGGTACATCCGCCGTTACCGGGTGGCCTACATCATCATGGCCCGCAAAGGGGGCAAGTCGGAGCTCTCCGCCGGCATGGTGCTCGATGCCACGGTGGGCGACGACGAAGAGGCGGCCGAGGTCTACGGCGCGGCGAAGGACACGAAGCAGGCGGGCAAGATCTTCGAGCCTGCGCTGCGCATGAAGCAGCTATCACCGCGACTGGACGCGCGGCTCAAGTACAACAAGAACTCACGCCGGCTGATAGACGAGAAGACGTTCTCTTACTACGAGATCCTGACCGCGGACGCCAAGGGGGAGCTTGGCCACAACCCGCATTTCTTCGTGCTCGACGAGGTACTGTCGCAGCTCGATGGCTCGCTGTGGGAGGCGCTTCGGACCGCAGCCGGCACCCGAGAGCAACCGCTCTTTGTGGCCGTGACCACCGAGACGAACGAGCCCTACTCCTTCGGCGCCGAGTTGATAGACGAGGCTGAGGCCATCATGTACGATCCATCCCGGGCGCCGCATATCTTCGCCTGGGTGCGGAAGCTGCCCTCCGACCAGCGGGGGCTCGATCGACTGCGTAAGCACTTCAAAGGCCATCCGGATCTGCCGGTGAGCTTGGATCCATTCGACGAGCGCAACTGGAAGTGGCCCAACCCGGCGCTGGACGACTTCAAGAGCCGTGAGGAGATGCGCCAACAGGCTCTCGAGGCCCACAACGAAAAGGCCAAAGAGAATGGCTTCCGTCAGTTCCAGATGAATCAGCGGGTGCAACAGACGACCCGGTATGTAGCGATGGAGCTCTGGGATGCGAACGTGGGCGAAGTGGCGCTCACCCCAGAATGGGGCGTCGACAGGTTGCTAGGCAAACGCTGCTGGGCTGGTCTGGATCTTTCCTCGCGGGTCGATCTGACGGCGTGGTGCCTGCTCTTTGAGGACGGGACCATCCGCTGGCGCTTCTGGGCGCCGGAGTCCGTGATACCAACGCTTGACGAACATACCGGCGGACAGTTTGGCCAGTGGTGCAAGGAAGGCTGGATCACGGCTACCGACGGCAACGCGATCGATTACGAGGCGGTCTATGCGGACATCGAGGCCGACCATGAGCGCTTCGCGATCGCCAAGATCGCTTATGACAAGTGGTGCGGAGAGCCTGTGCGCCAGGAAGTCGAGAAGCGCACCGGCCTGGAGATGTACGAGATGGCGACCACCTACACGCACATGACGATTCCCATGGGGGAGTTCATGCGCCGGCTGCAGGAGCGGGAGTACCGGCATCTCGCCAACCCGGTGGCCCGCTGGATGGCCGACTGCCTGGAGGCCAAGAGCCCGGTGGACGATCCTGACCGGGTTCGCCCGGTGAAACCGGCCCGGGATAAGTCGGGGAAGCGCATCGACGGCCTGGTGGCCCTCTTTATGGCCGAGGACGCACGGCCACGGGAAGAGGCGGCGAGCGTCTATGAGGAAAGGGGCGTTTTGGTCCTATGAGAAAGCTCGATCTGTGGGATGCAGCCGCCGCCTTCTTCACGCTCGTTCTCGGCGCCGGGGTTTGGTTCATCTACACGCCGGCAGCTCTGATCCTGGTGGGGCTCGTCGGTCTCGGAGTGAGCTGGCTGGGCGTCAGCGGTAAGAGGCGCTGATGGGGATTCTGGCCCGGGCAAAAGAACGGCGCTCGTCGCTCGGTAATCCGGATTCTCGCCTGCTTCGGCTCTTCGGGGTAATCGAGTCTTCATCCGGAATTGCCGTTACGGAGAGGAGCGCGCTTACACTCTCCGCCTGGTGGGCTTGTGTCCAGGTGATCTCTGAAGACGTCGCCGGTCTGCCCCTGTTCGTCTACCGGCGCCTCAAGCCCAAGGGCAAAGAGCGCGCCGCGGACCATCCGCTCTATGACGTGCTCCACAACGAGCCCAACCCGGAGATGACCGCCTTCACGTTCTGGCAGACGTTGACGGCGCATATTCCGTCTTGGGGCAATGCCTATGCGGAGATCGAGTTCGACCGGTCGGGCTACGTCAAATATCTGTGGCCGCTCCGACCGGACAACGTTGTCCCGGAACGCAAGCTGGATGGGCGGCTGGTCTACAACTGCTACATTTCCGAGCGCCCGGGGGTGAAGCAACAATACCGGGCGTTCGAACTGCCGCCGGAGCGCGTGCTTCACATCGTGGGCCTGAGCTTCGACGGCCTCAAGGGCTACTCACCTGTCCACATGGCGAGAGAGACGATCGGCCTCGGTCTGGCGGCGGAGAAGTTCGGCGCCACGCTCTTCAAAAACAACGCGCGGCCCGGCGGGTATCTCAAACATCCGGGCAAGCTTTCAGGAGAGGCCCAGGAACGTTTGATTACATCGTGGGAGAAGCGCTCAGGGGGCTTGGACAACTCCCACCGGCTGGCGCTCTTGGAAGAGGGTATGGAGTTTCAAGAGGTAGGCATGCCGCCCGAGGATGTTGAGTTTCTGGTGACGCGCCAGCACCAGGTGGAAGAGGTCTGCCGGTTTCTGCGGGTACAGCCGCACAAAATCCAGCACTTGCTCCGTGCGACCTTCTCCAACATCGAGCATCAATCTCTCGAGCACTGGGGCGATACCATCCAGCCCTACTGCCTCCGGGCGGCGCAGGAGGTCACTCGGAAGTGCCTCACCCCTACGGAGCGCAAGACCTTCTTCGTCGAACACCTCCCCGATGCCATTCTGTGGACCGACACCAAAGGTCGCTATGATGCCTATGCGGTGGCTCGGCAGTGGGGCTGGATGTCGGCGAACGACATCGCGAGTAGGGAGAATCTGAACCCGATCGAGGGCGGGGACACCTACTTGGTGCCGCTCAATATGGTGCCGGCCGAGAGTGTGAAGCCCATACCGCCAGGTGGGGAGAAACCTCCGGCCGAGAGCACGCGTTCGTTGCCCGGACCCGAGACCCGCTCGGCCGAAGTCCGGCGCAGACTGGCGGAGGCCTATCGGGGGCCGTTCGAGCAGGCCTTCACTCGGATTATCCGGCGTGAGCGAGCGGAGGTCCTAGCTGGGGCCGAGAAGGCCTTCGGTCAGCGTGACCAGACCGACTTTATCCGCTGGGCTCGCGAATACTACGAACAACTCCGGCAAAACGGCTTCCACGGCAATGAGCTTTGGGGGCTGTATCAGTCCTATGGTGCGGCCATCCAGGCGGAAGCCGCTTATGAGATCGGTGCTGCGGCCGAGATGTCGACCCAGTTGGAAATCTTTATACGCAAGTATGTGGAGGCCTACACCGAGCGGCACATCGGTGCTTCGATGAGTTCGATTTTGGAAGCGATGGGCGTGTCCGGAGGGGCCGATCCGCTGGTACTCCTCGGTCTGGAGTTAGACAAGTGGGGCGTTCGCCCGGAGATAGACGCCCGCTGGGAGGCCTACCGGGCCGCCAATGCGGTCGCCCGTGAGACCTGGAAGGCAAATGGCATCACTCATATCCGCTGGGTCACCAGTGGCGAGAACTGTCCCTACTGCAACCACCTGAACGGCAAGATCGTAGGTATTGAAGCGGCGTTCGCCACCAAGGGCGAGCACCTACAGGACCCGGACAATCCCGCGAACTGGATGAGCTTTTCGACCGACTTTCACCATCCCCCCTTGCACGGAGGATGTGATTGCTCCGTGACGGCCGCTTAAGGAGGCGAGCATGAACCTTGAGGCCATGAAGATCGGCGATATCGAAATCCGCGCCTTTCCGCTTACCGAGATTCGAGTCGTTTCCGAGGAAGGCCAGCCGCGAAGGATTCGAGGCCATGCGGCCGTTTTCAACCAGCTCTCCGAAGACCTCGGGTGGTTCCGGGAGAAAATCGAACCGGGCGCTTTCGCCAACACCATCAAGGTCGCTGACGTGCGGGCGCTCGTAAACCACGACCCGAACTACGTCCTCGGGCGCAACGTCGCGGGCACGCTCGGTTTAGCGGAGGATGCTGTCGGGCTGCCGATTGACATCCTCCCGCCCGATACCCAATGGGCGCGCGACCTCATGGTGAGCATGGAGCGAGGGGATATCAACCAAATGTCCTTCGGCTTCCGCGTCACGAAGGAGCGTACAGAGGGTACCTTCGATGAGCCCATCCGGGTGCTGGAGGAAGTCTCGCTCTTCGACGTCTCGGTGGTCACTTTCCCTGCCTATCCGCAGACTACGGCGGAAGTCCGATCCAAGTTCGAAACCCTAGCGGCCCAGGCTGGCCGTGAAAACCCCGAGGGCGGCGACGAGGGACAGGTTCCCCTTGACCTGCTGCGCCGGAGGTTGGCGTTAGAGAGATAAACCAAGGCAACAAGCAAGTTCGCGAAAGCGGCTCCGAGTGGGCCGCTTTTTTGTTGCCGCCAATCCCCAAGATCGAGGTGAAAGATGAATGTCAAAGAACGCGAGGAGCGCCAGCGCTACAAGGCTCTGGTGGACGAGCAGAGAGTGCTGCTCGACAAAGCCGACGAGGAAGGCCGCGGCCTTACCCCCGAGGAGAAGGCGGAATTCGACAAGCGCCAGGTGGACCGCGACGAACTGCGCGCGAAGATCGACGCCTATGACGAGCGCGACACGCTGAAGGCTGCCAATACCGCCGATACCTTGCGGCTCCTGGAAGGTCAGGGCCGTCAGGTCGGCGGGCAGGAAGCCCCCGAAGGTCAGCCCGAGATTCGCGCGGGCAAGTACGCGAGCGCGGAATACCGCGCCGCTTTCAAGCGGTTTCTAGTCGGCGGCTATCAGTCGCTCCGGCCAGAGGAAGCCCGCGCGCTGCAGGCCGACTCCGATGTACTCGGCGGCTACCTGGTAGCTCCCCAGGAACTGGTCCGTTCGCTGCTCAAAGCCGCAGACGACCAGGTCATCATCCGCCAGCTCGCCACCGTCATCCCGGTCGAGAACGCCGCCAGCCTGGGCGTGCCCACGCTGGAGACCGATATCGCCGATGCGGACTGGACCTCAGAAATCGCGACCGGCTCGGAAGACTCAAGCCTGGGCTTCGGAGCGCGCGAGCTTCATCCGCATCCGCTGGCGAAGCGCATCAAGGTCTCCAACAAGCTGCTCCGCCAGGCCTTCATCGACCCAGAAGCCCTGGTCCGTGATCGGATGGCCTACAAGTTCGGCGTGGCCATGGAGAACGGCTACATGACCGGCTCTGGCGCCGGCCAGCCGTTGGGTGTGTTTACCGCTTCGGCGTCCGGGATCTCCACCGGTCGCGACGTCTCGACCGACAACACGACCACGGAGATCCGCACGGACAACCTCAAGCGGGTGAAGTGGACTCTCAAGTCCCAGTACCACACCGGGGCGCGGTGGATCTTCTACCGGACGGTCTACGGTCAGGTCGACCGCCTGAAAGACGGCGACGGCCAGTACATCGTGCAGCCGAATATGCAGTCAGGCGCGGCCGAACGGCTGCTCGGCTTCCCGGTGCAGCTCTCTGAGTTCGCGCCTTCGACCATGACCACCGGCCTCTATGTCGGCATCCTCGGTGACTTCAAGTTCTACTGGATCGCCGACGCGCTCGACATGCAGATTCAGCGCCTCGTTGAGCTGTATGCCGAGACCAACCAGACCGGCTACATAGCCCGCCTGGAGACCGACGGCCAGCCGGTGCAGGAAGAGGCGTTCGTCCGCGTCAAGTTGGCCTAACAAGAACCACTGACCCTTCCTCAGAAGAAGAGGCGAAAGAGGTGCTTTAGATATGAACCTGAGCAGCGAAGTGAAGGTAACGACCGCGCTTGACTACGCGGAAGCCAATGCCGATCGCAACGGGGCCATCCTTGACATGTCCGGTTTCGAGGGCGTGCTCATGGTGGTCAAGTTCGCGGCAATCGCCGCTGGGGCTGTGACCAGCATCAAGGCCCAGCAGGACACCGCCGTCGGCGGTGGGACTATGGCGGACTTGGTCGGCACCGGCATTACGGTGGCCGCCAATGACGACGACCAGATCTTCATCATCGACTTGGTCAAGCCGCGCGAGCGCTACGTGCGCTTGGTGATCGACAAGGACGCCGCTAACAACACGGCCGAAAGCGCCATCTACATCCAGTACGGCGCACACAAGAAGCCGGTTGTTCAGACCGTGACCGACGCGGTCACCTACGAGCGGCATGTCAGCCCCGCTGAGGGTACAGCCTAACAATCGGTTCCCCATCGTGGGATAGGTCGGGAGCGGGCTGACTACCCGCTCCCGGCTGTAGCCAACCGGAAAGTGAGATGAAGTCATGAGTTATCAACCAAAGGTCGCCCGAGAAGACGGGGGCGATACGCTCCATGTCTACAGCGGCGGCAAGGTAAAAGTTGACATCGGCGGCGACATCGAGCACAACGGCGTCAGCCTGGTCGACGAGATCGCCGCGCTCTCCGGTCTTGATTCCGGGGAACTCGGGATCCTCGAAGGAGCAAGTGCCGGTTCCCTCACGGCCAGCAAGGTCGTCTCGCGCGACGCGGCCAAGAACATCCCGCTCTTCGGCGCGGTGCTGGCCGCCCTCGGAAACAGTCAGGGCACTGCCGCGGCCGTTGCCGCTCAGGTAACGCTCGTCACCGCTTCAAACGGCACAAAGGCCGTCGTGCTACCGACCGCTGTGGTTGGGCAGACATTCATCGTCGTGAACACCGTCGCAAATGCGACTCTGCCGGTATATCCGGCCAGTGGTGCGCAGATAAACGGCGGAGGCGCGGACGCGGCCCTCACGCTCGGACCGGGGCAGGTCGGCATCTTCCACTGCACGGCGCTTCTCACCTGGTACGTCCAGGGGCAGGCGGCCGCAACGGCGACCACCACCGAACTTGGATACGCGGCGGGCGTGACGCCCGGGACAGCCACCGCCTCGAAGTTCGCCGGGCTGGGAGCCACTAAGAACCTTGATACCTTGCTCATTGACGTAGCCGCCCCAGCGGCCGCCGGTACGGGCGTGCAGGGCGACGGCCCGCTGACGGCAGATACGAACTTCGTCACCGGCGCGAACGACGCCGCGGTAGCGGTCACGCTGCCGACGGCAGTTGCCGGTCGCCGGCTGTTCATCGTCAACACGGTCGCGAATAAGTACCTCCGGGTCTATCCGGCCGCCGGCGCCGCAATCAACGCTCTCGGAGCGAACGCGGTCCTGCAGGTCGAGGCGTCTTCGGCGGTGCTCTTGTACGCGGCCTCCGCTACCCAGTGGTGGGCGATCGCACTACCGACGACTGCCGCGCTCACGCCAGCCGAGATTGCATTCCTCGACGGCGCGACCGCCGGTACTCCGGTAGCGAGCAAGGCGCAAATAGCCGACGCGAATCAGAACATCGGCGCGGTCAAGGCCACTTCGCTTGCCGTCGGCCCGACCGGCGCAGAGGTTGTCATCGCTTCCACTCCGGCGCAGCTCGACGCCGCCGTGGCCGGTACGCCCCTGGTCTACCGGACCAACGTGACCGTAGCGCAGATCAACGCCGGAGCGACTGCGGTTGTGCCTGCGGTGGCCGGTCAGAAGTTTCAGGTTTTGCAGATCCTGATGCGGTCCAACGGGGCCGCCGCCGACGCGACCACTGTGGCGGTGACAGAGGAAACGGCCGGCACTGTCTTCCTGTCTCACGTCATCGCGGACCTCACCGACGGGGCGTGGAACAACCACGTCAACGGGACTCCGGTTATCACTGGGATCACCGCTGGTGGTACTACGGGCGTCGCCAACAAGGCGCTGCTTCTCACGAAGACCGGCGCCGCGCTCACCGGCGCCGCGTCCGTCGACGTGATCGTGGTCGGCTTCTACACCACAACGTAAGCCATGGAACCGCAATTCGGATATGACTCGATCAAGAGGGCGGCCGTCTCGGCCGCCCTCAACGGTGACAACGCGATCGTCGCCGCTGTCACTGGTAAGAAGATCCGCGTGCTCGCGCTTCATGTGAGCGCGGCCGGGGCGGTCAACGGCAAACTGCGGAGCGACGTGGGCGCCGGGGGTAGCGATATCACCGGCCTGCACACCTTCGCAGGCGCCGGCTCCGAGTGGGACATGAGTACCCTTGGCTACGGCTGGTGCGAGACCGACATCGGGGAGGCTCTTAACCTCAATCTGTCCGGTGGGGTCGCGGTCGCGGGCGTAGTCGTGTACGCGGAGGTGTAGATGAAAGTTTGTATGAAGACCCTGGCCGCCGGTCCGTTCGGCGTGCTCAAGATTGGCCAGGTGGCAGACGTCGACGCAAAGACCGCGGAGGTTATGGTGGCAAACGGGTACGCAGAGTATGTGGCGAGCCAGGGCTTGCCCCTAGATATGACGTCTTCGCCGGACCTGCCTACGGCCATGATATCCACGCCAGACACAGCCTCGGCTGGCAATGCCGAGGAATCAAAAGAGACGGCAACCGACTCCGCTCCTGACGAGCAGACTGGCGAGCGTGAGGCCGCGGTTCTTGCGCCGCCCGAGAAGGCAGTCATGCCAAGGCCGCGTCGCCCGAAACCGAGAGGTCGGAAATAGAGCATGGAGCTCGTCCTGAAAACCGCCCCAACGGTAGAGCCCGTCACGCTGACGGAGGTCAAGACCCATCTCCGCCTGGACTCGATCAGTGCGGAGTCGGCCCTCGATCTTACGGCGCTACTCGCGCCGGCCGCGCGCGGGGCTGGCACCTATACGAGCACGGGACTGGACACGGAAGGCAAGCGCTGCGTCGTCAACTTAGATGCGGGCACGCTTGCAGCGACCGCGACGCTGGACGTGCATATCGAGGAATCAACCGACAATGCGGTTTTCACCGACTGGACTGGTGGTGCCTTCACCCAAGTGACGACGGCAAACGACGAGGCCGTTCAGGAGAAGGAGTACTCCGGCTCCAAACGGTACGTGCGCGTGGTTGCCGTAGTGGCCAATGCGTCCGCGAGCTTCGCAGTATCGGCGACCGTACAGGCCTTCCAGACAATCGAGGATGCGTTCCTTGCGTCGCTCATCACGGTCGCCCGCCAGCACGCCGAGATGATAACCGGCCGGGCCCTTGTCACTCAGACCTGGCAGGCTTTGCTGAAGGAGTGGCCGGTCATAGACAGGATCATGCTGCCCAAGCCGCCGTTGCAGTCGGTGACGAGCGTCACCTACGTCGACTCGGACGATGCTTCACACACCTTCTCGGCCACGTTGTACGATCTCGAGCTGGCGAGCACTATCCCGACACTCAATCCCTATCACCTCAACGGCTCCATTGTCCTAGCCTACGGTGAAAGCTGGCCGTCGGAAACACTGAGACCGGCCGCCCCGATCACGATTGAATTCGTGGCCGGTTACGGTGCAGCGGCTAATGTCCCCGTGCCGGTCAAGCAGGCCATCCTGCTGCTCATCGGTCACTGGTACGAGAACCGGGAGATCATGGGCGATCCGAAGTTCGCCGCTTCGCTCGCCGGCCTACCGTTCGCCGTTGACGCGCTGCTCATGCCGTACCGCGTTTGGTCATGACCGCTGGTGCACTCAGACACAGATTCGTCCTGAAGACGGTCTTCGAGACGAAAGACACGTTCGGCGCCGTGGTGGAGAGTGTGCTGACCTTCGCCACGGTCTGGGCCTCGGTGAAGCCTCTGCTGGGACGGGAGCTGCTACTCGCGCAACAGATGCAGGCTGATGTGACCCATCATGTGCGCATGCGCTATATCGCGGGGGTCACGCCCAAGATGACCGGGTTTCTGGGCGTCAGAGAGTTTCAGATCCTTTCGGTTATCAATCCCGAGGAGCGCAATCGGGAGCTCGTGCTCGTCTGTAAGGAGCTGGTGTGATAACTGCCAAAGTCCACGGCGGGGCCGCGCTCACCATGAAACTGAAGGCTCTGCAGGCGGAGGTGAAGTCGGCGCTCAAAGAGGCCAGCCTGGCCGGGGCGGAGCCGATCCACGATGAAGCTGAGCGCCTGGCCCCGCGGCGTAAGACTGTGACCAAGATCGGGCACCTAGCCGACCACATTGAGATTGAAGTTGCCAAGAGCACGGCGACTTCGTGTCTTGTGCGCATCGGCCCCGACAAAGATCACTGGTACGGTCGCTTTTCGGAAACCGGCACGGTCAAGATGGCCGCTAAGCCCTATCTCCGGCCGGCGATTGACACCCAGGGCGACGAAGCGCTCGAGGCGTTCTCCAAGGAGATGAGGGCGAGACTCAAGATTGGGCCGAGCGTCAGGAGCCTCCGAGCATGAGCGCGATCGAGGAGGCGCTCGTCAGCCGAATGGGAGCGCACGCCGGCGTCGGCGCCATCACGGACGACTTCTATCCGATGGTCGCTCCGCAGGGCGCAGATCCTCCGTATGTGGTTTACCAGAACATCAGCGCGCCGGAGCTCGAAGTCGCCGAATATGTCCGGCCACGGTTCCAGCTCACGTGTTGGGCCGCCAGTTATAGCGGCGCAGTGGCGCTGGCTAATGCAGCCCGAGCCTGTTTCTACAATCAACATCTGACCGTCCTCGGGGTCCATTTCCGTTCTTGGATCGCCAACATCATGGACGGCGAGCAGGATGCACCGACCAGCCGCTACTCCCGCATCGTCGACGTGCGGTTTGACTATCAAAACCCGACCTAGCTAGAACCTCAAATAGAGTCCATCCCAAAGGCCGCCAGAGAGCGGCCTTTTTCATTGGAGGTAAAGCCCATGAGATTCGACATCCCGGAAATGCCCCATCCGGTGACGGTGACGGTCTGCCGGGACTTCCGGGAGCACGACTTCGCGCTCCCTTATGAGACCGAAGACCCCGAGGACATCCGGCTGCTTCGGAGCTATCCCGGGGTGTCGGCGGTCCCTACCGTCCCGCTGCCCACTCCCTTACCGGAGACCGAACCACAGACAACCTACGAGCCCTTCAAGAGACCTCGGAAGGAGGTGTCTGAGTAATGAGCGTGGACTACAACGACTTCAACATCCAGGTCGCCAAGAATACCGGCGGCGCCAAGGGCGCCAACCCGACCAACCCCGCCTACTTCCTCAAGGTCATCGAGGGAGGACTCGGGGGAGCGCCGACAGTCGACGCGTTAAACGTCGCCGACGGCGGTATTTGGACCCCGACCGTCAAGCGCGTCGGCTACATCGAGACCGGGGGTAGCCCGGTCATAATCGCGCAACCCAATGATCTCCCGCTAATTCTCTATGCGGCCTTCGGTGCGAAATCCGTAGCGGGAGGTGCAGACCCCTATACCCACAGCATCACCCCGTCCACCTCCATGAGCGGTTTCACGTACCTCTGTTTCTGGCAGAAGTTCGACACCGAATGGCGGCAGTTCCGGGATTGCCAGATCAGCTCTCTCGACCTGGAGTGCTCGATCGAATCCAAGTTCATGCGCCTGCGCCCGGTCATCGTGGGCATGCAGCCCGAAAAGGTGGTAGCGGCTCCGTCCGAGGCCACGGCGGAAACCGACATCTACCACTGGCTGGATGCCACCGGCTACTGGGTGGTCGAGGGCGACGCGACCAACGTGGAGCATACCGCGGTTCCGACCTCTCTCGCCACACTCCAAACCTGGCTGACCAACTTCAAGGCAAGCTACAACGCCCACTGCGCGGTGGCCTCCGGCGTGCACCACCAGGCGGCCGACGCTGCGAATACCCTCGCATATGCCACTCCGCCCGCGCTACTGGCTGACTGCATCGCCGCGCTCACGGAGATTAAGACCGACTTCAACGCCCACCTGGCCGACATCACCGTTCACTACAACGCGGACACGCTGCACACGCTCAGCTACTCCACCCCGGCGGCGGACCTGGCCGCTTGTCTGGCGGCGGTCGAGGAGATTCGCGGTTACGACAACGCGCCTGGGGACGCCCTCAAACACATGGGCGTGACCGCTTCGATCAAGTCGCTGAAACTCTCGGTGGGCATGAACGCGTCCCCGCTCCAGGGCGAGGACATCACCGCCTACACCCTGCAGCGTAAACGCGGGTCGATCACCATCGCGGTCGAGCAGCTCATGGAGGACTTCGAGCTGGTGAATAAGGTCAAGTTCGGCTCCACCGCTCCGGCGGCGGCCACTGAGGCCTCTAGCGCGATTCAGACCGGCTCACTCACGGCCAAGTTCACCGCTTCGGTCTCCGGTAACGAACGCTCGTTGCAGATCACCGTCCCCCAGTTCGACTATGACCCGGCTCCGTTCGACGTGTACGGCAATCCCGAAGGCGACGAGATCTATCTCACCGTCGGCGGGGAGGCCTCCGGCACAGCGCCGGTGTGCACTTGCACAGTCAAGAACTCGGTCGCGGCCTACTAAAGCCAACTCCCTCTCTCCCGTCCCCGGCCCGGCTGCTTACCTCCAGGGGGTAGCTAGGGCCGGGGCACCCAACCCTGGAGGCCATTATGTCTGAGCGTATCAAGGTCGCCGAGTACCAGAAGCGGCCGATCGAGGAGATCGAATTCCCCGACGGGTCAGTCTGGACGCTTCGGCAACCCCTGGAAGAAGACTACTACCGGCGACAAGAAGTAATCGAGGGCCACATGGCCCGGGTGCGGACCAAAGCTGCTGACTTGGCAGCTAGGGCCACGGCCAAAGCCGAGGAGACCGGCGCCGACGATGAGGCTCGGGCGCTCATTGACGAAGAGGCTGACGAAGAGACCTTAGCTATCGAGCTGACGCTGCGCTACATGCAGGCATCGGTGCTAGCCATCTTCATCACGCCCACACAAGGGCCGAAGGTGATTCTCGAAACCTTGCCACCCGACCTCATGCACTACCTGCTCGCCCGGGTGGACGAAACGCTGGGAGGAGATGCGGCAAAAAAGCGGGTACGGTCCGAGACCCGTTAACGGGTCGGGACTTAGACCGGCACTACACGGAGCTGGCGTTCTGGTATGCGGGCGTCAAGCCCTGGGAGCTGATTGAAGCTCCGGCGCTCTGGGTCCGCAAAATGACTCATTGGCTGCCCTACCACCGCGACCGCTATTTCTTAAGCATGCAGGCGGCGCTTCACGGGGGCTATCAGTCCCAGTGGAGCGAAGACGATGAAGACAAACCCTCCGATCCAGAGACAGTGGCACAGATCGCCAATCAGAAACTCAACAGTTTCTCAAGTCACGGCACTCGGGCCGTCAAGGCCTACTACCTGAAAAAAGCTACGAAAGGGAAGGGGCGTTAGCTTGGCACTGGGTGGGCAAGAAGTCGGACGCCTATATGTGCTCTTCGATGCCGACGGTCGCCCCTATGTTAAGGGGCTCCGGGAGCTAGACCAGCAGACGCACCGCGCCGGCCGCAGCATGGAGCAATCCTGGTC
>JAZDLO010000006.1:0-8010 GCA_043801935.1 bacterium
CGCCCTCTACCGTCCCGGACCGCTGGAGGCCGAGATGATCGGGCCCTTCATCGACCGTCGCTGGGGCCTCGAGCCGGTCAGTCTCCCCCACCCCGCCATGGCCGAGGCGGTGGCCGATACCTACGGGGTGATCCTCTACCAGGAGCAGGTGCTCCGCATCGCGCAAGCCGTGGCCGGGTTCGATCTCGCCGACGCCGACTCCCTCCGCCGGGCCATGACCCGTGACCGCAGCCGGGAGGAGATGGGAAGGATCGGCGAGACCTTCATCAGCCGGCGCCGTGGGCCGGGGAGTGCCGGAGGAGGCCGCCCGCGAGGTCTTCCGCCAACTGGAGGGCTTCGCCGCCTACGGGTTCAACAAGAGCCACTCGGTGTGCTTCGCCGTCATCAGCTACGCCACCGCCTACCTCAAGGCCTACTACCCGGCCGAGTTCCTGTGCTCCGTCTTGAACAACTACCCCATGGGCTTCTACACCCCGCGCACCGTGCTGAACGACGCCCGCCGCTTCGGGCTGGAGGTGCGGCCGCTGGACATCAACCTGTCGGGGCGGGGGTTCACGGTGGAGGACGAGATGGCGCCGGATGAGTGGGATGACGGGGCGGCTAGTGAGACCTGCCGGGGCGCGGACGACGAGGCGGCTACACACACCGCCGGGGCGAAAGCCCCCTACGACCCCTTCGCCCAGGCCTGGACCGCCGAGCACGACTGGGGCCTCACCGAGGCCGATCTGGCCGAGCTACAGGCCGAGCAGGAGGGGGAGCAGGCCTATGCCGAAGCCCTGCGGGCGGCGCTGGAGCAGACACGTGAGAGCGACGAGCACGGTGGGGATGGGGAAATGGATGGGGCGAATCCTGGTCCGTCTGGGCCTGGGGGCGCCGCCAACGGGATCGCGAGTCCGGCACCGGGCGATGAGCCACCCCTGGACGGGGCGGCGCAGCCGTGCGGCGCCGCCCCCGAGCCAGGGCGCGAAGGCCGGCCTACCGGTGAGCCGGGGCGCGAAGCGCCCCCCAACCCCGGCGACCTCCTCCTCCCCCGCGCCCCCCGCGCCCGCGGCGGCGTGGAGCCCGGAGCCTGCCTCACCCCCACCTGCGGTATCGCCCCCGACGCCGCCCGAGCCCTTAGGGTGGGCTTCTCCTACCTCAAGCAGATGGGCGACCGCTCCTTCGACCGCATCGAGGAGGAACGCCGCCACGGCCCCTTCACCAGCTTCGAGGACTTCTACCTGCGCACCCGCATCGACTACCCGGTGGCCGAGAACCTCATCCGGGTGGGCGCCTTCGACTCCCTGGAGCCCGACCGCACCGAACTGCTCTGGCGCCTGCCCCTGCTGCACGATCGCCTGGAGGCGCTGGCCGGGTCGTCCGGACAGAGGCGCGGCCAGCTGCGGGCGTTCTTCTCCCCGCCCAGCCGCGCCGGACTGGAGCGCACCTGGAGCCTGGAGGACAAGGTCCGCTCCGAGCTCGAGCTGCTGGGGCTCACCGTGAGCTGCCATCCCCTCCGGCTCTACGAGGAGGAGCTCCGCCGGATGGGGGTGCGCATGAGCTACGAGCTCCCCGCCCTGGGAGACGAGGTCCCGGTGATGGTAGCCGGCGTCTACGAGCGGGCTCAGAACCCCTGGATGCGTTCGGGAAAAAGGACGATGTTCCTGACCCTAGAGGATGCCTACGGCCTCTTCGAGTGCGTGTGCTTCGAAAGTAAGCTGGCCAAGATCGCCCCGGTGGTGGCCCGGGCCAGCTACTTCCTGGTGCGCGGACGGCTGCAGAACAACCACAAGCGGGGATTGGCCATCGTGGCCGAAGACGTGCTGGACCTGGAGGAGGTGCTGGCGAGGAGGAGGGCCCGCAGGGCGCCAGGGGCTGCTGTGCCAGGCACCGGGACGACGGCTATTCCCAAGAAGGTGGGGTAAAGTCCCACGCCCGAGGCATCGAATCCCGCCCGGCTAAGCATCTTCATCCGGGCACACCCACAGGCCGACTTGACAAATGAACAGGTTTTGTCGAAACTATATCGACAAAATACGTGCAAATATCAGACCGAGAGGACCTGCGCAGACGGCAACATTGGCCCGGGAACAAGATGGCCGTTACCACAAACATACTAGAAATGCTTCGAGAGCGGGTATCAGGGGAGGAATTCGACCATCAAGCTCTCCTCGAGGCTGCGAAAGACTACGCTCGCCCTCGCGACGCGATCACTCGGTTGTTGAGGTCGGGCTCGGTCATCCGTATTGCCCCAGGCATTTACACCTTTGGACCTGCCTACCGGCGCCGTCCCTATTCCCTCGAGATCCTGGCGAATCTCATCGCCGGACCCTCATACGTCTCCTTTGACTACGCCCTGCAGCATTATGGGCTGATCCCCGAGCGAGTCGAAGCCGTGACGTCTGGCATCGCGGGAAGACCCCGACGATTCGAAACCCCGGTGGGACTCTTCATCTATAGGTCAGTGCCCGAAAGAGCTTTTGCCGACGGCTTGCACCGAATTGAGATTGCGGGAGGCGGCGGCTACCTGATCGCCAGCGCGGAGAAAGCGCTCGCGGACAAGATCCGCGATGGGCGCGGCTCGGGCATCCGGAGCATCGACCAGATGGTTGCGCACCTCGTAGAGTCGCTCCGGATCGATCCTGATGCGCTCGCCGACTTGGACAGCAGAGAGGTCGAACATATCGCCGTCGTTTACGGCTCGTATCGGCTAAGACTTGTCTCAGCCGCCATTCGACGCTTGCAGCGGGAGCGTAGTCATGAATGAGGCAGTCGCGCAACTTCTATCCCGCTACCGGCCGGAGACCTTGCGGGACTACCGGCAGGCTCTGCGCGAGATCCTACAGGACGTGGCCCTCCTCGGATTGTGGAGGAGCAACTTCTTCGACAAGGCCGCCTTCTATGGAGGCACAGCACTCCGAATCCTCCACGGCTTGGATCGCTTTTCCGAAGACCTTGACTTCTCTCTGCTCGCGCCCGACCGAAGCTTCGACTTGTCACGCTACACCGCATCGCTCGAGCGGGAGGTACGCGCCTTCGGCTTCGACGTCACATGTGAGGAGAAAGCCGCCAAAGAGAGCCGTGCGGTTCGCTCCGCCTTCCTCAAAGCCGACACTGTGAAGGAACTACTCACGATCGAGGCGCGCCCGGAAGTCATCGCCGGGATCCCCAAGGGACAGCTCATCAAGATCAAGTTGGAGGTGGATACGGATCCGCCGCCCGGTTTCGAGACGCAAGTGAGATTCCTGCTGCAACCGGTCCCGTTCTCGGTGCGCACGTACTCCCTCCCCGATCTGTTCGCGGGCAAGATGCACGCTCTTCTCTACCGCAAGTGGGGCAACAGGGTCAAAGGGAGGGACTGGTACGACCTCGTCTGGTTTGCCGGCAACTACCCGGAGCTGAGGTTGAGCCATTTGGAGCAGCGTATGCTGCAGAGCGGCGATTGGACCGGGCCCGGCGTGCTGGTAGGCGACGCCTTGAAGCAGCTCCTGGACGATGCCATCGAGGCCCTGGACGTGGAGCGAGCCCGTCGCGACGTCGAACCATTTGTCCGCGACCCAGCGGCCCTGCGAGTTTGGTCCAAGAAGTTCTTCCGAGATGTGGCGGATCGGATCGTCTTCCTATGAAGGGCTGAGGGCTGCGGAAGTGATACGGACCATCAAACTGGATGTCTCGGACGGAGTGAGCGTCACCGCCAAGGTCGACGCCGCCAGCCGGATGACCGCCGGCACCCCAGGATTAGTGCTCGCGCACGGAGCCAACAACGACCTCGACCACCCGCTGCTCGCCTCTGTAGCCGCCACGCTCGCCCGCGAGAACGCGGCGCTCGTGCTCCGCTTCAACTTCCCCTACACCGAGCGAGGGGCCACCTCTCCCGATCCGCGCCATGTCCTCGAGGGGACATACCGGCGAGCGTACGATGTGCTGGTGAACGAGTTGCTGGGACCCGGCGCGCCCGTGTTCCTGGGAGGAAAGTCGTTGGGCGGGCGGTTGGCGACCGAGCTTGCCTCCGGAGCACTGGAGGGGGGCGCGCTGCCGGCCTCCGGACTCGTGGTCCTCGGCTATCCCTTACACGCGCCGGGCCGGCAAGACCGGCTGAACGTCAAGCCGCTGCAGGGGATCGAGATACCGAACCTCTTCTTCCTCGGCACCCGCGATCCCTTCTGCGAGTCGGAGCTGCTCGAGCCCATCCTCGCGGGTCTGCTCTCTCCCGGGCGCCTTGTTGTCGTCGAGGGCGGAGACCATTCGTTCCTCTTGCCTAAATCGTCGGGCCGGGGAGCCGAAGACGAATATGAGGCGATCGGCGTCGAGGCAGCGGCCTTTGTGAGGGAAGTCGGAGGCGCGGCTGCGTAGACGGTTCCGGTGGGGTTGCACGAGGTCAGCTTGAGGAAGGCCGCCCCAACGCCGCCCGAGCGCTGCGCGTGGGCTTCAGCTACCTCAAGCAGATGGGCGAGCGACCCGCCCTGACCGCGAGGATCACGTCTTCGGTGGGGTAAGCGATCCGCCGATGCCCGGCAGCTCAGACGTGCCCGGTGGCAGTTGTTGCGGAGGCACCGACAAGCCCTCCCTGGCTTCCCCCGAGCCTTCGCTCCAGGACATCCCGCACATGTATGGAGGTGGGATCCTTTCTACTCAAGAAGGTCCGCTGCCGGAGGAAGTCGTTGACCAACGAGATGACCGACCAGTAAGACGTTTCACCGCTCACCTCCGGGTGCTTCTCGTACCTCCCGAACCACTCCACAACGTCCGCCCAGCGCCAGACTCGACTTCGTCCCGACCCGACTCTCGTCGAGGGAGCCGGAAAACCGCCGGGGCCTCTCTCACCGCGTATCAGCAGGCGAATACTTTCGGTCGTTCGCCCCGTCCGACGGGCGATATCCGCGATCGTGACAAGATCATCGGGCTCGACCCGCACCACCGTAGCGCCGACCCCAGCACTCTCGATGGTCTGGATCGCCGAAACCACGGCTTCCAGCAGGTCGTCCGCCTCTCTCGAGAAAGCGGCGAAAAAGACTCCTGCCGACTGTCCGATCGTTGCGTCGTCGGCGCCAGCGACACAAAGAGCTTCGAAGGTCTCCTCGGTCAACTCGTCGTCTTCAAGCTCAAGGATCAGCGTGAAATCAAATGTCTCCAACTCATCTCACCTCTTGCGTTGCTATTATACCAACACAGCACATGAACACAAGCAGCGATCTGGAGTGGTAGCGTTCCACCGAGCTGAATACTGGGGAGCAGACCATGGGAGCCAGTCTGCCGCGTTGCTCCGGCGCTAGCCTCCAGCGAAAGATGGACCTTGGCAGCGCGCAGCAGGATCTCCTGACAGTCTTGGGACCATCGACACCCTGCGACTCACACACTAGGGACGATCACATGCCCGGCGACCCTCACAAGGCGCATCTGACCCTTGTAGCGGTGACCGACGCTCCGACCGCCCCCGGAGACCGGCCGGCGACAGCAGGTCCGGCCGCGTACCAGTTCAAGGTCACACTGGCCCGGATCACTCCGGCCGTCTGGCGACGGTTTCTTATCTCTAACCAGGCGACTCTGCGCCGGCTCCACTTGACTATCCAGATCGTGGGCGGCTGGCGGAATTGTCACCTCCATCTGTTCGAGATCGGCGGAGTCCGATACGGCCTTGTTCCCACTTCACAGCGACTTGGCTCCCGCCTGCTGCAACGCCCCGTGGTTTGCGTCGAAGGCTGGACCCCCATCTGGCACGTACAACACCGATCCGTCGCGCCCCCGGGTCAAGAGCACTCGATAGCTATTCAGTCTCAACTTGTGGGGATCTCTGGCCTGCGACCGCCGCTGCGGTGGGCTCTGCCAGGCGCGCCCGTCCCAGTGAAGATCAGTTCCCCAGCCGACAATCGGGAGATCTAACTCAAGGCCCTGGCACTGAAACTCAGTCGCGGCCGAATCGAGTCGGCAACAGGACCCCGGTGAATCGGGGGGATCGTAATACCAAGGCCCAACCCTCATACGGCGAGCGCTGTAGAAATCGGTGGGAATCCCGAATTGATTCAAACGCGCCTTTGAGGAGCCCACAAATCCGTATCGTTTGTCTTCCTCCAGGCGGTACCGCTCTCGCGCATAGCTGGTCGCTCGCTGCAGGTCGCGGGTAACGTAGAGTCGGTATCCCTGCTTCTCCATCCTGTCGGATAGCGCGGCAGCCGTCTCGAGGCGCCCATCGAGCAAATCCTGCACCCAGCTCTGCACGTCCTCGGCCAAGTGAGAACGAAGCGACGTATCGAGGTCCAGCGTCTCGCTCTGCTCCAGGCGACTCGCGCCCGTGAACAAGCCGGCGATCTTACTCGGACAGTGCACCACCCACGGATCGTCGCTGCTCTTGATGGCGTCGTTCCACTGACCGAGCCCGGCCTCTTCTCCCAGATAGATTTCCTGGCCCTCCCCGATGAGGCCGACCATAAGCGCCCATGACCGTTTGCGCGAGCCGATGAGGAGGAAGTCCTCGGGCTCCGAGTGGTCGTGACCCCGCTTCTCACGAACTCGTTCCGCATCCCAGGCTCGCTGGGCCTCGTCGTACACCCACACGTGCTCCTCAGGAGCGCGGCCGCTCGTTCCCCCGTACTGCTTGAGAAACCCGTGGACATCTTGGACGAACACCTTGCTTTGGAGGGCATATTGCAGAACATCGACAAGCGGCCCATTTCCGGACAGAAACACGGCCGAACGCTTGCTCCCCGTGTCTCCGAAGTGGTTCTCGTAGACGAATTGCAGCCCGACCAAGGTCTTCCCCGACCCTGGGACCCCGGTGATGAGGGCGAGATGCAGCTCCTGGGCCTCGCGCGCCTGATTCGCGGCCGCGACGATCTCAGCGATGGTGTCGGGAATCCCGGCGCTCTGCGCCTTCTTGATCTGAGGCAGAGGTTCGTGCTCGAAGATGCGCCGGGCGGCGCTCACCAGCGAGGGAAGCGGGGAATAGTCGGCGTCGACCCAGGCCTCGGCGTCGATGGGCTCGTCGGGCGCCCGGCGTTCCAGCTCGGAGATGACCGCCCGCAGGCCCGGCGGATTCACCACCGCCACCTCCCCCAGGTCGCGCCGCAGCTCGGGGCTTCGGGTAAGGACGAGGACCGGATCAACGAGCTTGTCGTGCGAGGCGGCGTGGTAGTGGCGCAGGTCGCGCGCATACGCGGCCACCTGGTCTACGTGCGCCTGCAGTAGGGTAGCCGACTCCTTGAACTCAAGAACGATTACCTGAGACCCGGTGAGGATAACCACATCTGGCCGGCGTCCCCGCTCCCGGGGCAGCTCGTACTCGAAAATGACAGCCCAGTCCTTGGCCCGCGGCGTGGAGGCGACGATCTCCCCCAGCGCCGCGGTGAGAATGGCGTACTCGCCCCGCCAGGCCGCCATCTGACCGCCATCGGGCTGCATGCCCATGACCTTGAGATGGCGGCTGCGGAGGGCTGTAGGTAGATCGGCCTGATTCAGCGCGAGGAACTCCTCGACCGTGCCACACCAGCCGCATGGAAGTTCTTCGCTGCGAGGAAAGCTGCCCGAGCCTGCCTGTGTGATCATGGTTCAGCCTCAAGTGAAAGTAGATGCCGCCGATCCCTTCTCACTTGCTGCATTCGTCAACAGCCCGTTCATGCTACAACTTTGGTCGAACATGCGAAAGACAATGTCATGCTACGGGTTCGGACATGTGCCCAGATAACCCGCGCGATCCTGTCCAGGACTCACCCGCGGCGGTATCTCAATTCCATGTCCAGGCAATGCCAGATCTTGCCCCCGCCCCTCCGGTCGCGCGGTCTGTCAGTCAGCCTGCGTGACAGCAGCCGCTTCCTCGCCTGGATCCATCTCGCCGCGCCGTCTCAACACGGCCAGGAATTCCTCCCCGTACTTCCCCAGTTTGCGCTCTCCCACGCCGCTCACGAGTAGCAGTTCTTCGGGACTCGTCGGGCGCGTGGCCGCCATCTCCCCTAGCGTGGCGTCGTGGAAGATAACGTAAGCAGGCAGACGCTCCCGCTCGGCTATCTGCCGTCTCAGTTCCCGCAGCTCCTCGAACAG
>JAZDLO010000035.1:0-9238 GCA_043801935.1 bacterium
GAGGCCCCGGCGGAGAGTGAAGCTGAAGTAGAAGCTGAAGCTCCTGGAGCAGCCGCCGCCGAAGACCAGCCTGCGGAAGAGGCCGGCGCCGAGGGCTAGAGCGTCGGTTACAAAGAGCATCATCCGGGGGCGCCTGTGGGCGCCCCCGGATCGTGCCGGTTTGTGCGTGCAACCTGATTGCCACGGGGCAGCATTCGGATGGATAGGATTATCCTGGTCGCAGCTTGAATCCTTTCCGGGCATGACTATCGTGTCCATTCTCACGGTGTCCACGAAGGCGGGTCAGCCCTATGAGCCCCTGTCACTCGGCGCCGCCGGATTCCTGGAGGGAGAGAAAAGGGCGCGCCGCAAGGCGCGCCCTCGCGTCCTCAGTGTGTGTGCCCCAGGATCCTAGTGAGGGGCGTGGCCGCACAATGCCGGTCCCTACGCCGACTCCCGCATCGCCTGGATCTCCTGGGCCGCCTTGATCCGCTCCAGGGCCTGGGCTTCGATCTGGCGGATGCGCTCGCGGCTCACGTTGAAGCGCGAGCTGACTTCGGCCAGGGTGCGGGGCTGCCCGCCCTTAAAGCCAAAGCGGAGCTCCACCACCCTGCGCTCCCGTTCGTCCAAGGCCTCAAGCACCTTACCCAGGTCCTCCTTGGCGATGATGGTGGAGACCACATCGGCAGGGTCAGGTGTGCTGGAGTCCTCGATGATGTCGCCGAGCTCGGCGTCTTCCTCATCGCCGATGGGGGTCTCGAGCGAGGTGGGCCGCTGGGCGATCTTGCGCATCTCTTGCACCTCCTGGGGATCGATGCCCAACTCATAAGCCAACTCGTCGTCGTTGGGCTCCTTGCCTGTCTCCTGGAGCAACTTCCGCTCGGTGCGGACCATCTTGTTGATCTTCTCGATCATGTGTACCGGTATGCGGATGTTGCGGTCCTGGTTTGCGATGGCTCGAGTGATCGCCTGCCGGATCCACCAGGTCGCATACGTAGAGAACTTGTAGCCCTTGCGGTAGTCGAACTTCTCCACCGCCCTGATGAGACCGGTGTTGCCCTCTTGGATGAGATCGAGTAGGTCCATGTCCTGCGTGTAATAGTTCTTGGCGATCGAGATGACCAGACGCAGGTTCGACTGGATCATGCGGTCTTTGGCCCGTTTGTCTCCGGCCTCGATACGCTTGGCCAGTTCGATCTCTTCGTCTTTGGTGAGTAGGGGGATCTCGCCTGCTTCCTTCAGGTAGAGGCGAAGCGGGTCATGGGTGACCGTCTGGATGGAGAGGTCGAGAGTAGGCTCGATAGCCTCGAGCACGCCTTGGGTGACGGGGCTCTGCTCGTAGATCTCGATGGACTGATCGAAGAGCTGTGAGTACAGATCTTCGATCTCCTCCATGGTCATGTCGTACTCTTCGACCAAGGCCATGATCTCGTCGCTGGTGACATACCCGCGCTCTTGACCGAGCTGCAGGAGATCCTGGACGTCCACTATGGTCCGGACGTCGACGGTGGCTATATTGCTGCTGTCTTTATGCACTGTCCTCTGCTATCCTAAATGGAGATTTAAGCTTTCTCTTTTTATACCGTCTTACGACGCAAACCGCAATAGTTTACTCCGGGCTGCGTCCGTCGTCAAGTCTTACTTATAGTGGTTATTCCCCAATACTCCAGCGAACAAACGTTCTTACCCGATACTGTAATGAACAAACGTTCGCAAAGCAAGCCTCATTACCCCGTTCCCATTACTGACGGTTGTCTGCGCATCCAGGTTCCCTTCCGCCGTCCACACCCTGGCGGGCGCCTCGCCTCCTCGTTCTTCCCGGCAGCTTCGCTTTGTGAGACAGTTTCTTTGGCCAGGACACGGAGAGGCCGCCACCAGGAGGAGTCACGATGACCGACGATCACACCCTATCCGAGGCGGTGGAGGCGCCGGTCACCCTCGCCCTGGACGCCGAGGGCGGCGACAGCGCCCCCGCCGAGATCGTGGCCGGTGCCCTCCTGGCGGCCTCACCCCTTCTCAAGGTCCTGCTGGTCGGGCGGCCGGAGGTGGTCGAACCCCATTTGACGGGCGGCGATCGGAGCCATGTGGAAGTGGTACCCAGCGCCTCGGTCATCAGCTCCCATCAAGAGCCCGTAGCGGCGGTCAAGATGATGCAGGACTCGTCGATCGTGGTCGGAGCCCGCTCCGTCGCCGACGGTCGGTCCCTGGGATTCGTGTCCGCGGGTAGCACCGGCGCTGTGCTGGCGGCCGCTCTGCTGATAGTGCGACGGGTGAACGGCATCAGACGGCCGGCGATCGTCACGGCTCTTCCCGGAGTGCACGGACCGGTCGTGTTCCTCGATTCGGGGGCGAACGCAGATTGCCGCCCGGAGCACCTGGTCGAGTTCGGCGTGCTTGGGACGGCTTACGCGCGCACGGTCATGGGATTAGCCGAACCCCGCGTGGGCTTGCTCAATATCGGAGAAGAGGAGAGCAAAGGCAGCGAGTTGGCGCAGGCGGCCCATCGGCTCTTGAAGGCGTCCGGCATCAACTTCGTCGGCAACGTCGAGGGCCGCGATCTTCTTCAGAACGCGGCCGACGTGGTGGTGACCGACGGATTCACCGGTAACGTGGCCTTGAAACTGCTGGAGGGCTGCGCCTCCTCGATCTTCACGCGGGTCAAGGATGCCGCCAGGAGCGGCGTACGAGCGAAGACCGGGGTGATGTTGCTGAGGCCGGCGCTTCGCGAACTGCGGGCCGGCTTGGATCCTGAGGAATATGGGGGCACGTACCTACTCGGGGTGCGTGGCCTAGTCGTCATCTGTCATGGCAACGCGTCGCGTAAGGCCATCGCCAACGCTCTCCGTTTCGGCGCGGGAGCCTTGCGCAAGGGAGTGTTGACCGCGGTCGAGACGGAGGTCGCGAAGATCATTGGCCGGGGCGACCCTGCCGCTTCTTGACCGGCGTTGATACAATGGCCCCATCGCAGCGCGCGGACTCCACGATCGTTCCCACAGCATGCGCAAGGAGCAGCAGATGAGCAAAGACGAGATCTTCGCCAAGGTGCGCGATATCCTGGTGGACCAATTGGGTGTCGATGCCGACGACGTCAAGCTGGAGGCTTCCTTCCAGGATGATCTCAACGCCGACAGCCTGGACCTGGTAGAGCTGATCATGGAGCTCGAAGACCAGTTCGGTGTGAAGATCTCCGACGAAGAAGCCCAGACCATCACTACGGTGGGCGCGGCGGTCGATTTCATCGCCGCCCACGTCTAGTCTCCATTTTCGGGAAAGAGTTGGAAGTGCGGGGGCTGCCGGCGTTCATGCGGGCAGTCCCCTCGTTTTCTTGGCTTGGGTCGCGCCGGGCGGGCCAGGCCCTCCGGCCGCGCACGGGCAAGGCACTGGTGGCGCTGGTCCGGCAGTTGCCCCCAGGGATGCTCGAGCGAGCTCTCACGCACTCCTCATGGGTGGGGGCGCGCACCGGGTCCTATGAGCGTCTGGAGTTCCTCGGCGACAGCGTCCTCGGATTGGCTATCGCCTCCACCTTGTACCAACGATATCCGGATAGCGAAGAGGGCCACCTGGCGCGGGTCAGGGCTTTCGTCGTCAGTCGGGCGAGCTGCGTTCAGGTCGCCGAGCAGCTCGGCGTGGGGCGACTTATACTGGAACTGGCGCCTGCGCCCGAGCAGAGGCGCGAGGAGGCCGCAGGCAACTCTACCGTGCAGGGGAACGTGCTGGAGGCGTTGATCGGCGCCGCCTATCTCACTCATGGATTCGAGCAGACTCGTATGGCGGTGGCCGAAGCTTTTGAAGGGCAGATCCGCTATGCGGTCACCGCTCATGTCGACTATAAGACCACTTTGCAGGAGTTGCTCGCTTCGCGCGGTCAACAGCCGGTCTACCTCCTGGCGGCGGAAACCGGCCCTCCCCATGCTCGCCTGTTCACGTCCGAAGTCTCGGTCGATGGAGAGGTCCAGGGTCGAGGCTCGGGAACCACGATCAAGATGAGCGAGCAGGCGGCGGCCAGGGAGGCTCTTGCTTCCTTGGGAGGCGGCGGGGGGTCGTGACGTGACCCATCTCCACTCAGTGCGTCTGCGGGGTTTCAAGACTTTTGCCAGGCCCACCGAGCTCATCTTTGAGTCAGGCGTTACCGTGATCATCGGACCGAACGGCAGCGGCAAGAGCAACATCGCCGATGCCGTTCTCTGGGTGCTGGGAGAGCAGAGTCCCGGCAACCTACGCGGTAGGAGCATGCAGGACGTCATCTTCTCGGGCCCCGATGGACGGAAGTCGAGCGCCGTCGCGGAAGTGAGCCTGGTCTTCGACAACGAATGCGGCTCGTTACCCCTAGACTGCAGCCAGGTAGAGGTCACCCGGCGTCTGCTGAGAGACGGCGGTTCGGAGTACCTGGTGAACGGAGCCGGATGCAGGCTACTGGATGTGCAGGATCTGGTCGGGGGCCTGGGACTGGGCAGGGAGATGCACAGTGTCATCAGCCAGGGTAAGGTCGAGGCCCTGCTCAACTCCACCCCTGAAGCGCGGCGCGCTCTGGTCGAGGAGGCCGCCGGACTGGGGCGCTTCAAGAAGCGGCGGGAACGAGCCCAAGCGAAGTTGGAGCGGACGAGGCAGAACCTCCTGCGAGTGAGTGACGTGGAGCGTGAAGTGAAGGCCGCGCTGAGGCCGCTCAAACAGCAGGTCGTCGCGGCCGAGCGCTTCGCTGAGGCCACCGAAGCGTGGGCTTTGGCCAAAGCGAAGTGGGTTCTTCTTGCGTTGACCGATGCTCAGAACGTCTGCCGGGAGACAGAAGGCGAGCTGGCTGGCCTGCAGGCTCGTCGGGTGGACCTCGAAACGAGGCTGGCGGAGCTGCGTCGTCAACGGGCGGCCGAAGAGGATCATTTCACCGGCGCCCTGCGAGAGAGGGAAGAGCTGAACGCCGCATACCACCGGGCCCGGGCTGCAGCCGAACGCGTTGAGGGACGGGCGGTCTCGCTGCGGCAGCGGGTGGCCCGTATGGAAGGGGAACTGGACCGGGCGCTGAGGCGACGAGAGTTGGCTCAGAGCGAGCTGGACTCGCTGATGTCGCGCCTGCAGGAGGTCACGGCGGGCACAGTGGATGAGTCCAGGCTGCAGACGGTCGGTACGTGGGCGCAGTCCTTGCGGACCGCGCTGGAGGATTCGCTCCCCGCCTACCGGGCCGCGGCCGCGGCGGAAGACGATCTCAAGGACACCGTCTTCGAGGTGGAGGCGGCTCGCTCGAGGGCGCTTCAGGATCGCGATTTTCTGCGCCGAGAGGCCGAGGAAAAGGGGCGAGTGGGTTCGGAGTTGGCGGCGCTCTCGCGGGCGGCCACTACCCGGTTGGAGCGAATGCGGGCCGAGGCCGCCGGTCTGGACCGACAACGGGTAGCCGGAGAAACGGCTCTAGACCAAGCGGGGGAAGCGCTGAAGGCGGCCGTCTCGTTACGGGAGGAGGTCCGGTCCAGCGCCGAGGAAGCCGCGCGCGAGGAGATGTCCATCGGCGACCGGCTCGCGGGGCTCGAGTCTCGGCAGGCCATCCTGCAGGATCTGCTGCGACGCAGGGAGGGCATCTCGGCTGGAGCACGCGAGTTGATGACAGCGGTGGACGGAGCCCGCTTGCTCACGGAGGTTCTGACGGTGGAGCCGGGCTACGAGCGGGCGTTCGCCGCCGCCCTTGGGCCGGTGGCCCAGGCCGTGGTGGTCTCCGGGCCGCCCGACACGGGCCGTGCCCTTCACGTTGAGGGCCCTTTGGAAGCCATCTGGGAGAGCCAACCACCGGCGCGGCCATCGCCTCCGACGTCGCCCCCCGCGGGATCGCGGGATCTATGGGAGCTGGTCTCGGGTCCCGAGACGGTGACCGAGACCCTGCGGGCTCTGATGCCGCCCACCGCCGTGCTCACCGGCGACGGAGGGCTCGAAGACGCCGCCTCCGGGGAAGAAAGAGGTTCGTGGCGGCTGGTCAACCGCGCGGGCGAGTTGGCCGAGGGGGCATTGCACGTGGCCCGCCGGCAGGAGGTGGGGGCTGAGACTCTTCTCAAGGCTCGGAACGAGCTTGGATCTCTAGCCGAGGAGCACGCGGCATTGCTGGTGAGACGGGATATGGCCCGCAAGTCCGCCGAGGAGGGGGATGCTGCGCTCACGCATGCCCAGGCTCACCTACGTGAGCGGGAGGAGGATCTGCGCGAAGCCGAGCGTCGGCTGGCCGCCCAGAAAAACGAGAGCGACCTGCACGCGCGTCGGCTTGAGGAATCCGAGGCTCAGTGCGCCGAGTTGCGCGGTCGGCAAGAGAGGGAAAGCGGCCTCGCCGACCAGATCCTCAGCGATCTGCGAGCGGTCGACGAGGCCATGGTGGACAGGGAGGCCGAGCTCGAGGAGGCCCGGGTTGCTCTCCGCGCCTTGCAGGCCCGTCTTGAGGCCATGCGAAAGACGGTGGCTGGTCTGGAGGAGAAGAAGGGTCAGGCGGCACTCCTGGAGGTTAGGCTGCGCGAGCGATGCCGGGCGCATGAGAGCGAGCGGGAGCGAGCGCGGGTGCTGCGGGAGGCGGCGCTCGTCGAAGCGGCGCGATGTGAGCGGCGGGTGGCGTTTCTGCATCGCTACGTTCCCGTTCTCACGGAACTGCTTTCCGTGGTGGAGCGGCTCGCGGAACGCTCCCATGTGGTGGCAACTGGCCTGGAGTCCCACGTCGAAGAGGCGCGCGCTCTCTCTGAGGGGGCTGCCAAGGTCATACGCGACTGGGGAGGGGCGGAGGCCGAGCTCCAGCGCGAGCACGACGGGATGACGACCAGGCTGACCCAGCTCCAGGTGGACCAAGCCCGTCTCGACGACCGCCGGTCTTCGCTTGAGAGCGAATCGGCCGAGTTGCGCCGTAGGCATCTTTCGCCACGAACCCTGACGTCTGCGGAGATCGTAGGGGAGGATGCTGACACGCTGTCGGCCGCAGTGGAGCGGTCGGAGCGCCGATGGGAGCGGATCGGACCGGTGAACCCGCTCGCGGAACAGGAATGCGCCGAAATGGAAGAGCGCGCCCGTTTCCTGGGAGAGCAACGCCGCGATCTTGAGGCCTCGCTGTCCCAGTTGCAGGATGTCATCACCGAGCTCGACGAGCACATCGAGCGGGTTTTCGCGGAGATATTCGAAGACACCAGGGAGAATTTCACCTCGGTGATAGCCACCGTGTTCCCGGGTGCCAAAGGAACCCTTAGGTTGACGGAGAACAAACCTGCCCCTCAGCGGTCGCTGGAAGCAGAGCCCGGATCGCTCGGTGACGCCGAGGACGGCGATGAGGGCGGGCAAGAGACACGGGGGATCGCTCTCGAGGTCAAGCTACCGAACAAGGCGCCGCGGAGCATGAGCCTGCTGTCCGGAGGCGAGAAGGCCATGGCGGCCATCGCCTTCTTATTCTCACTCTTCCTCGCTCGGCCCTGTCCGTTCTACATCCTGGACGAGGTGGAGGCCTCCCTCGATGACCTCAACATCCGCCGTTTCTTGTCGCTTATCCGCAAGTACAGGGACAAGACGCAGTTCATCATCATCACACACCAACGCCAGACCATGGAGGTCGCAGACACGCTATATGGCGTCGCCTTGGAGGGCGACGGCACCTCGCGAGTGCTCTCGCGAAGGCTGGGGTACAAGAAGGATGCGCGGAACCGGCCGGGGCGGCCGGAGGCGGTCGACTTGATGCCGAAGGGGGCCTGAAGCTTTGAGCCACAACTGGTCGGAGGTATTCCTCGGAATAGCTGAAGAGGCTGCCGTCCACACGCCGGAGGAGGTCCGAGACACGCGGCAAGGGTGGTTGTCGCAGCTGCGCGAGGGCTTGGCCAAGAGCCGCAAGACTCTGCAGCAGCAGTTCGCCTCGGTACTTTTGGATCGTTTCGACGAGGACCTATGGGAGCGCATCGAGGAGGGGCTGATCTACGCCGACGTAGGCGTGGACACCACCGTGTCGATCGTGGAAGCGCTTGAGGCAGAAGCGAACGCGGGGACCATCAAGGATTCAACCCAGCTCCTGGGCAAGTTACGCGAGGTGACGGCTAGTCACTTCTGCCTGGCCGATACGCGCATCGACGTCGCCCACTCGCCTGCGGTGATCCTGATGGTGGGGGTGAATGGCACAGGCAAGACCACCACTATCGGGAAGATCGCCTGGCACCTGAAAGAGCTGGGAAAGGAGCCACTGCTGGTGGCCGGGGACACGTTCCGTGCGGCCGCCGTGGAGCAATTGGTGGAGTGGGGACGGCGGGTGGGCTGCGAAGTCGTGCGCCATGAGCGTGGTGGAGATCCGGGGGCTGTGGTGTTCGACGGCCTCGTCGCTGCCGAGGCCCGTAAGGCCGACGTGGTGATCATCGATACGGCCGGGCGCCTGCATACGCAGGTGAATCTCATGAAGGAGCTGGAGAAGATCGGTCGGGTCATCAAGAAGCGCGTCCCTGATGCTCCTCACGAGTGCTTGCTCACGATCGACGCGACCACGGGACAGAATGGCCTCATCCAGGCTCGGGTGTTCAAGGAGGCGGTCGATCTCACCGGGGTGGTGCTCACCAAAATGGATGGGACAGCCAAAGGCGGCATCGCCTTGGCCGTCTCTCACGAACTCGGCCTACCCATCAAGCTCATCGGCACGGGGGAGAAGTTGGAGAGCCTCCAACCCTTCGACCCGGTCGATTTCGCCTCGCTCCTCTTTGATGACGCGCTCGCCGGGCGATGAAGCTGTCTGCAGCCACCTACCAACGGGCGCGGCGGTGGTGGCCGCCATGCGGGGCGCGCGCGCGAAGTCGCGCCCGGCCCGGCGTAGGAACCTGGTCACCAGGAGTCGGTGCAGGAGCCATTGTGTACTCTTGTAGAGCGCGCGTCTCCAGAGGGAAGAGCAGTCTCCGGCGAGGCACGAGGAGAAGTCCCGAACGCGTACGCTGAGGGTAGCGCGCTCGTCGGCGAAGGCTACCTCGAACACGAGGGCCCCCGTGGCGGGGCGACGGGAAAGCAGTCCGCCTGTCACGGGGAAGGTGACTGCTGCTCCGGAGGGCCCGGCATCGGCGTGCGGCGGGCCGAGGATGATGAGAGGAACGGAAGGCGCGAGGCTGAGGCAGAGCTTTGTCTGTTCGCCCGACTCCCGGCCGTCGGACTTAGCCGCGTTGGCTCGAGCGCGGGTAAGACCCCACGACAGCCGGGGAAGACTGGAGAAGTAAAGGCCGGCCAGCCTCTGCGCAGAGGCGAGAGGATCGCACCCAGGCTGTCCGGGACTTGTCCCGCAGACGGCCCGCACGGT
>JAZDLO010000045.1:0-21197 GCA_043801935.1 bacterium
TCGTATTCCGGCCATACCTGTATGGCCATCTGGTCGGTCCTCCAGCCCGGGTTGAGCGGGGTCAGGGTTTCAGCGGGTGGGATCACGGCGGTCTTTCCCGCCTGCGCCGCTGGATCGAGGACGCTGGAAGCCGCTAAGGTGGTAGTCGTGTCTTGACCCGCAGCGGTCGTCGACGAGGTAGTGGCTTGCTGGGCGGCGGTTGACGGCGCCGTCGACGTGGGGGCTTCGGCTGCGCGAGCCGCGCCCGCTCCGGCCAACACCGCCAGCGCCAGCGCGACCGACAGCAGCGGCAGAAGCCGCCTCGTGTTTCCTGGAGCAAGGGCTGACAACCGCATGCACTCCTCCTGATGGTCAAGTCCTCACGAGAACGAACATCTCGCCTCACCGCGCGTCTACGGAGGCGGCTGCATAGGCTACTACAGACCGTAGTGAGCAACAAGGCACAGGCGCCGACTTTCTGGGGTCGAAAGTGACCTACGTGTCGGCGAGAATCGGGGGGCAGGCCGAAGCGCATGTGCCCGCCGTGAGGCGGAATTGCTAGACTGACCGGAGTCCGAAGGCTGCACCGTATCGATTGGGACTTTCACGCACGGGAGGCTGCGGCCACTGCTATGAACCAGGGCGGCGCACCTATCTACACGGCTCGTGGAGCACGCCCGAGGCCGACTCCAGACGGAGCCTCGGGTCAGGCTGCGTGGCGACAACCGATCCTCCTCGCCGTCGTGATGGTCGGCTGGATGTTCTTCGTCCTCGCCCTGGCCGCCATCGCCGCTCCAGCGGGCACGGGCGGAGAGACGACCGTTCAGATCGGCAGGGACGTGACGATCATCGCGCCCGGCGGCTGGACCTCTGCAGGCGACGTCTGGGAGGTGGGGTCGGATGCGGTCTCGCTCCAGAAAGCGGGGGCTCTCGTCGCGTTCGCCGCCGAGGTCTACGACGGCACCGACCAGGAGTTGCTGGCCGACATAGGCAGGCAACTCCGGACTCAGTTCGATCCGTATCGGGCGTTGCCGGCTGCTTCAGCGACGATCGCCGGCGATATCCCGGCTCTGGTCGTCCTCTTCTCCGGGACCGCCGACTCGGGCCGGCTTGAGGGCGAGTTGGTGGTGGCCGTGACGGCCCCTTGGCGCACGGGAGTTGTGATGCTCGCCGTTGCGCCGGCCGGCCAACTGCGCCGCGTGCAGGGCGATCTCGACAGCATGTTGGGCACCATGGTGGTGCCCCGATGAGCCTTTCCCGCCAGCCTGCCTACTGGCTCTTCTTGATGTTTCTCGGCGGCTGCTTCCTGATCGTGGGAGGGGAGCAGTCGGCGTATGTGGGCTCTTTTCCCGGCGCCTGGCTGCTTTCCCTGGCGCTCCTCGCGGTCACGGCCATTCCGGCCGGGGTGATTATCTATCGCTTCGATCAGTTCGAACCTGAGCCGGCTTCGCTGATCGCCGTGGCCGTTCTGTGGGGTGGGATCGTGGCTCTCACGTTCTCCGCCATCACGAACACCTACGCCTTGACCTTCCTTCAGCACGTTCTTCCCGCGGTGACGGTCGACTCGTGGGGGGCCGCTATCGTAGCGCCGGTCAACGAGGAGCTGTACAAAGGAGCGGGTCTGTTCATCATCTATCTGATGGCGCGGACCGAATTCGACGGCCTCATGGACGGGCTCATCTACGGCGCCATGATCGGATTGGGTTTCCAGGTGGTCGAGAACGTGCAGTACTTCATGTACGCGGCGGCGGAATCCGGAGCCGGACAGATAGGTCCCGTCGTGAGCACGTATTTCGTGCGGGTCGTCTTGGCGGGCTTGTACAGTCACACTCTGTTCAGCGGCCTGATGGGCTTCGGTTTCGCTTACGCGGTGACCCAACGTGAGGTGCCGCGGCGCAGGCGGCTGGGTGTAGCGGCGTTGTTCTTCGCACTGGCGTGGGCGGCCCACTTCGTGTGGAACTCTCCCTGGCTGGAGTCTCTCATGGGAGGCGGCGCCGGATCGTTCATACTGGCCATCGTCGTCAAGGGGGTGCCGTTCCTGGCCTTCTTGGCGATCTTGACGGTCGTCGCTCGCCGGCGGGAACGGCAGGCGTTCGCCCGGCTCATAGCCGGGGAGGTGGGGAGCGACGTGTTGACAGAGGGGGAATTCCGCACCCTGGAGAGCGCACGGAAGCGGCGGGCCGCCCTCCGACAGATCAAGAGCAACAAGGGCTCCGGCGCCCGGCTGCTGCTGAAACGCCTGCAGCGGGAGCAGATGAATCTGGCCATCTTTCACACCAAGGTCCGGGAGCATGATCACCCGGCTCTGGAAGTGCAGCGCGACAGGATCAGGGCTCTCAAGAGGCGACTCCCGGCCTAGAGGAGGGCGCCGCACGGACGCGGACCGACGTCCTGCGTCCCAGCCGCGCCGGAGGGTGGCACCACCTGCTAGAATCCCTCTGCAATGGGCGCTAATCAGATCGTCATCGCGGGGGCCCGGGAGCACAATCTCAAGGACATCTCGCTGATTCTGCCGAGGGATCGCTTCATCGTGATCACAGGGCTGTCGGGTTCGGGGAAATCGAGCCTGGCGTTCGACACCATCTATGCGGAAGGCCAACGGCGCTACGTGGAAAGCCTGTCGGCCTATGCGCGGCAGTTCCTGGGCCAGATGAACAAGCCCGACGTCGATTCCATCGACGGCTTGTCGCCGGCCATCTCTATCGATCAGAAGACCACCTCCCGCAACCCCCGCTCCACGGTGGGCACCGTGACCGAGATTCACGACTACCTGCGCTTGCTCTACGCGCGCATCGGTCACCCGCACTGCTGGGTATGCGGACGGGCCATCGAAGGGCAGAGCAAAGAACAGATCGTCGACCAGATACTGGGCCTGGAGCCCGGCACGCGGTTCGTGATCAAGGCTCCGGTCGTTCGCGGTCAGAAAGGCTGGCACAGGGAGGTGCTCGAGCACATCCGCCAGGAGGGTTTCACCCGGGTGGAGATCGACGGGCAGCACTACAGCATGGACGAGGCGCTGCCCGAACTGGACAAGAACGTGCGCCACGACATCAGCATTGTGGTCGATCGACTGGCCATGAAGGAAGGCATCCGGCGACGGCTCTCCGATTCGGTGGAGACGGCCCTTTCCGAGGCCCACGGTCTGCTGGTGGTCGACGTTCACGATCACTCGCCACAGGAGACTCCTGGGAACGAAGGCGGCCCGCGGCGCGAGGGCGGCGTCCTCGGCCGGCCCACAAGCCTCCTCTTCTCCGAGAACCTGGCCTGTCCGGAGCACGGGGTGTCTTTGCCCGAGATGGCACCTCGCATTTTCTCGTTCAACTCTCCTCACGGCGCCTGCGAGACCTGCGGCGGCCTGGGCGCCCGGCGGGAGATCGACCCCGAACTGGTGGTGGGGGATCCTTCGCTGTCGGTGGCCGAGGGCGTGCTGCTTCCCTGGACCGGCAGTAACTCGAAGTACTACGATCACATCATCAAGGCGGTGGCCGAGCGCTACGAAGTGGACATAGCCGCGCCTTGGACCTCCCTGCCCCAGGAAGTGCGAGACGTGTTCCTCTACGGCACCCGGGGCGAGCGACTGTACGTGTCGTACGTCAACCGGGCCGGCCTAAAACGGAGCTACATGACGACCTTCGAGGGGATCGTCCCCAACCTGGAGAGGCGCTACCGGGAGACCGACTCTGACTACATGCGCACCAAGATCGAGGACTACATGGCCGAGAGACCGTGCCCCGCCTGCAACGGAGCTCGGCTCAAACCTCCGACTTTGGCGGTGAGGATCGGGGGGTTGAACATATATGAGCTCAGTCTGCTGCCCGTGACCCGGGCCATGCAGTTCCTCGACGGCCTGCAGCTCAGCCAGCGGGAGCGGTTGATCGGCAGCCGGGTGCTCAAGGAGATCCGGGAGCGGCTCTCCTTTCTCGAGTCGGTGGGAGTGGGCTACCTGAGTCTCCACCGCAGCGCGGGGACGCTGTCCGGCGGCGAAGCGCAGCGCATACGGCTGGCCACGCAGATCGGTTCGAGCCTGGTGGGCGTCCTGTACATCCTGGACGAACCCTCCATCGGTCTCCATCAGCGAGACAACCGCAGACTCATCGACACCTTGGTGCGATTGCGCGATCTGGGCAATACCGTCATCGTGGTGGAGCACGACGAGGAGACCATGCGCTCAGCCGATCACATCGTGGATATGGGCCCGGGAGCGGGCGAGCACGGAGGAGAGGTGGTGGCGAGCGGTCCGCTGAGCGCGATCCTGGAAGAGCCCCGGTCGGTGACGGGGCAGTTCTTGACCGGGAGCAAGGCGATCGCCATTCCCGCGGTACGCCGCCAGGCCCGGGGGCAGTTGGTAGTGCGGGGCGCCCGGGAGCATAACCTCAAGAACCTCGATGTCTACATTCCCACGGGCGCGTTCGTGTGCGTCACCGGGGTCTCGGGCTCGGGTAAATCCACTCTGGTGAACGACATCATCTTCCGGAGCCTCTCCAATCTAGTGAACCGGGTGCCGGTCCGGCCCGGCGAGCACGATCGCATCGACGGCATCGAGCAGCTGGACAAGGTGATCAACATCGACCAATCACCCATCGGCAGGACGCCACGATCCAATCCCGCCACGTATACCGGCCTGTTCGACCACATCCGCGAGCTGTTCTCGCAGGCGCAGGAGTCGAAGGTGCGCGGATACGCTCCGGGCCGGTTCAGCTTCAACGTCAAGGGCGGGCGGTGTGAGGCCTGCAAAGGTGACGGTACGCTGAAGATCGAGATGCACTTCTTGCCCGACGTCTACGTGCCCTGCGAAGTGTGTCAGGGCAAGCGCTACAACCGGGAGACCCTGGAAGTGCGCTTCAAGGGCAAGAACGTGGCCGAAGTCCTCGACATGAGCGTGGAGGAGGCGGTGGAGTTCTTCGCCAACCAGCCCAAGATCAGGCGCCGCCTGCAGACCCTGGCCGACGTGGGCCTCGACTACATCAAACTAGGGCAACCGTCGACCACGCTGTCGGGTGGCGAGGCTCAGCGGGTGAAGCTTGCCACGGAACTGGCCAAGGTGGCCACCGGCAACACCCTCTATATCCTGGACGAACCCACCACGGGCCTCCACTTCGCCGACGTGGACAAGCTCCTCGAGGTCCTCCAGCGGCTGGTCGATGCCGGGAACACCGTGTTGGTCATCGAGCATAATCTGGACGTCATCAAATGTGCCGACTGGCTCATCGATCTGGGTCCCGAGGGGGGTGACGCCGGCGGTGAGCTGGTGGCGTCGGGGACGCCCGAGGAGGTCTGCCGTCATCCGAACAGCGAGACGGGTAAGGTACTGAGACGGGTCCTTCGCGTACGCGGCCGGGGGCGGGCCGCATGAGACCGGTCGCTTCGGGGGGCGATGCAGTGGAGCGGGAGCGCGCCTACCTCATCGCTGTGGACAGCGGGGACGATGCCGGTTGGAGCGCGGAAGAGTCCCTGGGGGAGTTGTCTGCGCTCGTGGAGACGGCAGGGGCCGAGGTGGTGGGCATGGTCGCGCAACACCGGGAATCGATCCACCCTGTCTGGTACCTGGGCAAAGGCAAAGCCGAAGAATTGAAGTCGGCCAAGGGGGCCACAGGCTTTTCGCTCCTGGTGGCCGATGACGAGTTGTCGCCCAAGCAGCAGCGGTCGTTGGAGGAGCTGTTGGACGTCAAGGTGCTCGACCGCAGTGGGGCGATCCTCGACATCTTCGCCCAGCGGGCGCACACTCATGAAGGACGGATCCAGGTGGAGCTCGCCCAGCTGGAGTACCAGCTTCCCCGGCTGACCCGGTTGTGGACTCACCTCTCGCGCACCGGTGGGGGCATCGGCACGCGCGGTCCCGGCGAGACCCAGCTCGAGACCGACCGCCGGGTCATACGCCAGCGCATCAAGAAGACCCGGGCGCGCGTCGAGGAGGTGCGCCGCCGGCGGGAGACTGCGGCGCGGGCGCGCGACCGGCGCCTCCTGCCTACCGTTGCCATCGTGGGCTACACCAACGCCGGGAAGTCCACTTTGCTCAACGCCCTGGTCGGCGAGGAGGCAGCCGCGGTGGAGGACATGCTGTTCGCCACCCTCGACCCGACCACGCGCCGCGTGCGGTTGGGAGAGGGGCAGACCGTGATCGTCAGCGACACGGTGGGGTTCATCCACAAACTGCCGCACCAGCTGGTGGAGGCCTTCCAGGCCACCCTCGAGGAGGTCACCCGGGCCGACGCTCTGCTCGAGGTGGTGGATCTGGCCGATCGGCACGCGGCCGAGCACCGGCGCACCGTGCAGACGGTCCTGGACGAGCTGGGAGCGGGTCACAAGCCCCGAGTGGTGGTGCTGAACAAGGCCGATCGGGCGGAAGCCGTTCCGGGCGTCCACGCCGGTTACGGCGTCCATGCCGTCCACGCCGTCCACAACGGAGTCGTTCGCCGTGACGATCAGCACGTGATGAGAGTGTCGGCGCTCACCGGCATGGGCATCGATGAGTTGCGGGCTATGATGGCCACGGTCTTGGCCGAGCTATGGCTGGAGGTGGACCTTACCGTACCCTATTCGGCGGGGGAATTGCTTGCCCGGATCAGAGAGCGCGGGACAGTGGTCTTCGAGTACCGGGACGAAGACGTGCGGATAAGGGGCCGGGTGCCGCCTTCGATGGCCGGGGAGCTACAGAGGGTGGGTCTTGGCTGGGAGCGCGCTCTGCGAGCGCGCGAACACGGATTTCGAGGAGGCCACGTGATGACCGACGAGCTACTCACGGCAGGCAAGATCGCGGAGAAACTGGGTGTGTCTGCGGGCAAAGTGAGCAAGACCATCAAAGAGAGCGGCCTCGAGCCTGATCAGAAGAAGGGCAACTGCGGCTACTTCGGGCCGGAGAAGGTCAAGAAGATAGAGGAAGCGCTGAGGCACAAGTAGACGCTAGAAGTACTCGTGCACCCTCTGGATCGCGGCCGCGATCAAGCTCGCCCCCTGTTCCAAGTCGCGCAACGACAGCACTTCCACCGGTGAGTGGATGTAACGTGCCGGCACGCTGATGACGCTGCAGGGAATGCCGGTCTTGGAGATGTAGATGGCGGTCGCGTCGGTGCTCCCGCTTTCGCCGGCCGACAGCTGATAAGGGATGGAGGCCTTTTCGGCCGACTCCCGGAGCCAGCGCAGCACCGGTCGCGGAGCGATGATGCCCCGGCCGGCCGCGTCGACGATAGTGATCGCGGGACCCTTGCCGGCCACGACATGGGCCTCGTTCCTACTAACTCCGGGATGGTCGCCTGGGATGGTGACGTCGGTGGCCAGGGCGACATCGGGGGTCAGCCCATAGGCACTGGTGCGGGCACCCTTGAGCCCTACTTCCTCCTGCACGGTACCCACGGCCTGGACTGTCGCCCGTACTCTTTTACCCTTCAGCCGCTCCAACGCCGCCACCATCATCACCACGCCGGCGCGGTTGTCGAGAGCCTTGCCGGTGACGAAGTCGTTGCCCATCCGGCGCAGATCGCGATCGATGGTGATGGGGGAACCGATCTCCACCCCCATCTCGGCGGCGTTGGCCACGCTCGTTGCCCCACAGTCGACGAACATATCCTTGAGCTTGACCATCTTCTTGCGCTCTTCTGCGTCCATGAGATGAGGGGGCCGCGAGCCGACGACGCCGGGGATACGTTTGCCCTCCTGGGTGTGGATCATGACCCTTTGGCTCAGGATGGTCTGGTCGAACCACCCGCCGATGGACACAACCCGGAGGTAGCCGTCGTCATCGATGTGGGAGACCATGAAGCCGATCTCATCCATGTGCGCGGCCACCATCACTACGGGGCCGGCGCCGGACCGGATCCCGATGACGTTGCCCATCTTGTCGGTGTGGACCTCGTCGACCAGGGGCTCCATCTCGCGCCGCAGCAGAGCCGCGATCTCGTCTTCGTAACCGGAGAGACCATGAGCATCAGAGAAGATGGTGAGCAGGTCGGCTAGGTCTTTCATACCAGGTCTCCTATTCGGTGTGGCGCTCGTCGGGGCCAGGCGTTCGACTTCAGTCGGCGGCCAGCGTCTGGAGAGCGTCCAGCTTCTCCGGCCGGCTTTCGAAGATGACGGTCGCTCCCGCCTCGAGCGCAGGGGCCATCCGTTCGACGAAGTACTCCGCCATCAGCAGCTTGCGCACGTCGGTCTGGGCCTCGTGCACGAGCAGATAGGCGCAGACGAGATCCGTGCCCATGTCCATGACCCTCGAGGCATGATGGTCCCAGAAGCGGGAGTCGTCGAGGGCTTGAATATGAGCCACTGTCGCCTCAAAGCGCGCCCGCGCCCGTTTGACTCGGGCGAGTAGCTCGGAGGTCCGCGAGAGATCCCAGGACTCATAATCGTCGAAGCGTTCGGAGAGCGTTCCCGACAGGATCCCCCGGCGGGCTGCGACCACTTGCAACTGGGTGGTGCCCTCGTAGATAGTGGTGATGCGGGCATCGCGCATGTAGCGCTCGACTGCGAAGTCGCGCATGTAGCCTGAGCCGCCGTGCACCTGGAGCGAGTCGTAAGCGATGCGGTTGGCCGCTTCGGTGCAGCGGGCCTTTACCAGGGGGGTGAAGAGGCCCACCTGATTCGTGTACTTCTTGACCTCTGCCCGCAGGACCTTGATCTCATCAGCTGAAAGCCCCGTCTCCGCGGCTTTCTCCAGGCGATGCTCCAGGCCTTCCTTGAGATCGACCATCACCGCCGTCTCGTAAAGGAGCGCGCGCGCCGCTTCCAGCGACACCTTCATGTCGGTCAGCAGGGTGGTGACCGCGGTGATGTCGCGGATGGGGCCCCCGAACTGGATCCGTTCGCCGGAGTACTTGTAGGCGGCGCGATAGGCGGCCTCGGCGATGCCTTGGGCCTGGGCCGCGATGGCCAGCCGGGCCCCGTTCATCAGGCTCATCACGTGATTGGTCAGGCCGCGACGGCGTTCGCCGATGAGGAGGGCCGGTGCGTCGGTGAACTGCAGTTCGCAGGTAGGCGAACCATGGATCCCCAGCTTGTCTTCGAGGCGCCGGATCTTCATGTGCTCGTCGCGCTCATAAAGGAAGAGCGACAATCCGCGGCCGTCGGTGGTGCCTTCCTCGCTGCGGGCGAGGACCAGCGCGATCTGACCGCAGCCGTTGGTGATGAAGCGTTTGACGCCGTTCAAATACCAGCGCCCGTCATCGCCCTGCACGGCCTTGAGCTGGATGTTCTGGAGATCGGAGCCCGCCTCGGCTTCGGTCAGGGCCATGGACCCGGTCACCTCCCCGCTGGCGAAGCGGGGGAGGTGGGCCTGTTTGATCTCCTCGGAGGCGAACTTGTTCACGGTCTCCGCGATCTCTTGGAGACCGAAGACATTCATGAGCGAAGCGTCCGCCCGAGAGACGATCTCGGTGACCATGGCCAGGATGGTGACGGGGAAGTTGAGGCCGCCGAAACGGCGAGGCAGGGTGATGCCCATGAGATCGGCTTGGCGCAGCCTGGCAAGCGCCTCGGAGATACCGGGGGCGTAGCACACTTCGCCGTCGACCAGGGTGCTGCCGGCCCGGTCGACATCCTCCGCCCGGGGGGCCACGAATTCCCCGGCGATGTCGCCCACCAGCTCCAAGGTGAGTCGGTAGTTGTCGAGGGCGTCGGCGAGGCCCCGCGGCGCCCAGGTGTAGTGCGAGGCCTCGGCGAAGCCGTCCTCACGCAGCTCGACCACTCGCTCTAGATCGAGACGCTCGAGTTTGGCCACCAGGTCGGTGTTATCGGTGAAGAAGTTGCTCATACTTTGCTCCGGTATGCGCGGATGATGCGGGGGATCACATCGTGCAGGTCGCCCACGACGCCGTAGTGGGCCACGGAGAAGATGGGGGCGTGGGGGTCTTTGTCGATAGCCAGGATGCGGGCCGATCCATCCATGCCCGCTCGGTGCTGCACCGATCCGGACACGCCCGCGGCGATGTACAGCTTGGGCCGCACCGTGGTGCCGGTCTGGCCGACCTGGTGCTCGTGGCCGATCCAGCCGGCATCGACCGCCGCCCGGGTCGCGCCTACCACGCCGCCGAGCGTGTCGGCCAGCTCTCGGATGAGGACAAAACCCTCCTTGGAGCCCACCCCGGCGCCACCGGTCACGATGATGCCGGCTCCTTTGAGGTCGACCTTCTTCTCCTCGAGACTTCGGCTGACCACCTGTACGCAGAAGTCCTCGACCGGCACGTCGACCGGCACGGTGATCACGTGGCCGCGGCGCCCCGGTTCGGCGTCGGGCAGACGGAACACGCCCTCGCGCACGGTGGCCATCTGCGGCCGATGGTCGGGCGAGATGATGGTGGCGATGATGTTGCCCCCGAAGGCAGGCCGGATCTGATACAGGAGCCGCTCGTACTCACGCTCTTTGGTGCTGTGCGGACCGATGCGCAGGTCGGTGCAGTCGGCCGTGAGACCGGTGCGGATGAAGGACGCCACCCGGGGGGCGAGATCGCGGCCGGTGGTGGTGGCGCCGTACAAGACGATGTCAGGCCGATGCTGCTTGATGAGCTGGGAGACGACCCGGGCGTACGGCTGTGTGGAGTAATCGAGCAAAGCCGGATCGTCGGCCACATACACGCGATCGGCCCCATGTGATATCAACCCCTCGGCCAGGGCGGAGACCTCCGAACCGACGAGCACCGCCCCCACGAGAGCTTGAAGCTCGGCAGCCAGCTCTCGGGCTCGACCCAGCAGTTCCAGGCTGACCTCGGCGGGTCTCCCGTCGTTCGCCTGGACGAAGACCCAGACTTCGCCCGCGCCGGATCCGTCCGCTCTCTCTCCGGCCGCATTAGCCAAGGATGTGCTCCTCGATCAGGTCGTGGACCAGCGCTGCGATCCCCTTCTCGGTGGGTTCGACCATCCTGGCCGCGGCGGGGGACAGGTGGACGCTGGTGATCTTCTTGACCCGGGTGGGCGATCCCCGTAGACCGACCTCTTCGCGCCGAGCCTCGACCGCCTCCATGTCCCAAAGCACGATCCGGGCCCGGCACACCGAGCGGCCCTGGCGATCGACCATGCATACCTCGGCCTCTTCGTTCTCCGGGTCCAGATAGCTGTCGTCGTAGGGGCGCTGCAGCTCGGCGCCGGCATCCTTGTAGGTCATTATCAGGCGCGCGCTGGGCGGCCGGGGATCGTTGGCTTCGCCGGTGATGGTGAGCAGCGCCGGTAGCGGCGCGCGTACAGTCTCGAAGCCCCCTTCGACGGAACGCGTGGCAGTGATGGAGCCCGGGTCGACTGCGTCGATACGACTCACACAGGTGATCTGGGGCAGTCCCAGCTTTTCGGCTAGCTGGGGCCCTACCTGGGCGGTGTCGCCGTCGATCGCTTGCCGGCCACAAAGGACGAGATCGCAGTGACCGATCTTACGGACGGCCAAAGAGAGGGCGTGGCTCGTGGCCAGGGTGTCGGCGCCGGCGAAGGGGCCATCGGAGAGCAGGATCACCTCATCGGCCCCGCGATACAGAGACTCGCGCAGCACCTGGGCTGCCGCCGGCGGTCCCATGCTGATCACTGTGACCCGGCCCCCGTGGCTCTCGCGGAGGCGAAGGGCCTCTTCCAAAGCGTTCAGGTCCTCCGGGTTGAAGATGGCCGGAAGGGCGGCTCTGTTAACGGTGCCGTCCTCGTTCATGGCCTGACCGGTGACGTTCTGGGTGTCGGGTACTTGCTTGGCCAGCACCACGATTCGTAGACTCACGCGCTCCCTCGCCGGAAATGAAGGTTCGTGTCCGTACGGCCGCAGACGACGATGGGCCGTAGGCGCGAAAGTATAACATGGGCCTTGCCATGTCCAGGACCCTGGCGTGGGCTTCCCAGGGCTGTCCCAGCGCGGGGTGTGGGGTACACTTGGACGGTAGGTACTACTCTCTTTCGCAGACAGTGCGGGGCGGCCAGATGGCACCGGTGAGCGGCAGTGAAGAGCTCAGACATCACGTCAAGCATGCCCCTGACCTTCCGGGCGTTTACCTCTATAGAGACGCGTCCGGCGGCGTCCTTTACGTGGGCAAGGCGCTCTCGCTGCGCAAGCGTCTGGCCAACTACCTCCCTGCGATCGACGGAGCAGGCGAGGCCGGCAGGGTCCTGGCGAAAGTCAGCGAGATGGTGAGCCGGTCGGCCGCCATCGAGTGGATCGTCACCACCAACGAGGTGGAGGCGCTCCTCCTGGAGCACAATCTCATCAAGCGGCACAGGCCCCCCTTTAACATCCGCCTGCGCGACGACAAGTCCTATCCGTACATCATGATCACCGCGGAGGACGAATTCCCCCGAGTGATGTTCACCCGCCAGGCTCATCGGCGTGGGAATCTCTACTTTGGTCCTTTCGCCAGCGCCGCCAAGGTTCGGGAGACTCTGGACGTACTGGGCCGTGTGTTCCCGGTGCGGGCCTGCCGAGGCCGGCAGCCGGGCAGGCGGAACGGCTCCCCCTGCTTACAATTCCATATCGCTCGGGGCCCGGGTCCCTGTCTGGGGACCGTGGAGGCGGCTGACTACAGGGCCGTCGTCGCCCAGGTGGTGGACTTCCTGAGCGGGCGCGAGACCCGGGTGGTCGCTCAACTCGAACGGTCGATGCAAGAGGCCGCGGGGAGGCAGGATTTTGAGAGCGCTACGGTGTTCCGCGACCGTCTGCAGGCTCTGACCCACGTTCTGGAGCGGCAGCGGATCGAGTCGAGTTCCTTGGGGTCGACGGATGTGACCGGGCTTGCGGTGGATGGCTGGGGGGCGAACGTCCAGGTGTTCATCACTCGTGATGGCAAGCTCGCCGATCGGCGGAGTTTCACGCTGGTGAACGTCGAAGGGGCGGGGGACCAGGAGATCTTCGAACGGTTCGTATCCGAATACTATGCGTCTTCGTTGACCGTGCCGGCAGAGCTGATCGTCCCCGGAGCGGTCGCCGACACAGTGAGTCTGGCGGCGTTTCTCGAGAAGTTGCGCGGGACGAAGGTCGATGTCAGGCAGGCGGAGCGGGGAGACAAGCGCCGGCTTCAAGAGCTGGCGGATCGCAACGCGGCCCTTGCCCTGGCGCACGAGAGGCTTCGGGAGGAGCGCAGCCGCGAACGGATGTACGGCGCGTTGACGGCTCTGGAAAGCACCTTGGGCCTGGAGAGGTTGCCCATGCGGATCGAAGGCTTCGACATCTCCAATCTGGGAGCGGAGAGCATCGTGGCCTCCATGGTGGTGTTCGAAGGGGGGGCGCCGAAGAAGAGCGACTATCGTAAGTTCGCCATCCGCTCCACCGGCGGCCAGGACGACGTGGGCGCCATGCGCGAGGCGCTTGCACGCCGCTTCAACCAGGATGGAGGGGCGGCCTCTGAGCGGGCCGTCTCTGAGATCGACGAAAGCCCGGAAGTCGGCAGACCCTACGATCCGTCCTTCGAGGCCGTGCCGGACCTGGTGCTGGTCGACGGGGGTAAGGGTCAGTTGGGAGGCGCGTTGGACGCGTTGCGGGAAGCGGGATTGGAGGAAGCGGTCACCGTGATCTCGTTGGCAAAGCGGGAGGAGGAGGTCTTCGTACCCTGGTCGCCCGATCCGATCGATCTTGCGCCCGACGATCCCGGCCTGCTGCTTCTGCAGCGGGTGCGCGATGAAGCCCACCGTTTTGCGCTAGGCTTCCATCGGAGCAAGAGGGCTGCGCTGACGACGGTATCGCTGCTCGACCAACTCCCCGGCGTCGGCGAAAAGCGTAAGCGGGCCATCGTGCAGCACTTTGGCTCTCCAGAGCGGTTCCTGGAAGCCACCAGAGAGGAGCTCGAGGCTGTACCAGGGCTACCGGGAAAAGTGGCACGGGAGATATACGCACATGTCCACAAGACGGGTTGACAGCTCAACAGGGACCAGCCACGGAGCCCGGCGTCCGGAGCAGGCCGACGCGGGGGAAGCCCGGGTCGTGACCGGCCGGTATCGTACACCCTGGGGGATGGGTGCCCTCGTGGTCAGTGAAGGGCGCCTGGTCGGTGTGGAGCTGCCGGGCGCAGCGGCACCCGCGAACCCAGCGGAACCCGCGCTGCAAGCGGGGTCTCCGGCCGCACCGCCCTCCTCGCAGGAAGCGGGGCCTGCCGACCGCTCCGCGCTCACTCATTGGGTGGGAGAGCTGGAGGCGTACTTCCGGGGCGAGCGCCTGTCATGGCGGTCGGAAGAGATCACGCTCGACAGTCTAGGTCTCGGCCCCTTCGAGCAGGTCGTCTATACGACGCTGCTCTCGATCCCGCCGGCGGTCACGGTCAGCTACGGCATGCTGGCCGAGATGGCCGGCTACCCCCGGGCCGCCCGGGCAGTGGGGAACGCCATGGCGGCGAACCCCATCCCGGTGGTCGTTCCCTGCCACCGGGTGATCCGCGCCGACGGGACCCTCGGTAATTACGGGAACGATCCGGCGTGGAAAGAGCGGTTGCTGACTCACGAGCGGACGCACGCTCCAGCATCCGAAAGGGGCAGGGTAAGGTGAACGCCCCCGGCGAGCTGCAGATGACGGTGATCACCGGCCTTTCCGGCGCAGGCAAGTCAGAAGCGGTGGCGACCTTCGAGGACATGGGCTATTTCTGCATCGACAACCTTCCGCCGCAGATGTCCCCCCGGGTGGTGGAGTTGTTCGCACTGGAGGGCAGCCGCGTCGATAGGGTGGCTTTGGTCTTCGATGTGCGCGCAGGCGCGTATTTCGAGCAATTGGACCAAGCCCTCGAGTATCTGCGCGAGTCCGGCATACAATTCCGCCTGCTGTACCTCGAAGCTTCGGACGAAGCGTTGGCGGCCCGCTTCCAATCGACCAGACGGCCCCACCCGCTCTCGAAGTCGAACCTGCTGGAGGGCATCGATCGGGAGCGACGCCTCCTCTCTCGGCTGCGGGCGCAGGCGGACGTGGTGATTGACACGACCGGTGTGTCTCCCCGAGAGCTCCGGCGGCGCCTCGAGGAGACCCTGTTGGCCGATCAGTTGAGTGACCAGCTGTTTCTCAGCCTTCTGTCCTTCGGGTACAAATTCGGCATGCCGGACGAGGCCGACATGGTCCTCGACTCCCGTTTCCTGCCTAATCCTCACTGGGTGGCCGGCCTGCGCCTCTTGACCGGATCGGACCCGACCGTAAAGCAGTACGTGTTGGGGCAGGAGGGGGCCGGCGCCTTTTTGGACCAGGTGGCGACGCTGGTGCGCTTCCTTGCCCCGCGCTTCGTGGCCGAGCAGAAGCCCAGGCTCGTTCTGGCCATCGGATGCACCGGCGGGCGCCATCGCTCGGTCGTGCTCGTGGATGAAGTGGCCCGTAGGCTGCAAGACGACGCCGCTGTGGTCACAAGCGTGTCGCATCGGGACGTCGATCGGCCGGTGTGAAGGTGGGGACAGGGTTCACTCGCGCCTTCCGGGAGGAGATGGCCCGCACCGAGGAAAGACAGGCCTGCTGCCGGATGGCGGCAGTGGCCGGCCTGATGCACACCGCAGGCACTTTCGTTATCCGAGGGGGGGTGACCGACGAGGAGCGCTATGAGATCCGTCTGGCCACCACAGTGCAGGGGGCGGCGAAAATGGTCTACTCGCAGTTCAAGGCGTTTGGAGCCGAGGGTGAGCTACTGACGCGGCGGGAGCCTCGCTTTCGCCGGCGTCTGGTGTACGAAGTGCATCTGAAAGGGACCCCACCGGCTCTTCAAGCTCTGAATGAGATGGGCGCTCTGGGCGACAACTTCCAACTCCAACCCGGTATCACGAAACGGTTGGTCAAGAAGAGCTGCTGTCGGAGCGCCTTCATCCGCGGCTGCCTGATCGGGGCCGGCTCGGCGAACTCGCCTCAGAAGGAGGCCCATCTTGAGATCATCACCCCGCACCAGGCTTTCGCCGCCGATCTCCTGCGATTGCTCGGCGACATGGACTTCCATCCCGGCCAGAGGTACCGCAGGGGGAGCTACGTGGTATATCTCAAAGGAAGGGACGAAGTGGCCGGACTGCTGGCCCTGGCAGGGGCGGACCAGTCGGCGCTGGCGGTAGAGGAACAGGCGGTGGTGAAAGAGGTGCGGTCGCGGGCCAACCGTTTGGCGAATTGCGACTCGGCGAACCTGCGCCGTTCGAGTGGGGCGGCCCAGCGCCACTTGGAGGCCATCTATGTTCTGGAGCGGACCGGGCGGCTGCAGACGCTGCCCCCAGCTTTGCAGGACATGGCCGATCTGCGCCTCCGTTACCCCTATATGACCTTGTCGGAACTGGCGGAAGCCGAAGGGGAGGGCCTCTCCCGCTCCGCTGTGAACCACCGGTTAAGGCGGCTGGTACAGGCTGCACAACGGGGCGCGGACAAGGCAGAGGGCAAAGGCGCTCGTGATAAAATGCGCGTTCGCTGAAGGACGAGACACGACGTAAGAGGGGCAGGTTCGGATGACCACCAAAGTAGCCATCAACGGGTTCGGACGGATCGGCCGCCTGTTCCTACGGGCGGCCGCCCAGAACGGCGCAGACATCGAGGTGGTGGCGGTCAACGATCTCACCGATGCTGCCACCCTGGCTCATCTGCTGAAATACGACAGTGTCCACGGCGTGTGGCCGGGAGAAGTCGCTCACACTACGGAGGAGATCGTCTTCGAGGGCCGGAGCATCACGGTCCTGTCCGCCCCCGACGTGGCTCTGCTGCCCTGGCGGGAGTTGGGAGTGGATGTGGTCGTGGAATCCACGGGCCTCTACACCGAGCGGGCCAAAGCGGCTCTTCACTTGGACCAAGGGGCGAGAAAGGTACTCATCAGCGCCCCGGCCAAGGACCCCGACCTCACGGTGGTCGTGGGGGTCAACGATGCCGACTACGATCCGGCCCGCCATCACATCATCTCCAACGCTTCCTGCACGACGAACTGTCTGGCCCCGGTGGTGAAAGTGCTCTTGGATTCGTTCGGCATCGAGCAGGGCTTCATGACGACCATCCATGCCTTCACCAACGATCAACGCATCCTCGATCTGCCCCACAAGGACTTACGAAGGGCGCGGGCTGCTTCCCTCTCCATCATCCCCACCTCAACCGGGGCGGCCCGGGCCATCGCTCTGGTGCTGCCCGAGCTCAAGGGTAAGCTGGACGGATTCGCTCTGCGGGTGCCGGTACCGGACGGCTCGGTGGTCGACCTGGTGGTCACCCTGGAGCGAGAGACCACCGTGGAAGAGATCAACGCTGCGATGAAAGCGGCCGCGGAAGGCCCGTTGGCCGGGGTGCTCCGCTACACCGATGAACCTCTGGTGTCTTCGGACATCGTGGGCGACCCGCACTCCTCGGTCTTCGACTCCGCTCTCACTATGGTCATGGGGCGTCAAGCCAAGCTGGTGATGTGGTACGACAACGAGTGGGGCTTCGCCAACCGCATGGTCGACCTGTGCGGGCGACTGTTCTAGCGGCTGAGCGCGGGAAGCGAGGGCGACATGACCAAGAAGACGGTCCGGGACGTGGACGTCGCCGGCAAGCGAGTGCTGGTTCGCGTGGATTTCAACGTCCCTCTCAAGGGTGGACGCGTCGCCGACGATACCCGCATTCGCGCGGCTCTGCCCACCATCCAGTATCTGCGCGAGCGCGGTTGCCGCGTGATCCTGATGTCTCACCTCGGTCGGCCCGCAGGCATGCCGGATGTGGCGCTGCAGCTCGATCCGGTGGCCATGCGTCTGGGGCAGTTGCTCGCAGTCCCCGTCCGCAAGGTGAGCGAGCTCTCGGGTCCGGGAGTGGAGGCTGCCGTAGCCGTCATGGAACCCGGCGACCTCATGCTATTGGAGAACTCCCGTTTCGATCCCAGGGAGAAGAAGAACGACCCAGCCTTGGTGAGGGAATTAGCCTGCCTGGGCGATCTCTACGTGAACGACGCGTTCAGCGCCGCCCACCGCGCGCATGCGACCACCGCCGGCCTGGCTGCGGCCCTCCCGGCGGTCGCTGGGTTCCAGATGGAGAAGGAGTTGGCGGCTCTGGACGGCCTTCTTGCGGATCCCAAGAGGCCCTTCGTGGTGGTCTTGGGCGGGGTCAAAGTCACCGACAAGATCAAGGTGATCGATCGTTTCCTCGATCTGGCGGACAGGTTGCTGATCGGAAACGCGATGAGCTTGACCTTCCTCAAAGCGAAGGGCGTGTCGGTGGGCGCCACCGAGTTGGAGGACGAAGGCGTGATAGTGGCGGCAGAGGCCCTTGAGAAGGCGGAGAGCAGCCGCTGCCGGCTGGTACTTTCCACCGATGTCGTTGTCGCCGACGCCTTCGCCGAGGACGCGGCGACGAAGGTCGTCGCGGTCGATGCCATCCCCGAGGGCTGGATGGGGCTTGACATCGGACCGGAGACCGCGGCCGCCTATGCCGCTTCCATCGCCCAGGCCGGCGAGGTCTTCTGGAACGGACCGATGGGTGTGTTCGAGATGGCCCCCTTCGCCGCCGGGACCCGGGCGGTGGCCGAAGCGATGGCGGCCTGCTCCGGGGTGACGGTGGTCGGCGGCGGCGATTCGGTGGCCGCGGTCAACAAGTTCGGCCTAGCCGACAAGATGGACCATGTTTCCATGGGCGGGGGAGCTTCTCTCGAGTTCATCGAGGGAGCCGCCCTCCCGGGCGTCGTCGCCCTGCCCGACAAGGAGCAGTCCTGGTGAGCATGAGCCGCCCCAGTCGCGGGCGCGTGCCCCTCATGGCCGGCAACTGGAAGCTGTACAAGACCAGCGGCGAAGGCGCTGCGTTCGTAAGGCAACTGTCCGAACGCCTGGGAGCGGTGGGCGACCGCGACGTGATAGTGGCTCCTCCGTTCACCGGTCTCTATGAGGCGGTGAAGGCCGCAGCGGGCACCTGTATCTCGGTGGCGTCGCAAGACGTGTTCTGGGAGGGAGAAGGCGCTTACACGGGCGAGGTGGCGCCGGGCATGCTGGCGGATCTCGGGGTGAAGGCCGCCATAATCGGCCACTCTGAGCGCCGGCAGTACTTCGGAGAGACCGACGAAACGGTGAGCAAGAAAGTACGGGCCGTCTTGGACCAGGGCCTGCTGCCCATCATGTGCGTGGGAGAGACCGAAGCCGAGCGCGAAGCCGCGCTGACCGGAGAAGTCCTCTCCACTCAGGTGCCGGCCGGGTTGGCCTCGGTGCGGTCAGGAGAGGTCGTGTCGCTGGCCATCGCTTATGAGCCTATCTGGGCTATAGGTACGGGCAAGACGGCGACTCCCGGGATCGCGCAAGAGGCGGTCGCCTTCGTCCGGTCCCAGGTGGCAGCCGCGCTGGGCGCCGAGGCTGCGCAGGCGGCGCGCATCCTCTATGGGGGGAGCGTGAAGCCGGACAACATCGACGAATTGATGGCCCAACCGGATATCGACGGCGTGCTGGTGGGAGGGGCGAGTCTCGAGCTCGACTCGTTCGCCCGCATCGTCCAGTTCGAGAAGCATTAAGCGCCGTGTCCACCGTGGCGAGCAACGGGCGCCGGCGCGCCGCCCTCGTCATCCTGGACGGGTGGGGCTGCGCGCCCCCCGGTCCAGGCAATGCTATCTCGTTGGCCGAGACGCCGGTCTGGGATGCCCTGTGGAAGCGGTATCCGCACGTCCTTCTGGAGGCCAGCGGGGAAGCGGTCGGTCTGCCACCCGGCATCATGGGTAACTCCGAGGTAGGCCACCTCACTCTGGGGTCGGGGCGGGTGATCTACCAGGATCTCACCCGGATCAACCGGGCAGTCGCCGATGGTTCGTTCTTTGAGAATCCTGCGCTTGCGGCCGTGATGGACGGAGCCGTCGCCCGAGATCGGTCCATCCACCTCATGGGTCTGCTGTCTGACGCCGGAGTGCATTCGTCTCTCGCCCACCTGAAGGCCCTGGTGACGATGGCCCACCGGCGAAGAGCGTCGAGCGTGTTCATCCACGCCTTCACCGACGGACGGGACACCTCACCCACCGCCGGCGAGGCTTTCATGGAAGACCTGGAGGCCTTCCTCCACGCCAAGGGGCTTGGCAGGGTGGCCACGGTCTCCGGTCGTTATTACGCCATGGATCGCGACCGGCGATGGGAGCGGGTGAAACGGACCTACGACGCTCTGGTCCACAGCCAGGGGCTCCGGGCGGCGAACGCCACGGCCGCCATCCACGAGTCCTACGACCGTGGCGAGACCGACGAGTTCATCCAGCCTACCCTCGTCGACCACGCCCCGGAGTCGCGCGTCCGAGCGGGCGACGGGGTCATCTTCTTCAATTTCCGACCGGATAGGGCACGAGAGCTGACGGCGGCCCTCACTCAGGCCGACTTTGTCGGGTTTGATCGCGGGGGACCCCCACCGTCCTTCGACTTCGTGGGGATGACCGAGTACGACCCGGATCTTGACCTTGCGGTCGCCTTCCCCAAGGAAGAGCCGCGTCACGTGCTGGCCGAGGTCATCAGCGCGGCCGGCCTCACCCAGTTGCATATTGCCGAGACAGAGAAGTACGCGCACGTGACCTCCTTCTTCAACGGAGGCCGCGAAGAGCCGTTTCCCGGAGAGGTGCGCAAGCTCGTCCCCTCTCCCCGAGACGTTGCGACCTACGATCAGAAGCCCGCCATGAGCGCATACGAAGTGGCCGACTGCTTGGAGAAGACGATGGCCGAGGCCCCAGCAGACTTCGTGGTGCTCAACTTCGCCAACCCCGACATGGTCGGTCACACGGGCAACATCGCAGCCACAGTCGAGGCGATCCAGCATGTTGACCGCTGCCTGGGGAAGGTGCTGAAGGTACTTGAGGGGGTGGGAGCGAAAGTCATAGTGACAGCGGATCACGGCAACGCGGAGGTCAAGCTGGAGCCTGACGGAAGCGTCAACACCGCCCACACCACCGACCGGGTCCCCCTGGTCCTTCTCGACAGGGACGCCGTGCTACGTGAGGGGGCTGGTTTGTCGGATGTGGCGCCCACGGTCCTTTGTTTCCTCGGGTTGGACATACCTCCGGAGATGACGGGCCGCCCTGTGTGCCGATATGAATAAGATTGTTGAGTATACAAAAATGTACCCGTGGTGGTACCTTACGGAGTAAAATAGTGGGCGGCAACGCCCATGAGAGCAAACCATGAGGGCAAACTTGGGTATCGGAGAGGTAGATTGAAGTGATATACGTTCTGGTCGCACTGGACACCATTCTTGGTCTGGGGGTACTGGTCCTGATCTTTCTCCACTCAGGGAAGGACGCAGGTCTGTCCACCGCGTTCGGGGGCTCAGGAGGAGCATTTGGCGGGAGCGGAGTGGTGCAGAAGAACCTCGACCGGCTGACGATTGCGTGCGCGGTCTGCTTCTTCATCGTGTCGATCGCCCTTGTGTATATCGTCTGAGA